>NZ_CP130610.1:607231-910847 GCF_030544485.1 Halomonas sp. HAL1
TCAGTGACCGGGCGAACGGTAATGCCCGAGCTGTGCACGCGAGTGCGTCCTACAATATTGCCTTCACGAGCGTCAATCAGGTGAAGATAACCGTCAAAATCGCCCACGACCAAGCGGCCATCGGCAAAGGCGGGCGCGGTCAACCAGCGGTCTTGCAGGTCGTCATTACGCCAGATTTCACGGCCACTGTTAGCATCTAACGCGACTACTTGGCTGTTATCGGTAACCACAAACAGTAAATCGCCGACCAGGATGGGCGTATGGCGGCTAGACAGGTTTGCTTCCCAGAGTAGATCGCCTTGGGTGGCTTCAAGCGCCACAACGCGGCCATTGTAGCTGGTCACGAACAGGCGGCCATCGGGGCTGATGATCGGCTGGCCGGAAAGATCAACCAGACGCTCAACTTCGCTACGCCCCTGCGGCGTGGCAATCTGCATATCCCATAGCGGTTGGCCACTGCGGTTATCCAGCGTGGCGAGACGGCCATTGGCCAGGCCGACAAAACTAACCGGGTCAATCACCATCGGCGTGCCTGTGCCGCGCAGGGTGAGTGAAGGTTGCGAACTGGTGTATACCCAGCGCTCTTGGCCGCTGGCGCGATCCAAGGCTGTCACGCGGCCATCGACACTTTGCACGACTAGCAGTTGCTGATTGGCCTGAGGCGCGGCAAGCACTTCACTAGAGACCCGTGAACGCCAGCTTTCGCTGCCATCATTTTGGTCCAGCGCAATGACCTCGCCGTTACCGGTCGCCAGATAAACCTGACCGGCAATCGCCGTTAACGCGCTGGAGATGGTGGTATCGAGATCGATTTCCCACTCAACATCGCCACTGTTGGCATTCATGGCCATCACCACCCCTTCGACGTCGGCGGCAAACACAGTATCGCCTTCACGGGCAGGTGCAATGGGGTAGCGAGCGTGGCCTAAGCCATCGCCTACGGTACGCTTCCATTGGGTGTTTAGCGAGGAGGTCTCGTCGAAGCTACGCAGCTCTTTGGGCGTAAAAGCGGGTTCGCCTTTGCTGGCGCAACCGGCCAGCAGTGCCAGCGTCAGTGCACCCACACTTACTCGTGCCAGCTGTTTGGAAATGCCCCGATTAATTACAGTGCTCATAGTCATTGTGTCGCCTCCTCAGCGCCGAGATCGTCAAGCTTGAACTGCACGCCGTAAAGCGGCTGGTCTTGGGTTTGTGACACTTCCATCGCGGTCTCCCAGGCATCACGGGCCGCGTCAGTGTCGCCTTGAGCAGCAAAGGCATCGCCCCGCACATTCGCCCGTTGGGCTGCCAGGGCGTCGCTGATCGGCTCGTCCAGCAGTGCATGTGCCTGAGTGGGGTTGCCATCGGCAAGCTCTACACGTGCTAAGCGCAGCCATGCCAGGCTCTGCACGTAACGGCGAGATGATTCGGCAGCACTTTCAAGCGCGGTACGCGCACCTTCAAGGTCGCCTTGCTGCACCGCTAAGCGAGCATCAAGCAGTAGGGCGAGTTCAGCATAGAGCGTGTCGCCATGCTCGTCGGTCAGTTCGACGACCATTTCACGCGCGCTTGCCAGTTGGTCGTCTTCAAGCTCGTTACCAGCGGTCATATTGACCAACTGCTGGTAACGCATGGAAGCGGCTTCTGACTGACCTTGCTGATAGTTCTGCCAAGCATTCCAGCCGAATACCCCCGCCGCCGCCAGGACAGCGCCTGCAATCAACGACATGCCGTTCTCTTTCCACCAGCGCTTTACCGCGTCTAGCTGCTCTTCTTCGCTTCTCAGCTCCACCACGGGCGGGCTCCTATTTCTCAATGTTCGTAGGCACAAACAGTAGGCAAAAACAGTCGTATGTAGCAGGCACGGCGCCTGCAGGGGTTACGCGAGACGTGGGCTTAAGCGCCAGGGGCTAATAGCTCACGCAGCGTAGACCCTAGTTGGGCTAACGGCACACGCTGCTGTTCGCGGTCATCGCGTAAAAACTTGAGCGTTGCCGACTGCTGTGCAATCTCATCTTCGCCGAGCAGGATCGCCATGGAGGCGGTACTCTTATCGGCTTTTTTGATCCGGCTTTTAAAACTGCCGCCCCCGCAGTGAAGTTGCAGTTGCAGTTCAGGCAGTTCACCGCGCAAATTCTCAGCCAGCGTGATCGCCGCCGTGGTAGCGTTATCGTCCATCGGGAGCACATACACATCGCAGCCGCCGAGCGCACCCTGAGGAATCAGTTCCAGGGTGTCGAGCAGCAGAATCAGCCGCTCAATGCCCATGGCAAAGCCGACAGCAGGCGTAGGTTTGCCGCCCAATTGCTCGACCAAGCCGTCGTAGCGGCCGCCTGCGCAAACAGTACCTTGGCTGCCCAGTGCGGTAGTAGTCCACTCGAACACGGTGCGGCAGTAGTAGTCGAGCCCACGCACTAGGCGGGGATTGATCACATAATCTATACCTGCCGCTTCAAGCATCTTGGTGAGCTGCTCGAAGTGTTCGCGGGATTCCACGTCCAAGTGATCCATCAACTGCGGCGCGGCATCCAGCATTTCGGCCATGGCCGGATTTTTGGAGTCAAGAATGCGCAGCGGGTTGCTGGTTAGGCGGCGTTTGGAGTCTTCATCAAGCACATCATGGTGCTGTTCAAAATAGGCTACCAGCGTGTCGCGATAGGCCGCACGCGCCTCAGATGAGCCCAACGAATTCAGCTCAAGGGTAACGTGCTCCATTAGCCCCAGCTCTTTCCAAAGTCGCGCCGAAAGCAGAATCACCTCAGCGTCGATATCCGGGCCATCAAAACCGAAGGCCTCGACACCAATTTGGTGAAACTGGCGATAGCGGCCCTTTTGCGGGCGCTCGTAACGGAACATGGGACCCTGATACCACAACCGCTGGGTTTGGTTATACAGCAGGCCGTGTTCCATTGCCGCACGCACGCAGCTGGCGGTGCCTTCAGGGCGCAGCGTCAAACTTTCGCTGTTGCGATCGTCGAAGGTGTACATCTCTTTTTCGACAATATCGGTCACTTCGCCAATAGAGCGCGCAAACAGCGCGGTTTGCTCAACAATCGGCGTGCGAATTTCGTTGAAGCCGTAGCGCAGCATGAGCTGGCGTACTTTGGCTTCAAAAAATTGCCAGCGCGGGCTGTCGCTGGGCAATAAGTCGTTCATACCACGGATGGCTTGAATCTTTTTAACGGCGGACTTGCTCAATGAAAACTCCTTATTCTGCCAGTTAGCGCTGGTTGCCCAGGCTGGCAGCTAGCCCCAGCGATTAAACGCTGCGGGCAATCATAGCGTCTTGCTGCTGCTGTTTTTCGCGCACTTTCTCGCGAATCAGCTGCTCCAGGTCGTCGACCAAGTGGTCGTTACGTAGCTTGCTGGCCGGTTTTCCATCGATATAGACCAGGTTGGCGGGGCTACCGCCGGTCAGGCCAATATCGGTCTCTTTGGCTTCGCCGGGGCCGTTGACCACGCAGCCAATTACCGAGACGTTTAGCGGCGTCATCACATCTTCTAACCGCTCTTCGAGCTGGTTCATGGTGCTGATGACGTCGAAATTCTGGCGTGAGCAGCTGGGGCAGGCAATAAAGTTAATCCCTTTAGAGCGCAGCTTGAGGCTTCGCAGCATATCGAAGCCGACTTTAATCTCTTCCACCGGATCAGCGGCCAGCGATACACGGATCGTGTCGCCGATCCCGTCCATCAGTAGCATGCCCAGGCCAATCGATGATTTCACCGTGCCTGAGCGCAGCCCACCGGCTTCGGTAATGCCCAGGTGCAGCGGCTGTTCAATGCGCACGGCAAGGTCGCGGTAGGCGGCGACCGCCATAAACACGTCTGAGGCTTTTACGCTGACCTTGAATTCTTGGAAATCGAGGCGATCAAGGTAGTCGATATGGCGCATGGCGGATTCCACCAGCGCGGCAGGCGTTGGCTCGCCGTATTTCTTTTGCAGGTCTTTTTCAAGCGAGCCCGCGTTGACGCCGATGCGAATCGGAATCCCATTGTCACGGGCCGCACTTACCACCGCGCGCACGCGGTCTTCGCGGCCGATGTTGCCTGGGTTGATGCGCAGGCAGTCGACGCCTAACTCGGCAACGCGCAGGGCAATTTTGTAATCAAAATGGATGTCGGCAACCAGCGGGACATTGACCAGCTTTTTGATCTGGCCAAAGGTTTCGGCGGCGTCCATATCTGGCACGGAGACGCGCACGATATCGGCACCGGCTTTTTCCAGCTGCTGAATTTGCGCTACGGTCGCGGCCACATCCAGAGTGTTGGTGTTGGTCATGCTTTGTACGGCAATGGGCGCATCACCGCCCACGGCTACATTTCCAACCTGAATCTGACGGGAATGGCGGCGTTTTATCGGAGAAGGGGCGTGCATAGGACGGGTCACTCTCCCAAGGTGAATCGGGCAACATTGTTGGCGCCTGCGCGGGCGGGAAGATCAACTTCCTCGCCTTGGTAGCGCAGTTCAACGCCGGTGGCATTACCCACGGTTAAACGAAAAGGGGGTTCACCTTCGACGCTTGTCGAGGTGCCGGGCGTTTGTAGACCAACGAAAACGCGCTGGTTGGTGGCATCAAAAATTTCAGTCCACGACTGCTCGTTAAACGTCAGCTCAAGCACATTGGCATTGGTAGCTGGCTCTGCAGCGGCGGTTTGCTCGCTGTCAGCGCCATTCTGCTCAGTACTGCTTTCTTCACTACTCGTCTCTTCGCTATCAGTTTCTGCAGTAGTGCTGAGTTCATCATTTTCATTGGCAGCGCTATTGTCGCTATCCTGCAGTGGCTCATCTAGCCCAGCAATGGCGTCAGCGTCATCTTGCGCGCTGGGGGCTTGGTCTTGTGAAACTGTAGGTGTAACGCGAGCAGCATCGCTTTGCAGCGACGCGCTTTCGTCGCCACTGGTAAAGCTCGAATCAGAGCTCTCTTCTGCGTCAGCTGGTTCACCTGCTGGCTCTGCAGAGCCGGGAGCGGTCTCTTCCGTGGAAGTGGAGCCAAAGCCCGGCGGCTCGTTGCCGCCTCGGCTTTGCCACCACATCACGGTCACGGCGATAAGGCCGACGATCACTAACAGGGTAACCAGCTTAAATAGCCAAGCGCCAACGCGGGAGGGCGGCCTGGCGGTAGAGACAGGCGTCACTTTGCGTTCGGTGTCGGTACCGCCACTGCGGGCTTGATACGCCTCAAGCACCAGCCGGTCATCCATTCCCAGGTATCTGGCGTAAGAGCGCAGATAGCCGCGCCGATAAGCGGCGACGGGTATCTCTTGATAATCATCTTGCTCAAGCCCTTCCACCACGGCGGGGCGCAGATTTAGCGCTCGGGCCGCATCGGTGAGTGGAATGCCGAGCTGCTCGCGTTGGCGAGCAAGCAGTTCGCCAGGCGAAGCGCTACCAGTAGTGTTAGGACTATCGATAATGTTTTCTTGTGACTGTGTATCGCTCATGGCTGAGCATCCTTCATTAAATAAGCGGTGATCAGGGCGTCAATCAGTCAGTCGTTGCCTAGCAAGCGCTGGTATTCGGCGGCAACATCATGCTCGCCGCGTGCGTGGGCGATATCAACCGCCATTCTTAGCGCTGCTTGGTCGGGCTCGGCGAGCTGTAAATAGGTTTGCAGCGGCGCCCAGGCCTGAGTGTAATGGCCCTGCGAATATTCGAGTTCAGCTAACATTAAATAGCCGCGTGCATTACGCGGATCAATACTCTGCGCGCGCTCCAACCGAGCGCGCGCTTTATCAAATTCTTCCAGTGCCAGATAACACTGCCCTAAATTAGTAAATAGCTGGGCACGGTTGGCGTACTGGGCATCCTCGGATGCGGTCTCTAACTGTTCGCAGGCAGCGTTGAAATTGCCCTGCCCGTATAAAAACGCCGCATAGTTGTTGCGGGCGCGTGTGTAATCCGGCTCAGCATTAACCGCCTGTTGAAAATAGTCGTTGGCAAGCGCGCTCTCGCCCTGGCGTTGGTAAACCAGCGCTAGTGCTTGCAATGCTTCTGCATGGCGTGGGGCAATCTCTAATGCCCGGTCCAGTGCATTGAGTGCGCGAGGAAGATTGTTACGTTCCAGGTAAGCAACGCCTAATTGGGTATAGGCGTCTGCCGCCGCTGGGTTGGCCTGAGATGTCTGGGTACTGGACGAAGCACAGCCGACTAGCCACAGGCTGCCGATAAGAACGGCTAGCATGGGCACCCGTGATGGGTGTAGGCGCCTGCGGTGAGCGATCATGTAAATCCTCTTGTGGTGAACGTCCAACAACTAACCTGATGCTACATAAAAACCGTGACCATCAAAGCGCCGTGCTAGGCGGAAGTCAAGATAAGCCCTGTTTACGTTTAGTCAGCATCAAGCTGTACCGACTGAATATAGCGTTCGCTGCGTTTGGTGCGGTCTTTCACGCGACCAACGAGTTGGCCACAGGCGGCGTCGATATCTTCACCGCGGGTCGTTCTGACCGTGGCGTTGTAATTCAAATCGTACAACCACTGCTGAAAACGCATGACTTGGTTGCGCGATGGCTTTTCGTACCCTGAGTTGGGGAACGGATTAAAGGGAATCAGATTGATCTTACACGGCAGCTCTTTAAGCAGTGCCGCGAGCTGCTCAGCGTGTTCCTGCTGATCGTTGATGTCTTTGATCAGCGTATATTCGATCGTGACCTGACGATTGTCCGGGCACTTGGCAAGGTAGCGATGGCACGCATCCAGCAGCGCACGAATATTATATTTGCGGTTGATGGGCACCAGCGTATTACGCAACTCATCATTGGAGGCGTGCAGCGAAATCGCTAAGCTGACATCCATTTCATCGCCGAGCTTGTCGATCATCGGTACCACACCGGAAGTCGACAGCGTCACGCGGCGTTTGGATAAGCCATAGCCGTTGTCGTCAAGCATCAGCTTCATGGCGGGCACGACGTTATCAAAGTTAAGCAGGGGCTCGCCCATGCCCATCATTACCACGTTGGTGACTGGGCGGTTGGCCGTATCGCGACGCGGGCCAACGCTACGCTGGGCGACCCATACCTGGCCGATAATTTCAGCGGCGGTTAAATTGCGCTGAAATCCCTGTTTGCCGGTCGAGCAAAAACTGCAATCCAGCGAACAGCCCACCTGGGAGGAGACACACAGCGTACGGCGTTTACCGTTTTCGGCCGGGATCAACACCGTTTCGACGTAGCTGCCATCTTCTACCTCAAGCACCCACTTACGCGTGCCGTCGCTAGAGGTGCCTTCGTAGATCACCGCTGGGCCACGAATTTCAGCTACCCGCGCCAGTTTTTCACGCAGTGGCTTGGAGAGATTCGTCATGGCAGCAAAGTCATCACTGCCTTCCTGGTGAATCCACTTCATCAGCTGCGCAGCACGGAATTTCTTTTCGCCAATCGACAGAAAGAAGTCTTCCATCTGCTCGCGGGACATGCCAAGCAGGTTGTGACGTTCAGGCGTCGCTTTGGCAGCAGGCGTGCTGGCGGCGTCTGAGCTATCAGCGTCAGTACGGGGGGCGGGCGTATGTTGGGCTACAGTGGTGGTCATGGCGGTCAGCGTTTTAGAAAGGGGCGGGGGCGAGGCCCCCGCAAAATGGCCGGCAACGGAAGTAGATGCGGCGGCGCTACCTGAAAGGCTTAGCGCGGGCAGATTTCGTCGTTGCCAAAGAAGTAGCTAATTTCGCGCTCAGCGCTTTCCGGAGAATCAGAACCATGGACAGCGTTCGCATCGATTGTTTCCGCAAAATCAGCGCGAATAGTGCCTGGTGCTGCTTCTTTCGGGTTAGTTGCGCCCATCAGATCACGGTTTTTAGCGATGGCGCCTTCACCTTCAAGCACTTGTACAACGACCGGGCCAGAGGTCATGAAACCGACCAGATCTTTAAAGAAAGGACGCTCTTTGTGCTCTGCGTAGAAACCGCCAGCCTTCTCTTCAGAGAGGTGAACCATCTTCGCGGCAACAACGTTCAGGCCGGCTTTTTCAAAGCGGGCGATGATCTCACCGATCGCATTTTTAGCAACGGCATCAGGCTTGATGATAGAAAGAGTGCGTTCAGTAGCCATGTAAATGGTCTCCATAAATGGGGGCTAAGCAAAATTGCCGCCCCAGAAAGCCGGGGCGGCCTAGAAAATAATTCGGCTAATAGCATTTCAGCAGCTAGCGTTTCACAAGCGTACGGGAGTACCCGGCGGCCTGATGTTAGGTATTCAGGGGCGCGATTATAACGCTTAAGCCGGGGGATGAATACCGGTGATGAGAGCTGTCCGCGCAAAGGCTAAACAGTAAAGCTTTCGCCGCAACCGCATTCGTCTTTGACGTTAGGGTTGTTGAAGCGGAAAAAGCGGTTTAAACCTTCGCTGACATAATCCACTTCGCTACCGTTGAGCATCTCGACCGCATCGGGCGCCACATAGACACTGGCGCCGTGCTCTTGAAAATGGACTTCTTCTTCGCTAACGGTGTCGGCGAAATCGAGTACGTAGCTGTAGCCGGAGCAACCGCTTGGCTTGACCGAAACGCGTAGGCCTAGGCCTTGTCCGCGCTCATCAAGCACATGACGAATCTGTTGTGCGGCAGCCGGGGTAATGTTGAGTGTTGCCATGAGGCGTTCTCCTTAAAAATAGTCAGCCGCTTAACCGGGCGGTGTACGTAAACCGCTCACCGCGTGGCGTATGAGCGTTAGCGCATGATCGATTTCTGCTTCGGTAGTAAAACGCCCGAAGCTAAAGCGCAGCGACGAGAGCGCCAGCGAGCGGGGCGTGCCGATGCCAAGCAGTACATAAGAAGGGTCAACGCTTGCCGAGTTGCACGCGGAGCCAGTAGAGACCGCTACATCGCGCAGCGCCATCAGTAATGACTCACCGTCGACGCCTTCAAACGCCAGGTTGAGAATGTTGGGAACCGCATTATCTAGTGGTGTGTTAGCAAAAACACCTTCAACGCCTTCAAGTCCGCGCAAAAAACGCTGCTGCAAACGGCTAATGTGAGCGTTGTCGTCATCGTACTGCTGCTGCATCAGCGCGAAAGCTTCGCCCATGCCAGCAATTTGGTGCGTCGGTAGCGTGCCGGAACGCATGCCGCGTTCGTGACCGCCGCCATGGATCAATGCCTCTACGCGAATGTCTGGGTGGCGCTTCACATATAGCGCGCCGACGCCTTTGGGGCCGTAGGTCTTGTGCCCAGAGAGCGACATCAGGTCAATCTGCTGGGCCATTACGTCTAAGGGGATGCGACCTACCGCCTGGGCGGCATCGGTATGAAAGACCGCACCAAACTCATGAGCAATGGCTGCCAAGGCGGCAATATCGTTGATGCTGCCCAGCTCATTATTAACCGCCATGAGTGAGACCAGTGCAGTATCGTCGCGCATGGCTTCGCGCAGCTTTTCAGGCTGAATACAGCCATCCCGCCCAGGCGTGAGCCACGTCACCTCAAACCCCTCTTTTTCCAATGCATGGGCCGTGTCTACGATGGCTTTATGCTCAATCGTCGAGGTCACCAAGTGTAGGCCGCGCTCGCGGTTAGCGCGCATAAAGCCGATCAGCGCCAGGTTGTCCGCTTCGGTGGCACCGCTGGTCCAGACAATTTCTCGTGGGTCGGCGCCAATCGCGTCGGCCACTTGGCGGCGGGCCTGCTCAACCACCTGTTCTGCCTGCCAACCTAACATATGGCTGCGCGAAGCCGGGTTGGCGAATAGCTGGTCAACCGTTAGGTAGCGCTGCATAACCTCAACCACGCGGGCATCCGCCGGCGCGGTGGCGGCGTAATCCAGGTAAATGGGCAGCGTGGGTGTGGTCATCGTTACGTTCCGGCGGTTGATCGGTCAGGGTAATTGGGTATGTGTCTTGGGTCAGGGTGAGGAGGCGAGAATCCCTGCCTCGGCACGCTGTTTCTGTCGTGTCGCAATACGTATGACATCAGGACGCAACATCAGTTGTGCCAGCGTCATGTCGTCAAGAAAGTGACGTATCTGAACAGAAAGCTCGCACCACAAATGGTGCGTTAGGCAGGTGTCGCCCTGCTGGCAGTCGGAAAGCCCTTGGCAGCGGGTGGCATCAACGCTTTCATTCACTGCGTCAATCACCTTGGAAACGCTAATCTCTTCCGCAGGTTGTGACAGCAGATACCCGCCACCTGGGCCGCGTACGCTGTTGACCAAGCCTGCACGGCGCAGGCGAGCAAAAAGCTGCTCTAAATAGGAGAGCGATATCTCTTGGCGCTGGGAGATATCGCTTAGGCTGGTCGGGCCGTTGTGGGCATGCAAGGCTAAATCGAGCATGGCGGTAACGGCGTAACGGCCTTTGGTGGTCAAGCGCATGGCAAGCCCCTCGACGCTGAACGCTCAGCGCACTGACGGCAAATGTGTTGCCATTATGGGAAAACCTGAGTGCTTTGGTCAACCATTACGCGGCGGCAGTGTTTCTTGCTCGGTCTCTTGCCCATCCTCTTGCTTAGCTGATGGCGGTGTCGCCGAGCGTTTGCCAACGCCTGGGCAGCCGGTGTCGTGCTCATCCAGAATGCCGGCAAAATCTTCTTCGCGTAGCGCCGGGAGCTGGCCGTCACGGTAGTTGTCGTCTAGCTTGCGCAGGGTTGAGCACATGCGCTCAATACGTTCATCCACGGCGTGCATATGGTCGAGCATGGCCTGCATTGAGCGGGCTACGGGGTCGGGCATATCCTGGCTGACACCATAAGCATCAAAGCCAAATTTCTGGCAGATAGCCTCGCGACGGGCGGGGTCGACATCCAGCGCCTCTTCCACATCAGGGTCGGTGCGTTTGACAATTTTACCGGGAATACCGACCACTGTGGCGCCCGGCGGTACTTCTTTCGTCACCACCGCGTTAGAGCCAATTTTGGCTCCGGCGCCCACGGTGAAGGGGCCCAGTATCTTGGCGCCCGCGCCGACAATCACTCCATCGCCCAGCGTCGGGTGGCGCTTGCCCTTGTTCCAACTGGTGCCGCCTAGCGTAACTCCCTGGTACAGCGTGACGTTATCGCCGACCTGAGCCGTTTCACCAATCACCACGCCCATGCCGTGGTCGATGAAAAAGCGTCGTCCGATGGTGGCGCCCGGGTGGATCTCGATACCGGTCAGCCAGCGTGAAAACGTCGATAGCGTCCGCGCTAGCCATTTGAGGTTTTTTTTCCACAGCCAGTGGCCGCAGCGATGCAGCAGTAGAGCGTGCAGGCCGGGGTAGTTGGTCAGCACCTCAAGAAAGTTACGTGCGGCTGGGTCGCGGTCAAATACGCTGTTGATGTCTTCACGTAGACGTTGAAACATGAGGTGATCCTTGGGCGGTAGAGGTGCAGTCACTCAACTAAGTGCATCGCATGAAGATAACTAAACAGACCTTCAACGTGGGGGCGTTAGATAGCGTCTTCAAGTCAGCATCTTCAAGCCTAATCAATTATGACTTGGTTTGCTTGGTGTTGGCGGCCTTCTCGGTGGCCGACAGTATTCCACGCAGAATATTCATTTCCATCCGCTCCGGACGGGCGCGCAGATACAAGCGGCGCAGTCTCGCCATCAGTTGCCGCGGCTGATCGGGGTCATGAAAGTCGATACCGATCAGCGTGCGCTCCAAATGCTCAAAATAGCGCTCAAGCTCCGCGTGAGTGGCCAGATCATCGTTATCGCTCGGCGTCGCTGAAGGCGCATCCGCCTGGCTTAGCCAAGCCATGCGACACTCATAGGCAAGCACCTGCACCGCCGCCGCCAAATTGAGCGAGCTGAAATCGGCATTAGTCGGAATATGCACGTGAGCATGACAGCGCTGTAGCTCAGCATTGGTCAGGCCGCTGTCCTCGCGGCCAAACACCAACGCCACGCGTGACTCAGCCGTTTGGCACTCGGCGGGCAGCCGGTCGGCTAATTCTCGCGGTGAGAGCATCGGCCATGGCAGGGTGCGTGAGCGCGCACTGGCGCCCACGGCCAGGGTGCAATCAGCCACTGCTTCTTCAAGATTAGCGTGCACACTGGCTTGATGAAGCAGGTGGTCAGCGCCGGACGCGCGGGAAATGCTGTCCTGGGTAATGACCTCGCAGCGGGGGGCAACAAGGGCTAAATCTGCCAAGCCCATATTGTGCATGGCGCGTGCCACGCCGCCGATATTGCCAGGGTGGCTAGTGCCGATAAGAACAATGCGAATGCGCTCAAGCATGATAAGGCTCGGTAAATAGTCTTTGTTAATAAGATCCGGTTAATAAGATCCTGCTAATGAGGCCCTGTTAATAAAAACAAGGGATCATTAAATGCGTAAAACGCGCAGTCTAGCATGAGTCGATGGCATGCCCGAGAGTGGTCTGCTAGAATTGCGCGCCAAAGGCGGCACCTGTGCCTACTTATGCTCTATTATTAGCATCACGTTCTTTAACATCACTGTCACAAGGCCCAACCATGAATCCGATGGTCCAATTTACGCTGCGCGCTGCGCGTGGCGCTGTTGAACACTTTCTGCGCGTACGCGAACGTATTGAAAACGCTCACGATGAATTTAACCTTGATCGCCTGCTCGATGAGACAGCGCGCAAGGCCGAGGCGACGATTGTTCAGCAGTTGGAGCGCGGTTACCCCCAGCACGGTGTGACCGGCCGCTTTACGCCACATCGCGCGGGTGAAGGCGAAGGCGCGGATACCGTCTGGAAAATTGAACCGATGCACGGCTACTCCAACTTAGCCGTTGCCGGTAAGGGCTTTGCACTCTCAGTGGTGTGTCTAGTCAAAGGTCGTCCCGAGCACGCAGTGATTATCTGCCCGTTCTCCGACGACGAATATATCGCCAGCCGCGGTCGCGGTGCCCAGCACAATGACAAGCGCATGCGTGTTAGCAAGCCGACCGCCATCAGCGGTACGCGCATGGCCATGAGCCTGCCGGAAGTTTGGCTGCGTCCGCGTAATTTGCCTGCCTATCTAACCGTTTCACAGCAGCTTGCCCCACAGGTAGAAAACCTGCTGGCAACAGGCTGTGGGTTGCTGGATTTGTGTGAGTTAGCCACTGGGCGAGTGGACAGTGCTTTCGTGCTCGGCTTGGAAGAGCAGGACATGCTGGTAGGCACCCTGTTCCTGAAAGAGTCAGGCGCCTTGATGGGCACGCCGGATGGCCAGCCCTCGGTGAAAGTGGAAGGGCAGTTAATGGCTGCTGGGCCGCGTCTTTATAAAGCACTGATCAAGCAGCTAACGCCACACTTTTAAGCAGCAATGCTGAGCTTTTAAAGATAAAAGCTGTAAAGATGAAAAAAGCCCCTGCTGGTAACCCAGCAGGGGCTTTTTTGTCGGCTAAAGAAGCCATCTAAATGGACGAGCCGTTAAGGCAACTCCTCCTCTTCTTCATCAAGCTCTTTCTTGGTGGGAATCAAATCTTCCCGCGACAGCTTCAGCGGTAGCAGCAGCGCCGCGGCAATATAGATAGAAGAGAACGTACCCACGACGATGCCGACCAGCAGCGCAATGGCAAAGTTCTCAATCATATCCCCGCCCAGCAGCAGTAGCGCAAGCAGCACCAGAATAGTGGTGCCCGAGGTTGCGAGGGTGCGCGAGAGCGTGGCGTTAATCGCTTCGTTGAAGATCTGCGGCATATCGTCGATGCGCGAGGTGCGGATGGCCTCGCGCACACGGTCATAAACCACGATGGTATCGTTCAACGAGTAGCCGATAACCGCTAGGATTGCTGCGAGCACGGTGAGGTCGAAATCGAGCTGAAACAGCGCGAAAACGCCCACCACAATGATCACGTCATGCAGCAGTGCCAGCAGTGCGCCAATCGCAAACTTGTACTGAAAGCGGAAGGCCACGTAGAGCATCACCACGCCAAGGGCCACCAGCAGGCCCAGGCCGCTTTGATCGCGGAGTTGGTCACCGACTTGGGAGCCAACAAACTCAGAGCGCACTAGATTGACCGTATCGCCATCATTACGCAGCAAGTTGACGACTTCGCCACCGACATCGGCATCAAACGCTTGTTGTAAGCGGATCAATACTTCTGTTGACGCCCCAAAGGTCTGCACGGAGACATCTTGGAAACCGCTCTCTTCAAGCAGCACACGAATAGCATCAAGTGAGGGCGCAGCGCCATAACGCACCTCAACCAATGTACCGCCGGTGAAATCCAGCCCCAGGTTGAGCTGCTGGAACAGAATGGCGCCAATCGACACGACCAAAAGCAAAGCAGAGACGACAAACGCGATATTGCGTCGTCCCATAAAGTCGATTTGCAGGTGTGATAGGGGTTTCATTACCACCTCTTAAGTTCTGGGCTAAGCACGTGGATTAGATCCACAGCTTTTTGACGGGTTTGCTGCCATAGAACAAGTTGACCATGGCGCGAGTCACCATCAGAGCGGTGAACAGCGACGTCAAAATGCCGATAGAGAGCGTGACGGCAAACCCTTTCACCGGGCCGGAGCCAATCGAGAACAGGATAACGGCCACCAGCAGCGTGGTGATATTGGCGTCGACGATGGAGGTGAAGGCGCGCTCATAACCGGCTTGAATCGCCTGTTGCACCGACATGCCGTTGCGCAGCTCTTCGCGTATTCGCTCAAAGATCAGCACGTTGGCATCGACCGCCATGCCCAGCGTCAACACGATACCGGCAATACCCGGCAGCGTTAGCGTGGCGCCCAGCATTGACATCACCGCGACCAGCAGCGTTAAGTTCAGCGCCAGGGCAATGTTGGCAAACACGCCAAACACCTTGTAACGCACCAGCATGAACAGCACGACCAGCAGCAGACCGATCTGCACCGAGAGCAAACCGCGTTCAATATTCTCAGCGCCCAGGCTTGGCCCAATCGTGCGCTCTTGCACGAAGTAGATGGGGGCTGCAAGGGAACCCGAACGCAGCAGTAGCGCAAGTTCAGCGGCTTCTGTCGGCGAGTCCAGACCGGTGATCCGGAAGCTGTTACCCAGGGCGCTTTGAATCGTTGCCAGACTGATTAGGCCGCGCTCAACATAGGGTTCGCGCTCAATGGTTTCTTCACCCGTTTCCGGGTCGGTCACCACGGTATCTTCGCTCTTGTGCTCAATGAACAGCACCGCCATGTTGCGACCAATGTTGGTGCGCGTCGCGCGGTTCATCAGCGTACCGCCGGTGCCATCCAGGTCAATATTGACCTGAGGACGGCCATTTTCATCGAAACTGTTGCTGGCACTGGAAACGCTATCACCGGTAATGATCACATCGCGCATTAGCTCAGCGGTGCGCGCAGGCTCGTTACGAAACGTTAGGGTTTCTGTTTCGTTTTCCGGGGTGTCGGGGCGGGCTTCCAGGCGGAATTCCAGATTGGCCGTTGCGCCTACAATGCGCTTGGCGGCCACGGTGTCTTGAATGCCGGGAAGTTCGACCACGATTTGGTTGGGCCCCTGGCGCTGCACCATGGGCTCTGCCACGCCCAGTTCATTGACCCGGTTGCGTAGGGTGGTCAAGTTCTGGTTGATCGCGTAATCCTGAATTTCGCTGACCGACTGATCGCTAAGCGTCATTACCAGCGTTGAAGCGCGGCCATCGCCTTCGCTGCTGTATTCAAACTCAGGAAAGTCGCGGCTAATCAGGCTGCGGGCTGTGTCGCGGTCTTCGGTGCTGGCGAAATCGATCGAAAGCGAACGCTCTTCCACCTCAGTATTGCGGTAGCGGATACGCTCACCACGTAGCAGTTCACGCATGGCACTGCCGTTGACTTCCAGGCGCTGGGTTAGCGCGGCGTCCATATCTACTTCCAGCAGGAAGTGCACGCCACCGCGCAAATCAAGACCTAACGTCATGGGGGAAGCAGAGAATGCCTGTAGCCACTCCGGCGTTGCTTCAGCAAGGTTTAGCGCTACCGTTGCCTCATCGCCTAAAAGGTCGGCGGCAATGTCGCGTGCGGGCAGTTGATCATCGTCTTGGCGCAAACGAATGAGCCACTGACCGTTCTCTTCTTCGAGCGCTTTGATCGCAATGCCGTTTTCGCTGAGCGCGGTTTCAACACGGTCTATCTGTTGCTCATTCAGCGAATCGCCTTGGGCGCTGCTGATTTGAATAGCGGGATCTTCGGGGAACAGATTGGGAAGCGAGTAGATAAGGCCAACCACCAGGACGACCAGTATCAGCAGATACTTCCACAGGGGGTAACGGTTGAGCATGCAAGCCCTGCCTTCAATTACAAACGGAATGCTGTGCACGGACTCGCCGTGCACAGCAAAGTTCACCATCATTTATACCATGTCACCCCTGCCGGGGTGGCTGGCACTGGCTCGGCAGGGGTAATGCAAGGTTTAGATGGACTTGATGGTGCCTTTAGGCAGTACGGCGGCAACGGCGTTCTTCTGCACGTTAACTTCGGTGCCTTCAGAGATCTCGATGGTCAGGAACTCGTCGCTCACCTTAGTGATACGACCCACCAAACCGCCACCAATGACGATCTCATCGCCTTTGTCCAGATTGGTGACTAGCTGCTTGTGCTGCTTAGCGCGTTTGGCTTGCGGGCGCCACAACAGGAAGTAGAAAATCAGCACGAAGCCGACCAGCATGACGATTTGCGCAATACCACCGCCAGCGGCGGCTTCTTGGGCATGGGCTGGTGAGATGAAGAAATCCAGCATTGTAGAGAGCTCCTGAGTTAGAAAAAGTTTAGGTTTTTAAAGGCTTAGTTATAAAAGCTTGGTTGTTAAAAGCTTGGTGCAAAAAAACATAGTCGAACAGTTTAAACCACGCGCCAAGGCGCGTGGCGATTAATTCGCTAGATTTTAGGTAGCAAGGGGAGGCACTGGCAGGCCGCGCCGTGCATAGAAGCCTTCCACAAAGGTCGTCAATGTACCCGCTTCAATTGCCGCGCGCAAATCAGCCATCACACGCTGGTAGTAACGTAAGTTGTGGATGGTGTTGAGCATTGAGCCGAGCATTTCATTGCAGCGGTCTAAGTGGTGCAGGTAGCCCCGCGAGAAACTCTTGCAGGTATGGCAATCGCACTCTTCGTCAAGCGGGCGGGTGTCAAAACGGTGCTTGGCGTTACGAATTTTGACCGTGCCTTCTGAGGTGAACAGATGGCCGTTACGCGCGTTGCGGGTGGGCATCACGCAATCGAACATATCCACGCCGCGACGAACGCCTTCCACCAGGTCTTCGGGTTTGCCGACACCCATTAGGTAGCGCGGCATCTCATCCGGCATCCAGGTGGGCAGGTAGTCGAGCACCTTGATCATCTCTTCTTTCGGCTCGCCGACGGAAAGCCCACCAATCGCCAAACCATCAAAGCCGATCTCCAGCAGCCCTTTGAGCGAGCGTTCGCGCAGTTCAGGATGCATGCCGCCCTGAATAATACCGAACAGCGCGGAGGGTGAATCGCCGTGGGCATCCCGCGAGCGTTTGGCCCAGCGCAGCGACAGCTCCATCGATTTCTCGGCTTCCTCAAAGGTGGCCGGGTAGGGCGTGCACTCATCAAAGATCATGACCACATCGGAGCCCAACGAACGTTGAACCGCCATGGACTCTTCCGGGCCCATAAAGACTTTGCTGCCATCCACCGGTGAGCGGAAGTGCACGCCCTGCTCGGTGATCTTGCGCGTCTCACCCAGGGAAAAAACCTGGAAGCCGCCGGAGTCGGTCAGAATCGGTTTATCCCACTGGGCGAAGTCGTGCAGGTCGCCGTGGGCTTCAATTACCTCGGTGCCGGGGCGCAGCCAGAGGTGAAAGGTGTTGCCCAAGATGATTTCGGCACCGATCTCTTTGACGGAATCCGGCGTCATGCCTTTCACCGTGCCGTAAGTGCCTACTGGCATAAACGCCGGGGTTTCGACCGTGCCACGGGGGAAGTGGAGGCGGCCACGGCGGGCGCGGCCATCGTCGGCCAAGCGCTCAAAGCGCATAAAGCATTCGTTTCGCATAAAGGTAACTCGTTAATCTCGTTCGTTTGGCGCGACTGGAGCAGGGCAAACAGGGCAACAATCAGCAGTCAATATCTAGCGGGTCAGCAGCATGGCGTCGCCATAGCTAAAGAACGCATAGCGCTCGGCCACTGCCCGTTGGTAGGCGTGCATGATGGTGTCGTAGCCCACAAAGGAGGACACCAGCATCAACAGTGTCGATTCAGGCAAATGGAAGTTGGTAATTAAAGCATCCACGCAGCGCCACTGGTAACCGGGATAGATAAAAATATCGGTATCGCCACTATAAGGCGCGATCTGCCCATCGCTACTTTTCATGCAGGCGCTTTCCAGGCAGCGCACGCTGGTGGTGCCTACAGCGATCACTCGCTTGCCAGCCGCTAGGGTCTCGCGCACTTGCTGGCAGGTGGCTTCCGTGACCTCAATCCACTCGCTGTGCATATGGTGTTCAAGGATGTTATCGACGCGCACCGGCTGAAAAGTGCCCGCGCCCACGTGCAGGGTGACAAAGGCACGGTTAATGCCTTTATCGGCAAGGGCATCCAACAGCGGCTGATCAAAATGCAGCCCGGCGGTCGGCGCCGCCACTGCGCCGTCACGCCGGGCATAGACCGTTTGGTAGCGCTCACGGTCGCTGAGTTCGTCTTCGCGGGTAATGTAAGGCGGCAGTGGCATATGCCCGTGCTTTTCAAGCAGCGCGATCATCGGCGTATCGCCTAAAAAGTGCAGCTCGAACAGCGCGTCACGGCGGCCTTCTACAATAGCGTGAACATCGCCCTCGAAAATCAGCTCGGTACCAGGCTTGGGCGATTTACTCGAGCGTATATGCGCCAAGCCACGGTGAGCATCCAGCGGGCGCTCCAGCAGCATCTCCACCTTGCCGCCGCTGGCCTTATGGCCGTGCAGGCGCGCCGGAATCACGCGGGTGTCGTTAAACACCAATAGGTCGCCGGGCTCAAGAAGCTCAAGCAGATCAGGAAAGCGGCGATGTTCCAACGCGCCGCTCTGGCCATCCACGCACAGCAACCGGCAGTCGCTACGTTGTTCAGAAGGGTAGCGAGCAATTAATTCGTCGGGTAGCTCGTAATGAAAATCCGCGCGCTGCATGGCGTATAACTCTTAACGTTGATCAAACAGGCGGCATAGGATAGCGCTTTGGCTGCATAAAGTCAGTCAATGTGATTGACCTACCTCGAAATTTACGTATACTACGCACGCATTGCCGGTATGGCGGAATTGGTAGACGCAGCGGATTCAAAATCCGCCGCCTTTACGGGTGTGCCAGTTCGAGTCTGGCTACCGGCACCAAACATTAAAAATCAGGCGCTTAGGCGCCTTTTTTTGTGCCTGTCATTTGAGTTTTCCTCTCCTGAATGTCTGAAACTGTCCACTTTTTGTCCACCTCGGTTTTCGAGGCTTACTGCATAGCGTTGACTAGCTATGCTTAGTTCTAACTGCAGCACTGTAGCTTCTAGGCTACTATTTTTGCTTAGATGTATTTATGCGAGGCAGGCTGGCTAATGCTTTAGCCCATTCTCGCATCGTGAGGGTGAAAAAATGAAAAGCCATGATGATGCTGTGATTACAATGCTTCGAGAAGACCCTGATATGGCTATCGATTATTTACGCACCGCTTTTGATGAGTTGGATGAGGAAGGCGGCGAAACGACCCTTCTTATGGCGCTCCGCCATGTGGTGAAGGCCCAAGGTGGAATGGCAGTCGTTGCTGAACGTGCCAAGCTATCAAGAGAAAGCCTTTATCGTGCATTATCGCCTAAGGGTAACCCTACCTTGCGTACTATGACTGCCGTCATCAAAGCCACTGGCTTATGACTTAACCCGGCAGGCTTCGTGAGCGAACCACTTAGAAGCCATGAGATAGAGAGGAAGCGCCGCGAAATTAAACAAACAGGGACGGGTACTAGCTAGGACAACGGATTGTGGATAGATGGTATTCAGGGGGAAGGCATTGTGGATAAGAACAGAAGGAAATAAAGCGTTGTGGATGATTAGTATTTAAAACGACGACTTAATAAATAAAAGAAGGGAATGATGGAATGAATCCACTTATAGGCGTTGAAGATTTTTTTATTAAAACTGTTGTTTTTGTAATTATAGTCGCGTTATGTACAGCAATATTGCAAGGCTTGTTAAGCAAAAGAATAGTAGCTAAAAAGAGAAAAAATAAAGCGCGTAAACAATACGTAAACGCAATGAATTATAGGCGTGATGGCGTTGTAAGGGACGTAAAAGAGGAAGTGGAAGATAAACGAATTGAAAAACTTAAAGAGAGTTATGAGAAAAAGGATAAAAATTATTCTGAAAAATTAATAATGGATGGCGGTGCATACGTAGCTAAAGCAAAAATGATGAGCGCATCAGAACAAGGCGTGTATAAAATTCTAGAAAAAGCCTATGGGGATAAGTATTACATCTTTTGCCAAGTAAGGGTTGTGGATATAGTTCAGCCAAATATCACTAAATATCAGACGTGGACAAAAGAGTATAAGTCTCTCTTTTGGCAAATATCACAATGGCACTTTGATTATGTCATGTGTGATAAAAGTAGTTTTAGTATATTTTGTGCGCTTGAGCTTGATGACGCAAGCCATGAGAGAGCCGATAGAGTGAAAAGAGACCGTATTTTAAATGCAGTATGTAAAGATGCTGGTGTTGTTTTAAAGAGAATGAAGTTAAATCATGAAAGTAAGAGAGTAGAGGTTATCTCTTGATATGAAAAGATAATGGCTGTTTAAGATACCTCAAGCTGTACATGCCCAGGTTTAGAGCGTGGGCGAGCTGGCCCCACCACAATGCGTACATCACGACCCAGGCGAGCGAGAGACTCAAGCATCTTGAATTCGCTGATGCCCCGAAACTGGCCTTTAAGAAGGGCAGACACTTTAGGCTGAGACAGGCCAGTCAACTCGGAAACTTTGACATGCGTTAAACGGCGCTGCTTGATGACCTCACCGATCTTGGTAGCAAGCTGTGCTTTGATCAGCATTTCATCGGCATCATTGCTGTGGATATCGTCGTAGACGTTGCCGGTGCTTTCTTCATTGATCATATAGTTAATTCCCTGAATAACTCGACACCTCACCATTGCAGATCCTCACCGAATGATGACCGTCCTGAAAAGGGCGACTTCCATCCCAATAGAGATAACGGCATAGGTTGCCACCAAAAGTGCGTGTGGATCTCCTCGAAGGCTGACCGAGAATACGAATGGCCTGGCTTTCAGTCATACCAGGAAGCACGATCCCCCTTGCTGCTGCACTCACCTCAGCATTTCGACGTTCAGTGCTCGATTGATAGGTGTTATTGCGGCTGTTGTAGCTAGGGCGTTGGAATTGCTGCGCAGGCTGATAAACACGCGAAGCAATAGGGCGGGTAGCCGGGGCAGGGATCGGCAGGGTTGATAACGTGCCGGTATTAGAACGTGGTGCAGCACCTTGCGAGCATGGAAAATCTTGAAAGGTGGTATGGCCACTAATGATGCACTTGTGGACATCAGCGCTGGCAGTGAGCGGGGAGAGCACCAGGAGAGCAAGCAAAGCGGCTTTTTTCATCGCTCTAAACGCCTAACTTAAAATAGTCTTCTGATCCTAACAAAATATTGCCCTAAAGTGTCCACATTGAGACAACAAAACTTTGCTCTAGCGAGCCAAAACGAGCATTTTACGAGGTTAAAAACCTTTAAAATCAATCCAGTGTGCCAGTGTGCCAGTGTGCCAGTGTGAGCCGGTGCGCTAAGGCTTCAAAATCCGCCGCCTTTACGGGTGTGCCAGTTCGAGTCTGGCTACCGGCACCATCTTTAAAAAAAGCACTTAGGTGCCTTTTTTTGTGCCCGTCTTTTATGTTTTCTCTCTCCTAAATGCCTGCATGTGTCCACAAAGTGTCCACGTAGGTTCTGGCTTTTACTTGCTCCCACGAGCCAAACTCTCAGCCGCAATCTGGCGATAAAGACTCACGAGCTCTGCGCTCTTTGCATCCTCGTGCCAACTAGCAGCGTAAGCTTGAGCTCGTTTGGCAAGTTGTTGGCAGAGGGCGTTATCGCGTAGCAGGCGGTTAACTTTTGCGGCGAAGTCGTCATGGGTATCCTCGGCGATCAGGCAGCCTTCTCCTTCTTTCAGTACGTCTAGCGTGCCCATCATGGCGGTGGAAACCACCGGTGTGCCGAGTGCCATCGCTTCAAGCAGTACCAGCCCCTGGGTTTCCGTGCGGGATGCAAATACAAAAACGTCGGCGGCGCGGTAGGCGGCTTGCAGCGGGCCGTGGCGGTCGAGATAGCCAAGGAACAGCACCGATTCTGCCACGCCAACTTCCTGGGCGCGCCGGACAAGCGAGTCATGGGCCGGGCCTTCGCCGGTAATGATTAGCCGGGCGGTGGGGTGTTCGGCTAATACCTTGGGCAGCATATCGATCAGAAAATCGATGTTCTTCTCAAAGGCGGCGCGGCCGACATAGAGCAGCAGGCGCGCATCTGTAGGCAGATCGTAATGAGCACGAAAGTCGCTATCATCCTGGGCCCCCTGGGGGTGGCAGAACGACTCCAGCGACAAACCGGTGGGAATGACCGTAGAGGGCGTGGTCACTCCGTAGCGGGTAAGGGTTTCCTGCATGGCCCGTGAAGGAGCGACCAAGGCGTCGAGCTGCTGGCACTGGTGCACTGAAAGCCGACGCGCGGCAAGTCGTAGCCAGCGTCGTGGAAGCCAGCGGATATAGTGGTGAACATACTCCTCAAAGAGGGTGTGGTAGGTCGCTATCACCGGAAGCCCGAGTCGACGCCCAAGCGCTACACCGGCATAGTGGGCGGTAAACGGTGTATGGACATGAATGAGATCAAAGGCTTCACCTGCCAGCGAAGGTGCCAGGGCTAGCAGATCACGGTAGCGCATCATGCGGTCTTCAGGATCGCCGGGCACGCGGCGGGTAGGAATACGCAGCACGCCCGGTTCGTCCACTTGGCCCACCGGGTAGTCGGGGCAGATCAGCGTGACCGAGTGGCCCAAACGCTCAAGGGCACCGTGAAAACTGGCAATGGAGGTGGAAACGCCATTGACACGGGGGAAGTAAACATCCGAAATCATCAATACTTTCATACCGCTCTGCGGCATGTTGGTCGTTGACGCTGCTGGGTGAAACAGCGTTAAAGTCGATGCTAGCCGCGCCTTGCGGTCAGCTTCACGTTGTAGATGCAGGGCATTACCGTTGGCTAATTGAGTTAGGGCCGCGAGTTCTGGGTCACTGAGAGGAGAGCTGAGATAGGGGCGTCGGCGCTGTGGCATGTTGTTTGGACTCTTTTGGCAGCTTATTGCCACGCTAACCCGAGTCCATGACTGGCGGATGACAGCCAGTACCCAGCTTGCGCCCATGGAGCAGAGCGTTTGCGCACAATGGGCGGTTCCCTCGCTTTTTGTTGCCTAGCCGTTTTATAGTGCTTCAATAGCACTCAACGAAAGACGGTAATCGACCATGGCCCTTTTTGAGCTGCATAGCCGCAACTTAGCCCAGGAGCAGGTGGCCCATACCCACGATTTCCATCAGCTTATTCTGGCCACTTGTGGCGTCACGGAGCTTTCGATGGAAGGCCAGGGGGAGCGGGTTACCGCTCGCCGTGGCTGTCTGATTCCTTCCTCGCGCCATCACGAGTACCAGGGTGATGGCAGTAACCGCACTCTGGTGTTGGATATTCCCGTTGCGCATTTGGCGTCGCTTGAAAAGGGCAGCGAGATTGAACGCCTGTTTGATAAGCCGCGCTTTTTCAGCGTGCCGCCCGCGTTAAACCAACTGACCCACGCCCTGGCCAATCAGCTTGAACAGTGCCCTGGGCTGCAGAATGAAATCGCGATTCTGCTTTTACGGGCGCTGACCATGTACCTGCAAGATGCCTCTCCCTCAGAGGTCGGGCAATTGGGTCAGCACTGCATCAGCGAACGACTCGATCTTGCCCGCCTGGATGCTTGGTTGGATCAGCATCTTGCCGATGAGATCCGTGTCGAGCAGCTAGCTGCTTTATGTGCCTTGAGCCCAGGACACTTTCACAGCTGCTTTCGTGAGCTGACCGGCGTTACGCCGCTGGCCTACGTGCAGCGCAGGCGCTTAGAGCATGCCCGTACCTTGGTTCGCCATAGCACGCTCAGCTTAGGGCATATCGCCATGCTGGTCGGCTTTCGCGATCAAGGCAGTTTTTCCCGCGCCTATCGGCGTTATTTCGAGCTTTCCCCATCTTCAGATCGTTAGGTCCTCATCTGGCCGCTAGCCCCTCGCCGAACCGTTAGTGATAAAATTTTCCTGCCTGCATGACTTGCGGGCAAATCTACCTCAGCTTCGGGCAAGTAATTTGCCTGCTAGCGCTTTAGTCTTTGACTAATCCCTTATATCAACACCCTTTATATCAGCAGCACCGCTTTCAAGGAGCAACACCATGGGCGTTACCTATCAAGACAGCAATGCACGTATGAGCCAAGTGGCGATTCACAACGGCACCGTTTATCTAGCAGGCCAGGTTCCCCCTGATGCCACCGCGGATATGCGTGGCCAAACTGAGCAAGTGCTGGCGCGTATTGATCAACTGCTAGCCCAAGCGGGCACCTCGAAAGAGCATTTGATATCGGCGCAAATCTGGGTCACCAGCATGGCGGAATTCGATCAAATGAACGCGGCTTGGGATGCCTGGGTCGTGCCCGGTCGCCCGCCGGTGCGTGCCGCGCTTGAAGCCCAGCTCGCCAAGCCCGAGTGGAAAGTTGAGATCATGGTGGTAGCCGCGCTGCCGGAGGCCTGATATGCGGGTTGTTACTGCCGAAGAGGTCACTCGCCACCTGACGTGGGATGGCTTGATCAAGCGGCTACACACAACGTTCGTGAACGGCGTGGAGTCACCTCCCCGCCATCACCACGCGATGCACCGGCCCGATGGCGAAGCCACCATGCTGCTAATGCCCGCCTGGGAAGCGGCGGGCTATATCGGCGTGAAAATGGTCAACGTGTTTCCGCAAAACGCCGACCACGGTATCCCGGCCATCTCTGGTCTTTATTTGCTCAGCGAGGGCAAACATGGCCAGCCGCTGGCCTGTATCGATGGCAGCGAGTTAACTCGGCGTCGTACGGCGGCGGCCTCCGCGCTGGCCGCCCAAGCCTTGGCGATTGAAAACGCAGAAACGCTGCTAGTGGTGGGCACCGGTAAGTTGGCGCCCATGGTGATTGAGGCTCACGCCAGCGTGCGCCCTATCAAACGTGTGCTGATCTGGGGCCGTAATCCCAGTAAAGCAGCAGCCATCGCCGACGAGTATGCCGAACGCTTTGAAACCCACGTAGTGGAAGAGTTGGCGGATGCGGTGGCTGAAGCGGATATCGTCAGTTGTGTGACGCTCTCTACCCAGCCGCTGATCAAGGGCGAGTGGCTGACGCCCGGTACCCATCTGGATTTGATCGGCGCGTTTCGGCCACAGATGCGCGAAACCGATGCGCTGTGTTTGCGACGCTCAGAGGTGTTTGTGGACACCTACGCCGGTGCCAAAGGCGAAGCGGGCGATGTTCTGCAAGCCATTGAAGAGGGCGAATTCCAGTTCGACCAGATCCAAGCGGAGCTTGCCGAGGTGCTAAGCGGGGCTAAATCGGGGCGCTCTGGGCCAGAGGCCATCACGCTATTCAAATCGGTGGGCGCCTCGCTTGAAGACTTGGCCGCTGCTATTGAAGTGTGGGAGTCACTCCCCGAACAGCCATAATTTTTTCAGCAGACATGGCTTTAATAATAACAACAGTAACAACGACATCGTCACCGATCAGGTGGCCACGCCAGTCATAACGAAGACCGACCAATAATCAAAACGAGGTGTGTTATGAACGCTAAAAAATCTGCACTTTTCGCCGCCTTGGCGGCACTTCCGCTAGCCATTGCCAGCGCTAATGCTCAAGCGCAATCCTATGAAATGGTGATCGCCACGCAGTTGCCCGAGGATATGAGTAATAACGAAATCTATCCGGCGCTGGTGCATTTCAAAAATTTGGTAGAGGCGCGCACCGATGGAGATCTAGAGGTCACCATCTTTGGTGGCGGCCAGCTGGGCTCTGAAGTGGAAAACGGCTCGGAAGTGCAGGGCGGGCGAACGCTACAGTCGACCATTATGTCCGCCGGGGCGATGTCATCCTTCTACGAAGACTACCAAGTCGTTACGGCGCCTTTCCTGTTTACCAACTGGCGCCAGGCGTGGAGCTTCTTTGACAGCGAATGGTTCGCCGACTTTATGTCCGGCACCGTCGAAGATGCCGATATGCGCTATTTGGGCACCTTCGACGATGGCGGTGGTTTTGTCGCTTTCACTAATAACGTGCGCTTGATCGAGACCGTTGAAGATTTAGAAGGCCTTAATATCCGTACCGAAGAGAACCCTGCCCACGTGGCGATTATGCGCTCGCTAGGCGCTTCTGCTACGCCACTGCCCTGGGGCGAGCTGATCACCGCGCTGGAAACCGGCCTGGCCGATGGTCAGTTCAATGCGCCGGTACTTAACACCACCTTTAACTTTGATGCAGTGACCGACTACACCACGCTCACAGGGCATGTGTATAACAGTGCGCCCTGGGTCGTCAGCGAGTCGTGGTACCAGTCGCTACCCGAAGAGCATCAGCAGGCCGTGATTAGTTCTGCGCGGGAGGCGATTCAGCTGAGCCACGGTATGTCTGGCGCGTTAGCGACCGCCAGTTGGGTCGAGTCCTGCGAGCGCTTCGAGGAGTGCTACCTAATGCCCGACGCCGAACGCGAGCGGATGGCGGAAATTGCTCGTCCCGCCTGGCAGGCGTGGATCGTCGATGACTTCGGCATGGACGAAGCCCGCGTGCAGGGGCTGCTGGGTGAAGTCGAGCGTGTCGGCCAGCAGTTGGCAGACGACGACTACCGCATTTATGGTCAATAAATTCAGAGTCAATAAATGCAGGGCCAATAAGGCTAGGGATAAAAAGAACCAGGCCAATAACGGTTAGCGAACGATATACGCTGGGGCGATGTGTGGCCCCAGCGTGAGGAAAAACCATGAGTGTTTTAACTCCTTTGCGCCGCGTGAGTGATCTCGTCAATCAGGTGGCCATCGTGGTGTGTGTGGGCTGTATCCTGGCGATGCTAGGCATCTCGTTCACTGCCTTTCTCTACAAGCTGATCACCGGTAGCACGCTGAGTTGGACCTACTCGCTGGCGCGGCTGTTTCTGCCCTGGATCGGCTTTCTTTCCATGACGATTTCGCTGCGCTACGGCGAACACGTCGCCATGACCCTGCTGGTTCGCAGCTTGCCCCGCGTGATGGTACAGGTGGCGGCCGGGCTCTGCCTGGCGGTGATCGGCCTGTTTGCACTGATGCTGACCTGGTATGGCTGGGACTACTTTATCAGCGCCACTCAGGTTTACATGGTCTCCGATCAAATCCGTATTCCCAGCAAGTTCACCGCCATTGTCATTCCCATTAGCGGGGTGATTATGCTGCTGCACTTGGTGCACGGCTTTGCCCTGCTGGAGCACTTCATCGATGAGCAGGACGTGATTGGCGAACTCATCGACACTACTGACGGGGAGCACCGCTCATGACTCCTGCCATTATTGCGTTTGTCGTGCTGCTGTTTATCGGTGCGCCGGTAGCGGTGGTGATGGCCATGTCGGGGCTCGCGGGCGGCTTTGCGATGGGCGGCGAGCGCATGCTCGGTATTATTGCCGACCGCATGTTCTCCGGCGTCTCCGGCTTTCTGCTGATTGCCGTTCCCTACTTTATTTTCACCGCGGAACTGATGAACCAGGGCGGGCTGACCCACAAGCTGATCGCGTTCAACAATGCGCTGTTCGGCCGGGTGCGCGGGTCACTCTCTCACGTGAATATCTCGGTCTCGGTGTTCTTTGCGGGTCTCACCGGCGCGGCGGTCACTGATACCGTGGCCATCGGCAAAATTATGATCCCCGAGATGAAAAAACAGGGCTACGATGCCGAATACGCCGCTGCGGTTACCGCCTGTTCTTCCATCATCGGGCCGATTATTCCCCCCAGCGTGGTGATGGTGGTGTACGCCACACTGCTGCGGGATATTTCGGTGATTGACCTGTTTGCCGGTGGCATTATTCCTGGCCTGTTGATGGCGCTGGCGCTACTGGGCGTCAGTTTCTTCCTGGCCTGGAAGCGCAACTACCCGAAACAGGCACCCACACCCTTTAAGGCGGCCATCATCGCGCTGTTAGTCGCGCTGCCTGCCATGGTGGTGCCGCTGATTATCCTCGGGGGGATTCTCTCGGGGCTCACCACGATTACCGAAGCCTCGGGCTTTGCAGCGGTTTACGCCATTGTGATTGGCGTGGTCTTCTACCGTAATCTTACCTGGCGGAAAATTTGGGATTCGCTGGTGACCACGGTGCGCTTCTCCGGGGTAGTGTTTTTTCTGCTGGCAACCTCGGCGGTACTGGGCTGGTTCGTTACCCGCTCGGGCATCGCGAGGGATGCAGCCAGCATGATCACCACTTTTAGCGATGTGGCCTTTGTGCAATTGATGCTGGTGTGTCTGCTACTCTTGGTGATTGGCACCGTGATGGACGTGCTGCCTGCCCTGGTGGTCATTGCGCCGGTGCTGGTGCCTGCGATGATCCAGCTGGGCTTTGACCCGCTCCACTTCGCGATCCTGATGATCGTGGTGCTCAATATCTCCAACGTGACACCGCCAGTGGGGATGACGCTGATGACTGCCGCGCGAATAGCCGAGGTGCCGTACGAACGGGCGATCGTGGCCTCGCTGCCGTTTTACGTGTCGTTTTTAGTAGTGATAGTGCTCCTGGCGGCGTTCCCAGCACTCTCCACCTGGATTCCGTCACTGCTGTAATTTAGCTAAGGACTGCAACCCATGAAGTGTTTTTATCACCCTGACCAAGCGTTGCATGCGCCGCCGACCTTCCTGCTGCGCGGTCAGCCCGTGCCCTCGCCGGAAGGCCCGGTGCGCGCCGAGCTGCTTACCCAGGGGCTAGCAACGGCAGGGCTGACCCTGACCACACCTGCCGAGGCCGATTCGCCTACGCTGCGCAAGCGTCTGGAACAGATCCATACACCGCGCTACCTTACGTTTTTGGACACCATTTACGCTCGCTGGCAGGCGCTGCCCAACGCGGCGGAATTTGTTGCACCCAATATTCACCCTTGCGGCGGTGGTCACCACTACCCGCGTCACCCGATTGGGCAGGCGGGCTGGCATTTGCACGATATGGCCTGCCCGCTAAGTGCCACCAGCTTTCAAGGCGCGCTGGCCTCAGCCGCTAGTGCCGAAGCCGCGGCAGAAGAGGTGCTTAATGGCGCGCCAACGGCCTACGCGCTGTGCCGCCCGCCGGGCCACCATGCCGGGCCGGAGCGCGCCGGGGGCTTTTGCCTGCTGAACAATTCAGCGCTGGCCGCCACCGTGCTTCGTGAACGCTTTGCCAAGGTGGCGATCATCGATGTGGATCTGCACCACGGCAACGGCACCCAGGATATTTTCTATCACCGCAGCGATGTCTGGACGGGCTCGCTGCATGCCGACCCCAGCGACTTCTACCCGTTTTTTTGGGGTGGCGCTGATGAAGAGGGCTGCGAGGAGGGCGTAGGTGCTAACGTTAATCTACCCTTGCCGGTAGGCAGCGACGGGGATGTCTATCTGGACTCCCTGGCAGTGTTAATTGATCACCTGCAGCGCTACGAGCCCGATGCCGTGGTGGTGGCGCTCGGGTTAGACGCCCATAAAGATGACCCGCTCGCGGGGCTTACGGTGGAAACCGAGGCGTTTATCGAAGTAGGAAAACGCTTAGCGGCACTCTCGCTACCCATGGTGATTGTGCAGGAAGGGGGCTACCCCACCGAGCATCTAAGCGCCAACCTGACTGCCTTTATGCAAGGTTTTACAGCATGAGCAGAACCGGTTTTTACTGGCACGAACGTTGCTTTTGGCACGACCAGGGCGCGATAGGGGTATTTTCCGCGCCCGGTGAGTTTTTACAGCCTCAATCCGCCTCGGAAAGCCCGGAGAGCAAACGGCGGCTGAAGAATATACTCGAAGTCAGCGGCCTGATTGACGAGCTGAACGTGGTTAAACCTCCCGCCGCACAGCTTACTGACTTGCTGCGTTTTCACACCCCGCGATATCTGGATGAACTTCAGGCAGGGGATAAAACGCGGGGTGGCAACGGCGGCGACTGCGCTCCTTACATGCCTGGCAGTTGGGCAGCGGCCACGCAGTCCGCAGGGCTGGCCATTGCCGCCGTTGAAGCCGTGGCACTGGGCGAGCTGAGCAACGCCTACGCTCTATGCCGCCCGCCCGGGCATCATGCCGAAGCCGATCAAGGCCGTGGGTTCTGCCTGCTGGGCAATATTCCCGTGGCGGTAATGCGCGCCCGGGCCTTGGGGCAGGTTAACCGCGTGGCGATACTCGATTGGGATGTTCACCACGGTAACGGTCAGCAGGCTGCGTTTTATACCGAGCCTGAGGTTTTTACCGTTTCGATGCATCAAGCGGCCAACTACCCGCTGGAAACAGGTGGCTTTGACGAGCAGGGTGAAGGCGCAGGCCTGGGTGCCAATCTCAACCTGCCGCTGCCGCCGGGCTGCGGCCTGGGTGCCTACGCCTATGCTATGGAAAAATTGGTGCTGCCCGCGCTTGAGGGGTTCAAACCTGACCTGATCGTGGTGGCCTGCGGTTATGACGCCTGCGCCAAAGACCCATTAGGCAAGATGTTGCTCAATAGCCAAGCGTTCGCCACCATGACCGCCCAGCTTAAAGCGCTGGCCGAGCGTTGCTGTGAAGGCAAGCTGGTATTTATTCACGAAGGCGGCTATTCGGAAGGCTATGTGCCGCTCTGCGGCCACGCAGTGATCCAGACGCTGGCAGGTAGCCAGATTGCCGTGCCTGACCCGCAAAACGATGAAATTGCCGCCTGGGGCTATCAGGCCCAGCAACCGCACCAGCAGTTGTTAATCGACGACTGGTGCCAACAGTGGGAGCAACGCAAACAATGACACCGCTTTATGACCGCGATGGCTGGATTTGGCACGATGGTGAATGGCTGGAGTGGCGCGAAGCCAAGGTGCACGTATTCACCCATACGTTGCACTATGGCATGGGCTGTTTTGAGGGTGTACGCGCTTACGCTGGCCCTTCGGGCACGCATCTATTTCGTGCTGCTGAACATACCCGCCGCTTAGCAGAAAGCGCTCATTCGCTGGATATGCCGCTGCCGTTTAGTGAAGCGGAACTTATCAATGCCCAGCGCGAGTGCCTGACCAAAAACGGCCTGAGCAATGCCTACCTGAAACCTACCGTGTTTTTTGGTGCAGAAGGTTTAGGACTACGCGCCCAGGGGCTAACCACTCACGTAATGGTCGCCGCCTGGGATCTAGGCCCCTATATTTCACCCCAGGCCGCCACACACGGTTTGCGCGCGCTGACCTCTTCCTGGGCGCGTCACCACGTCAATATCAGCCTATGTCGTGCGAAAACCAACGGCCACTACGTTAACTCGATACTGGCGCTGAATACCGCAATCAAGGCTGGGTTCGATGAAACCATTATGCTCGACCCGGAAGGCTATGTAGCCGAGGCATCGGCGGCGAATGTCTTCTTGCTGCGCGATGGCGTGCTGCACACCCCGGAAGTAACGTCGTGTTTGCAAGGCATCACCCGGGATAGCGTTATTCAGCTGGCGCAAAAGGTGCTGGGTATTGAAGTGCGTGAGCGGCGGATTACCCGTGATGAGCTCTACACCGCCGATGAGGCATTTTTAACTGGCACCGCCGCCGAAATACTCCCGCTGCGCGAGCTGGATGGCCGCCGCATTGGGGGTCGCGCTGGCGCACCACCCACCAACGAACCCATCAGCCAAGACAGTGTGACGGCTCAGCTGCAGGGCTTATATCGCCAGGCGGTGCGCGGCGAGCTGGATGATTTCAGGCATTGGTTAACGCCTTAGGACTATTGGGGTTGGAAGTAAGAACTATGCAACCCCTGTCACCCGCTGCGAGGGCAGGTTGAAGCGAGGGTCTTTTTCCAGGGATGGAAAAAGTAGCGCCCAGGGATGGGTTCACAGCGCCCTCGCGGAAACCTGCCCTCGATGCTTACAGCTATCTGCATGCATACATCCTTTATCAAATTTACTAATTTAATCAGGCGTGCTCTTTAATAGCCTGTTCGAGAGCCGCCAATCTCCCCGGCTCCAGCGCTGCTTGTACCGCCGTAATACGTATCACATTGGCAAGCTCTGGATGCGCCAAGCGAGCAACTAATACGCCTTTGTCTAGCAGTTGCTGGTGAACCTCAGTGGCGAGGTCGGCGCTGGGCAGGCGAATGCCGATAAAGTTGGTGGCGCTGGGGAGCACGTCGGCACCAAGTGCGCGAAAGTGCTCAGCCAACTGCTCACGGCGGGCTTTTACATCGGCGACGTGTTGGTGAACCTCGTCAGGGTGATCAAGCACCACTTCGGCGGCGGCCAGGGTCAGCGACGACACCGCGTAGTGAATACGCACCTTCATCATCATCGCCAGCACCTCAGGGTCGGCGATGGCGTAGCCAATGCGCAGGCCCGCCAGGCCATGAGCCTTGGAAAGCGTGCGCAGTCGAATCACCCCAGGTATTGCTTTGGCAGCAAACTCGCTGCCCGCGTCATCACGAAAATCCCCATAGGCTTCGTCTAACAATAGCCAGCAGGTGTCGGGCAGCGCCTCGCGCAGTTTGAGGATGGCGCTGTCGCTGTGCAAATGGCCACTGGGGTTGTCCGGGTTGGCCAGGTACACCAGCCGCGCGTTTTCCTGATGTGCCGCTGCGATAAGGGCTTCCAGATCGGGAGCCAACACGCCGGGTGCCTCAAAATAGCTGGGCTCAATCAAGCGGCAACCCTGGCCTTTGGCGAAATAGCCCAAGGTGGGGTAGGTGCCTGCGGTGCTCACCACGGTGTCGCCAGGTTCGCAGGTGGTGCGCAGGGCCAGGGCAATCAAGCTGTCAGCACCGGCATCCACTAGCATCGTTTCCAGCGGAATACCTTGCTGTGCGCTCAAGCGCTGGCGCACGCCCAGCGCTTCGGCATCGCCGTAGCAGTAAACGTGTTCGGCCAGGGCATCGCCAAAGTGTTCGCGCAGGGCGCGGTGGGGCATATCCAGGCCTTCGTTAGAGCCCAGCCGGTGGGGGATTTCCTTTCCGATGCGGCGTTCTAATACTTTGATACCGGGGAAGGGGTTATGCGGGCCTTCGCCAGTTAAGTGCTCGGGATAACGGGGCATAGAAAGTCCTAAAATAGTAAACAGTGTTGATGAGCAACTTAAAACGTTTCTAGAAGTACTTTACCGCGATTCAATAGATTGAGCGGGTCTAGCGCTTGCTTGAGGGTATGCATCAGCTCGATCTCGGCGCTGGAGCGGCAGGTACTCAGCCAGGGCCGCTTCTCCAGGCCAATGCCGTGCTCGGCGGAGACCGAGCCGCCAAGTGCTGCCAGCGGCTGATAGACCATGGCTTCCACCTCGCGTCGAACCGACAGCTCGGCACTCCCCGCACTAACGGAAATATGCAGATTGCCATCGCCCAGATGGCCAAACACTACCAGGCGCGCCTCGGGCCAGCGCTGGGTTAGCTGCGCTTCCAAGGCATCGGTGTAGCGCTGCATATCGGTAATCGGCAGGCTGACATCGAAAGTGAGCACTGGTGCGAGCCCCTTGATCAGCCCCTCAATATCTTCACGAATGGCCCATAGCCCATCGCGCTGGGTAGTCGACTGCGCAATCACCGCATCGACGATCAGCTCGTTCTCTAACGCGCTTTCTAACGCCTCGCTGAACTGGTTGGCGTTGCGCTCGGCGTCGCTGCCCAGGGAGTCAATGATCACATAAAACGGGTACTCGGTGGCAATCGGCGGGGTGTGGCGGTCCAGGGTTTCAGTGAGCAGACGGTAGTGGTTTTGCCACATCACCTCAAAAGCACCGAGGCCGCCGCCGAGCGCTTTGCCCATATGGCTGAGTAGCCCTGTGAGCGCCTCAAATGAGGGGCAGGCCACCATTGCCGTTTGTTCGCTGGGGGTCGGTGGCTGCAGGCGCAGCACTGCGCGGGTCACAATCCCCAGGGTGCCTTCGCTACCGATGAACAGCTGCTTCAAATCGAAACCGGCGTTGTTTTTCAGCATGTGATTCATGGAGCTGACCACCCGGCCATCGGCCATGACCGCTTCTAACCCCAACACCTGCTGGCGCATCATGCCGTAGCGAATCACCCGAACGCCACCGGCGTTAGTGGCGATATTGCCGCCAATGGTGCAGCTACCCCGAGCGCCCAGATCCAGCGGGAACTGCAGACCGACCTCTTTCGCGGCTTCTTGAACCCGCTGCAGCGGTGCCCCCGCCTGCACGGTGAGGGTGCCGCCCACTTGGTCGATCGCTTCAATCGCGCTCATACGTTCCAGGGAAATCACCAGCTCATCCGGGCTAGCCTCTGCACCGTGAACCAACCCGGTTAATCCGCCGTGGGTCACCACCGGCTGCTGCAATTCATAGCAGGCGCGCATCACTGTGGAAAGTTGCTCGGTATCCGCCGGGCGAACAATCGCCCCGGCCTGGCAGGGGGCGCCGGTCATCCAATCCACGCGTCGGCTGTGCACATCATCGCCGGTCAATACATGGGCCGGGCCAACAATGGCGCGCAGCGCCTCCAGGGTTATCTGCATTGGGTATCCTTTTTTACCATTAAATAATTTACACAGTGGCCGCCACGGGGGCTTCGCGGCCGGGAATCGCCCTTAGCAGATCCTGGGTATACGCCTCACGTGGGGCGAGGAAAATCTGCTCGGCGCTGCCTTGCTCGACGATGCGGCCGTGTTGCATCACCACGATGCGGTCGCAAATCTGCGCGGCAACGCGCAGGTCGTGGGTGATAAATAGCAGCGACAGGGAGAGCCGCTGTTTCAGCTCCTCCAGCAGCTCTAAGACCTGGGCTTGAATCGACACATCCAGCGCCGAGACGGCCTCATCCGCCACGATCAGCTCGGGGTTGAGCGCTAGTGCTCGGGCAATGCCGATGCGCTGACGCTGGCCGCCGGAAAACTCGTGGGGAAAGCGCTCCACGGCGCTGGCGCCCAAGCCCACCATGTCGAGCAGCTCGCCCGCCTGCTTGAGCGCTGCAGCTTTGGGCGTGCCGTTGGCAATGGGCCCCTGAGCAATCGCCATTCCCACTTTGGTGCGTGGGTTGAGCGAGGCGTAGGGGTCTTGGAATATCATCTGCACCCGGTGGCGTTCCCGGCGCAGCGCATCGCCTTTGAGCTGGGAAAGGTTCACCCCATCGAGCAGCAACTCGCCGCTATCGGGGTGCTCCAAACGCACCACACAGCGCCCAAGCGTGGATTTTCCCGAACCAGACTCACCTACAATTCCCACCGTTTCACCCCGCGCCAAGGTGAGCGACACATCCTCAAGGGCGCGCACTTCGCGAGAAGGTTTAAGGAACCCGCCTCGGGAGCGAAAGACCTTATTGAGCTGCTTGATCTCCAGCAGCGGGGCGACTTGGCTGGTTTCACGGTGGGGCGGCACCGCATTGCTGGGAATCGCGGCAATCAGCGCTTGGGTATAGGCGTCTTGAGGATTCTCAAGCACCGACTTGGCGTCACCCAGCTCGACGATCTTGCCGTGACGCATGACGCAAACTCGATTGGCAATTTCGGCCACCACGCCAAAGTCGTGGGTGATAAACATCACCGACATGCCGCGCCGCTGCTGAAGGTCGCGAATCAGCTCCAGAATCTGCGCTTGCGTGGTGACATCCAGCGCCGTGGTGGGCTCGTCGGCAATCAGTAGAATGGGCTCCAGTGCGAGTGCCATGGCAATCATCACCCGCTGGCGCTGGCCGCCGGAAAGCTCGAACGGGTAGGCGCGAATGGCTTTCTCCGGCTGTGGAATGCCCACTTCGATCAACAGCTCCAGCGCGCGGGCTTGACGCTCTTTGGGGTTGAACTGGCCGTGGGCCTCAAACACCTCGGCAATTTGCGCGCCTACCCGCATCAGTGGGTTAAGGGCGGTCATCGGCTCCTGGAAGATCATGCCAATTTTTAGCCCGCGCAGGGCGCGGTGCTGCTTTTCCGTCAGGGCAAGTAAATCCTGCCCTTCAAAGAGTATCTCGCCATGGGTGGCGTTCACGCCTTTGGGCAGCAGCCCCATCACGGCGTTGGCGGCCATCGATTTGCCGGAACCGGACTCGCCCACCACGCACATGATCTCCCCGCGCTTCACGTCGTAACTGACGTCCTCCACCGCCAGGGCGCGATCCGCCCCTTTTGGGAGCGCAATGTTCAGATCGCGAATGCTGAGGACGGTGTCAGCCGATTGATTCTCTGTAATAGGCATATAAAGTCCTTAGCGCTCGCGTGATAGTTTGGGGTTCAAAGCGTCGTCTAACCCTTCACCCACCAGATTTAACGCCAGTACGGTGAGCAGAATCGCCACCCCTGGGAAGAAGCTCAGCCACCACGCTTGGCGAATCACTGTGCGCGCCGCGCCGATCATATAGCCCCAGGACATCACGTTAGGATCGCCCAAGCCGAGAAACGACAGCGCTGACTCCAGCAAAATCGCGGTGGCGACCATGAGTGATGCCAGCACGATAATCGGCGACAGCGTATTGGGCAGAATCTGACGCAGAATGATCGTGGTGTTGGACTGGCCGACCAAGCGCGCCGCTTCCACGTATTCCCGGTTGCGCAGCGACATAAACTCGGCGCGCACTAAACGGGCTACCGGTGGCCAACTGACAATCGCAATCGCCAGCACAATCGAGGTGATGCTGGGCTGCATAATCGCCACCAATACAATTGCCAGCGCGAAGTTGGGGATGGTCTGGAAGAACTCGGTAAAGCGCATCAGTACGTCATCAATAATGCCGCCGTAGTAGCCTGCAATGGCCCCCAAGGGAACGCCAATCAGCAGCGCCACACTGGTGGATACCAGCCCAATCAACAGCGATACCCAGGCGCCGTGCATTAAGCCTGATGCCACATTGCGGCCCATGGTGTCGGTGCCCAGGGGAAAGCCGTCTTGCGAGAGCGGCGGCAAAAAGGGCCGCTGCACCATCCGCCAGGGCGATTCAGGAAATAGCAGCGGCGCCAGTATGGCCATGGCGATAATCAGCAGCAGGATGATCAGCCCGACGAGGGCGCCACGGTTTTGCGCGAAGCGTGCGAAAAAGCTCATGAGGCCCCCTTCTTGATGCGTGGATCAGCCAGGCTGTACACCAAATCGGTGATGATATTGAAAACAATGACCAAGGCCGCCGAGAAGAAGAAAATACCCAGCAGCAGGTTGTAGTCGCGCTGTTGCAACGCTTCGAACATCAGCCGCCCGATGCCGGGCCAGGCAAACACGGTTTCGGTCAGGATCGCCCCGCCGACCATCTGCCCCGCCTGCAGGCCTGCTAACGTGATGATCGGCAGCAGGGCGTTACGCAGCACATGACGGCGCTGAATAATGCTGGGCTTCAAACCTTTGGCGCGGGCGGTTTTGACGTAATCCTGTTGAGCGGCATCGAGCATTGAGGTGCGCGTCATGCGGGTATAAATCGCCATAAAAAACAGCGCTAAGGTGGTCGCCGGGAGCACTAGGTGCTTGGCGACATCGAGCACCAGCGCAAACCCTGTATGGCCTGCCCCCACGGTGTAAAGCCCATAGGCGGGCAGCCAGCCAAGGTAGACGGAAAACACCACCACCGACATCAGTGCAACCCAGAACAGCGGCGTGGCGTAGAACACCAGCGCTAGCGCCATGATGATCGAGCCGGAAGGCTTCTTAACCCGTGACGCGGCCATGGAACCCGCCACGATGCCCAATACCAGCGAAAGCACAAAAGCGGTGCCGGTGAGCAGTAGGGTGGCGGGTAAACGATCCATAATCAGATCAAATACCGGGACGCCCAATCGGTAGGAGTAGCCGAAATCGAGCATGGCGATACCCGACACGTAGCGCCACAGCTGCACGTACATCGGCTGATCGAGCCCAAACCGCTCGCGCAGTTGGTTGAGAAACTCCTGGTCGGCGGCACCCGCTTCGCCAGCCAGAATCGCGGCCGGGTCACCGGGGGCCAGCTGAATCAGCAAGAAGTTAAAAATAACGATTAAAAACAGCACAATCACGGCTTTAAACAGCCGCATCAGAATGAGGCGCGCGTAAACCATAAGTCGTTTCCTGGCTAATACCTTCAAGACATAGCTAAAAAACCCAGGTAGCTCTCGCTACCTGGGTAGCCTGGGTTTAGCGATCTAGCCAAGCATCTTTAAAGCCGTCGTTAACACCTACGCCGGAAGTAACCAGGTTCTGCACATCACAGCGGTACAGGGTCGGGAAGCCCAGTTCCATCAGCCAGCCAACGGGCACATCTTCGTGCAGGATTTCCTGAACTTCACTGTAAAGCGCTTCGCGTTCTTCGTCGGGAAAAGCCGTGGCAGCCTCATTGAACAGCTCGTCGACACGCTCGTTTTCGTAGCCTTCCACGTTATTCCAGGGCGAGCCCTTGGCAATATTGTCGGAAAGGTAGGTGCGTGAAATGCCCAGTGCCGGGTCGCCATACTGGTAGAGATAGGTAAAGGCCAGGTCGTAATCCCAATCGCCCAGGCGCTGGTTCCAGCCGCCCACATCGGTGGCTTGGGTTTCAACGTTAATGCCTACTTCGCGCAGGTTCTGCTGCACGGCTTCGGCCCAACGGGTCCAGGTTTCGCCGTAGGGCAGCGGCAGGATCGTGATCTCTTCACCGTCGTAGCCCATTTCATCCAGCAGCTCACGGGCGCGGTCAGGATTGTAGTCGTAGGGTTCCAGGTCATCATTCTGGAAGCGTGCATTGGAACCAAAGGCGGAGAGCGGCACATTGCCCAGGCCGTTCCACAGAACATCTTTGGCGAACTCGCGATCCATGGCGTACATCACCGCCTGGCGGAAGCGCTTATCAGCGGTGGGGCCTTCGCGGTTGTTCATCCACAGCATGGCGAAGGGACTGAAGTACTCGTGGCCCTCTTCGGTCATGCAGACGTTATCCATCTCGGCCAGGCGGGGAATATCGAAGTTCTCGACGGTACCGCTGGGCAGCACGTCAATGGTCTCGTTCTCGAACGCCACCGCACGGGAAGCGCCGTCAGGAATGATGTGCCAGTTCACGCCATCCAGGTAGGGCAAGCCCTCTTCGTAATACTCTTCGTTCTTGACCAGTTCGATCACCGTGCCGCGCTCCCAGTTGGAGAACTTAAACGGGCCGGTGCCGATGGGGTGGTCGTTGTGCTCGTTATTGCGGAAGTCGGTACCTGCATAGAGGTGCTCAGGCACCATGGTAAAGGTACCCGCCTCAAAGGAGATCAGGAACGGACCGAAGGGTTGGGTCAGGGTAAATACGACGGTGTGGTCATCGGTGGCTTCGATGCTCTCTACATGCTGGAGCACGGCGCGGGCACTGGGGTTCAGCTCGCGGTGGAAGACATCGGCGGAGAACACCACATCATCAGCGGTAAAGGCTTCGCCGTCGTGCCAGGTAACGCCTTCACGCAGGTGGAAAGTGTAGGTACGGCCATCGTCGCTGACCTCCCACGACTCCGCCAGTTGTGGCATGGGTTCAAGGTCGGTGGAGTAGCGCAGCAGGCCTTCGTAGATATTGCCCGAGACGGTACGGGTGGGCGCGTTCTGAACCATGCCCAGCACCAGGCCAGGCGGCTCCGGCTGGATAATGGTGTTAACCACACCGCCCTCTTTAGGGTCATTGGCTAGGGCGGCGGAGGTAAAAGCGAGTGCTGCAGCGGAAATAGCCAAAGCTAAAGGTTTTTTCATGTTTCCTGCTCCTCGGTTATTAGCACGTAATAGGTTTACGTAGTCGTTAGGCGAGCGAGGCGTGACGTGTCAGGCCCGATTGTGATGTTTATTGGGGACCTGTTTTGACCATAGCAGCACTTGGTAAAACTGTCGACAGTCGGCAATCGTTCGTCGACAGGCAGCTTTTTTTCGTCATACTTAAGGAAACGCGTCATACCCCACGAGTGAACTTTATGGCCTTATCAACGGCGGCTCCCAGGCCCTTTATTCAGCAGCAGAACCTTGTCGAGCAGGTGGCTGACTATTTGACCCAAGCGATTATTCAGCAACACTTTTTACCCGGCGAACGGCTTTCGGAAGTACAGCTTTCCCGTGACTTGGGCGTTAGCCGCGCACCGGTGCGTGAGGCCGCTCGTTTGTTGGAAAGCCGTGGTTTATTAATATCAAAACCTCGCCGGGGCTTCTTTGTACGCGCGTTGAATGCCGTTGAACTCGAAGATGTGTTTGATTTGCGGCTATGCCTTGAGCGTCATGCGATTCAGCGCTTAACGGAGCGCTATACGCCTGAAGCTCAGCGCGCGCTCAAGCAGCAGGTTGAGGTGCTTTGCGAGGCCGCAGCCGGTAACGATGGCACCCGTCGTATTGAAGAGGATCTGCAGTTTCACCGCCTGATGCTGCACTACGCCGGCAACGAGCGACTGTTGCGCGCCTTTGACGACCTGACCCATGAACTGCGTCTCTGCATCACCCTGATTACCAAAACCCATGAAGCCCCCGACACCATCGCCACCAGCCACTTTAAGCTGCTCGACGCGCTGGATAGCGGCAGCCCGGCCGCATGCCGTGAGGCGATTGACTACCATATCGGCGTTGCTCGTAAGTTCGTGGTGAAGGGGGTGGGCGAAACCGGAGATAGTTCTGATGAAGGATAGTTCTGATGAATAGAGTGCCGATGAAGACGTTCTTTCACGATGATCAATTGCTTCATCAGCCGCAAACCTACTTCTCCCGCGGGAAGATGCGCACGCCCCAGGAAGTGCCGGAGCGCGCCACGCACCTGCTGGCCGCCGCCAAGCAGCTAGGGTTTGATATTCAAGCACCTGCGGATCAGGGCGTGGCGCCATTAAGAGCCGTGCATTCGCTGGCCTATTTGCGCTTTCTGGAAAGTGCCCACCGGCGCTGGCACACGCTTGACGAAGACTGGGGAGAAGAAGTGATCTCCAACATCTTCGTGCGTTCGCCCAACGCCTTGCGCGGCATATTGGCGGAAGCCGGGCGCTACTTGGCTGACGGTAGCGCCCCGGTGGGCCAGCACACTTGGCAGTCTGCTTATTGGTCAGCGCAAAGTGCGGTCGCCGGGGCTGAGGCTCTGTTAGCTGGCGATCGGTTTGCCTATGCGTTATCCCGCCCGCCGGGCCACCACGCGGGCATCGATTCCGCCGGTGGCTTCTGCTTTCTCAATAATGCCGCCATTGCCGCGCAGCACCTCACCTCGCGCTACCCGCGCATCGTCGTGCTCGACCCCGATATGCATCACGGCCAGGGCATTCAGGAGATTTTCTATCAGCGTGACGATGTGCTGTATATCTCGATCCACGGCGATACCACCAACTTCTACCCCGCGGTCACCGGCTTCGAAGACGAGCGCGGGCAGGGCGCAGGGCTGGGCTATAACCTCAACCTGCCAATGCCCCATGGCTCAGATGAAGCGGTATTCTTTGACCGCCTGGAGCAAGCCTGCCAAGCCATCCGCCTGTTCGAGCCTGACGCCATCGTGCTGGCGCTTGGGTTCGATATCTACGAGCTTGACCCCCAAGCCAAGGTCGCCGTTTCTACCGCGGGGTTTGGTGAGCTTGGCCGCCGGGTAGCGGGCCTGAACGTACCCACGCTGGTAGTACAGGAGGGCGGCTACTACCTGGAAGGGTTGGAAGCCAATGCGGTGAGTTTTTTTGAGGGGTTGCTAACCAACAGGTAATGAGAAAGACAAGTCATCAAGGTGTCTGGCAAGATAGCCACTTTCAGCGATCAGCAAGACAATTCGGATAGTCATTGAAAAGACGGCATATGGCCATTGGGAGGGCGTGAGCCTGCTGCCGCAAGGCTGGTTTAGGTGGTCATCAATTTTTTAAAGTCCGCGTCGTATAGGGAATGCACAATCAAAAGGTTATATACATTCTCCTGAATCAACGAATTGGTTTAAATATAGCGAAAAATATGTGTTCGGTTATTTAGCATTCCTAGAAAAGGTCTAAACGATAGAGTGAAAACGTTGAGAGCGACATTCAGGCGCCCGCTGCGTTGTATTAGACAGCCCAGTTCTGCCAAGCTTTTAGCCTATGTCTTAATAGAATAACGCCCATAATAACTAACCATACATCGCACTAGCTTGACTAATGCACTTAATGCATTCATAATTAATTATTGTTTTTAAATTTAACCTACCGTGCCAATAAGTGCCTGTACACCAGTACATGCATAGGTTTAGAGAATATCGATCATGGATAAAATTAGGCAGAACACACTGCATGGTGAGGTCGCCGAGCGAATTCGTGTCATGATCACTCAAGGGGTGTTAACACCTGGTAGCCGTGTTCCTGAAAAGCAGCTATGCGAGCAGTTTGGTGTATCTCGAACTCCCCTCAGAGAAGCTTTGAAGGTTCTAGCCCATGAAGGTTTTGTTGAACTTTTACCTAATCGTGGAGCAAGAGTTGCTAAATTGACCAAAACCACCCTTAAAAATACCTTTGAAGTTATGCAGAGCCTAGAGTCTCTTTCGGGAGAGTTGGCGTGTGCACGGATCTCTGATGATGAGCTTACGAATATTGAAGCACTTCATTATCAGATGCTGGCTTACTATAAGAGTGGCAATATGAAGGAGTATCTACTGGCTAATCAGCAGATACATGAGGCCATCGTAGTAGCCTCTCAGAACGACATTCTTATCGATGTTTATAAGAACCTTAATCAGCGAGTGCATCGTGTACGCTTCACCGCTGAGCTCAGCAATGACTATTGGTCCAAAGCGGTAGCGGAGCATGAAGCGATGATTGTAGCGCTCCGAGAGCGTGATGGCGCTAACTTAGGCCAGGTATTGCGCCGCCACTTACGTGACAAATTAGAGGTGTCTGCTTTTGATGAGATGGCTGAGTAGTTCAGAAGCCTCCACTAATAAGGTAAGTGACAAAGCCAGTCCAGTTACCTGCATGCTTATGTTAAGGATGTAGTAACGCTAGTTTGGCTCAGACGTTCAGGTGCAATACGATAAACCCTTTGTGCAGTATCATGGAAGAGCTGGCGTTGCTCGGTATTGGTTAGTTCGTTTGTGATCTTAAGAAAACCTGAAAAGATAGTTTCAAATGTTGCAACCAAACTATCTACAGGGAAATTGCTGGCGAACATGCAACGCTCCACGCCAAAGAGCTCGATAGTCTCAAGTACGATTCGACGGTTAGCCTCTTCTGTCCAAGCTGCTCCCTGTACTCCAATTCCTGAAATTTTTACTTTTACATTGGAATGGTAAGCCACTTCAGCCATAGCCTTACGCCACCCCTGGAGCCCTTCTTCGCTGCGATCTGCAGGTAAGCCGGTATGATTAATGATGATCGTCGTATCGGGATGGGCAGCGGCGAGGTCGGCTGCTTCATGGAAGTGCCACCATGGACTCTGTAGGTCGAAAGAGAGGTTATGGGCGGCGAGCCGAGCGAAACCGCGACGCCAGGCCGGATCACCCATGGAACCTGGGGCGCCGGTCTCCACCGCGTTGGGCGATGGAGCGGCGCGGGGCTTATGGCGAATTCCGCGCACCCGTGGATAGGCGCAGTGGGCTGCCAGTACATCCTCGATATCCGGTTGGTCGAGACGTGCCTGGGCCACCATTACACTGGGCAGCCCCTCCCGCTCGGCTAGTTCATGGACCCAGCGGGTTTCCTGAACCGGCGTTTTGGCATCCCACTCGGTCTCAATGAAGACTGACCCTACCACACGATAATTTGTCGTATCGCGTCTGTAATCTTCAGGCAAATAGTTGCGCCGGATGGCGCTGTAATCGCCATAGCGAAACGGAATCATCGGATCATCGCAAAGCCATGGCAGGTAATTGCGTTCAAGGTCCCAGAAGTGCTGGTGCGCATCGATGATGGGAAGTGTCGTCATGACGAGCGCTCCGGTGTGACACCTTCTAGCAGCGATACGATGGCGGCGCCATCAAGTTCTCCCTTGCCCTGGGAAACCAGCATGCTATAGAGGGAGTTGGCGGTGCCCGCCATGGGCATGGAAACATTTAAGGCATTGGCGGCGTCCTGCAGCATATGCAAGTCCTTGAGAATCTGCCGGGCGTAGCCACGCGGCTCGAAGTCGTTCTCCACCATGCGGGGCAATAGGTCGTTGAGCAGGTTGCTGCCGGCATAGCCCGAGGAAAGGGCGTCGGGAATTTTGCTGACATCAATACCGAACCGGTTACCAAGGTTGCAGGCTTCGGCGATCACACAGTAGTTGGAGAGTACCAGCGCTTGGTTGATCAACTTGGTGGCTTGTCCAGCGCCGACTTCGCCCATACGGGTGAATTTTCCCAAGGTGCTCATCAATGGCTCGATGGCATCGATGGTAGCTTGCTCACCGCCGGCCATAATGGCCAAGCGTCCCTCTGCGGCGGCGCCGGGGCCGCCAGAAACCGGAGCGTCTACAAATTGCATGCCGTTACGTTCCAGCAGGGTTTTTGCCAGGCGTTTGGTGGTTTCGAGTTCCGTTGTGGAGTGGTCGACCACGGTCTTGCCTTGGCCCTGGGTGACCTCGACGATCCCGCCTTCCCCGAGGATGACCGCCTCTACGGCAGTCGTGGAGATAACGCACACCTGAATGATCTCGGCGCGCTCGGCGACCTTGGCCGGTGACTCGGCAATCTCGACGCCCTTGGCCTTGGCGGCCTGGCAGCAGGCGTCGTCGATATCATAGCCAATGACTGTATAGCCACTTTCGACGAGGCGCGCGGTGAAGCCAGCCCCCATCTTGCCGAGTCCAATGAAACCGATAATTGATTTGCTAGTCATTTTACTACTCCTTCATACCAGTACAGTCGCTGATTGGTTTAGGCCACGCTCTTTAGCGCAAGAAGCCTGGTAACCAAAGCACTAGGTCTGTTGCAAATGTAATAATTGCCAGTGTGATAAGCAGCGGGATATAGAAAGGAATAAGTGCTTTCAAAAGCTGGCGCAGTGAGACTTGAGCAATCGATGATACGAGGAATAACGAAAGGCCCATGGGAGGGGTCAGCAACCCAATCATCAGATTGAAAATGGCGACAATGCCCAGGTGTACCGGGTCAACTCCTGCAAGTACCATGGGCGGCGCCACAATAGGCACGATCAACAGGGTTGCAGTGGTCGAATCGAGAAAAATACCTGCGATGAAGAATATTAGATTCGCGATGAGCAGTAGCATTAACGGATCTTGGGATATCTGCAATATGAAGGCAGCGAACTGCTGTGGAATCTGCTCAACCGATAATATCCAACCAAACATGGAGGCCGCGGCCACGATGATCAGTATCGCGCTGGTTGTCTTTAGCGTGGCCATCATCGAGTTTATCAAGTGTGGCCAAGTCAGCTCCCGGTAAAAAATCGAGCTAACCAACAGCACATAGGCTGCTGTCACAGCTGCTGCTTCGGTGGGCGTAAACAAACCCAATAACATCCCTGAGATCATTAACGCCGGTGCTAGAAGTGCGGGCAAGGCGGGGATGAATGACTTATATAGTTCGCTGGCCGTGGGGAGTCTCGGAGCGCGAGGCATGTCGTATTTGATCGCCAAAATTGCTGCGGTGATCATTAATAGCGCCGTGCAGATCAAAGCCGGAACGATACCGGCGAGAAGAAGCTGCACAATGGAGACGCTAGTGACCGATCCATAAACTATCAGCGGAATACTAGGTGGGAATATCGGGCCGACGACGGCCGATGAGGCAGTGACCGCCGCCGAGAAGGGAGCGCCATACCCCCTTTTCTTCATGGCTTCGATCTCTATCTTGCCTAGCCCACCCACATCGGCAAGTGACGCGCCTGACATACCTGAGAATATCAAGCTTGAGAAAATATTGACCTGTGCCAATCCGCCAGGCGCCCTCCCAACCAAAGTGTTGGCAAAATGGAAGATTCTGTCTGTAATACCAGACTGATTCATTAAATTCCCGACAAAGATGAAGATTGGTACTGCAACCAATGGAAAGCTGTCGAGAGAATAAGTGATGCGCTGACCGAGAAGCCCGATTGGAAACCCTTCAATAAGAACATACATCACCGAAGGAATGAGAATGGCATAGACCACAGGGAAGCCGAGTAGGAAAAATACCAAGAACAAAGCCAGTATCATAAAGCCCATTTTTTTTATCCTATAAACCAATGCTGGGTTTAGGGCGAGGGGACTTAAATCCCTGGTGGAAATGCATGAAGGCAGCTCCAGCGAAACCCAGGAAAGTAGTGCTGAAGAAGATCCAATAGGGAATTTTGAGAACAGGCGTAGCTTTATTCAAATTTGCTTGTACGGTAATAAATGCAGCATATGCAATGAAAAGACACGTAATGATGGATAACAGAGCGATAATCTTGTATAGCCATATTTTTATCGTGCTAGGTAATGTCTCGCGAAGCTCTGCCATTTCGATGTTTTCATCACTTGAGATTGCAAGTGGGTAAGAGGAGAACACCAGACAAATGAGCAAGAATCTCGTGAGTTCTCCCGCTCCTGGAATAGAAAACCCAAATACGGAGCGAGTTATAACCTGCATAAAAGGAACAATTATCATGCCTGCTAGCAAGGCTAAGCAGAAAACTTCCAACAGCCTTTTTCCGGTTCTCATGCTGGCGACCCTATGTGGTAGTAAGTAAGGGCAGCGAGGAGTACGGTCTTCCTCGCTGCCAAACTATTACTCTATTTCCGCTATTTGTTCGATATAGGGTTGAAAGTTAGGGTAGTCCTCGTTTATTTGTGCCAAGACCTGTTCACGGAAGGCTTCCAACTCAAGCCCGTTCTCTTCAGTGATGAAGGTCATGCCCTTTTCCGTCAGTTCTTCCACAAGGCTGGCTTCCCGCTCTTGTGCCCATTGGAGCGATTCCTGAGCTTTCTCTTCGAGTATTCGCGTAATGGTTTCTTGATGGCCTTCGTCCAAAGACTGCCATGTGTCCTCGTTGATGAAGACGGCTAATATGGAGTGCATGTGCCCGGTCATTGATACATGAGACTGTACTTCATAAAGGCTATTGGACATGAGCATGGTCAGTGGGTTTTCTTGGCCTACCACAAGCCCGGTCATCAATGAGGTGGGAAGTTCCGAAACCTCGACCGGCGTCGGATCGGCGCCGAATCCGTTGACCATGGAAATCCATATATCAAGCGGCACTGCCCGGAAGGGTTTGCCTTCCAGGTCGGCGGGGGAGTAGACGGGGAAGTTGGCGGTAATATGCCGGGCCCCACGGTACATACGCCCGATGATACGCATGTCGCCTTCTTCAACAAGTTGCTCATTCATTTCGCTGATGACGGGTGATTGAGGGTCCGTGGCTTTCAATGCATGTTCGGCATCGCGATAAATGAAAGGGGCGTTGAATACGGCAATATCTGGAACGACTTGGGCGAGCGAGGCGAATTCGTGATGTGCCAATGAAATCGATCCAAGTGACACACCATCGACCATTTCGGCGACACCCCCAAGCTGGCTTGACGGGAACAGGTTAAACGTGATCTCACCGTCGGTTGCTTCCTCAATTGAGGCAGCCGCTTCGGACGCATAGCGTGTCTGCGAATCTCCTTCTGCACCAACATGGGCATAGCGTAATGTTTCGGCTGAAACCGACAAAGTTGTAACACTAACGGCTAAAGTGGCAATTGTTAGTGTGAGCTTTTTCTTAAGAAACATGATGCACCTCTCTTTTTTGTTTTGTTTTCGTGTAGTTCAGGCTAATTTTTATTGCTTTTATAAGCTTAGCTTCTTGCTATTACTTTAAGTTACCTATGAGTTACCCTACTCTTGAAAAATTTATTATGCACTCATAATTCATTTTTGGGAGTTGTACTTTCGTCGATGATTTCTGATCATCGACTTACAGAATTTAGCCCCATCCGACAGGCGATATAAAAGGCGTGGCGTATGGCTTCGACGTTGGCTTTTCCTTTTCCTGCGATATCAAAGGCGGTGCCATGGGCCGGGGTAGTGATGGGGATCGGTAGTCCACCCTGAACAGTGACGCCGCGCTCGAAGCCCATCAGCTTCAAGGCGATTTGCCCCTGGTCGTGATACATGGTCACGATGCCATCGAATTCTCCATCCCGGGCGCGCCGAAAGATCGTGTCGGCAGGGAAGGGGCCCTGGGCTGCGTAGCCAGCGTCGCGGCATGCGTCGATCGCTGGTGCAATGATGTCTATCTCTTCGCGGCCGCAGGTTCCTCCCTCTCCCGCGTGAGGGTTTAGTGCCGCTACACCGATACGGGGCTGCTCTATGCCAGCGGCTACCAGTGCATCATGAATCAACCGGGTAGCGCTGAGGATGCGTTCAGGTGTCACATGAGACGCCGCCTCGGCAAGCGGGATATGCGAGGAGATGCGCGACGTCCAGAGGTTGCCTAGAGTGTTGAATTCGCAGACGGGGGTCTCGACCTTTAGGTGGTCGACGAAGAAGTGGAGCTCATCCTCGTGTTTCAGTCCGCCCTGTTTCATTGAGAGCTTGTTGAGCGGGGCGAAGCAGATCGCATCGACATGTCCATCACTGGCGCCATCCATACACTGTGCCAGCACTTTGAGTACCGAGGCGCCGCACAGCCCACTGACCCTGGCGTATTCGACGTCTTCCTGCTTAATGGCCGATATCGGTAACAGCACTGGGCCTGTCTGTCCGCGCGCCTCGGCAAAGCTTGCGATTTCAGGGAGTTCATGACGGATGCCAGCCACACGTTGACCTTCCTCCCATAGCCAGCGGTCACCGACGACCACGATGTTGGCTTGGTCTATCGCATTGTGGTCTCCCAGCAGTCTGGCCACCAGTTCGGGCCCGATGCCGGCCGGGTCGCCGAGTGTCAGGGCAATACAGGGTTGTACTTGGGGCATGTTACGAATCTCCTCAGTGGTTGTGTTCACTTTTCTTTCCATGCGTTACCGTCAGGGTAAACATGGCGAGACAGCGAATCGGGATGCATGGTGATACTGTAGCCGGGCGCCATAGGGACCTGATAGCGGCCATTGCGGATCAACACCGGGTTTTCGAAATGCTCGTGCAAGTGGTCGACGTATTCCAGGATACGTCCATCCAGCGAACCCGAAACGGCGATGTAGTCGAACATCGAAATATGTTGGACATGCTCACAGAGGCCAACACCGCCTGCATGGGGGCAGACCGGAACGCCGAACTTGGCGGCCATTAATAGTACGATGATGACTTCGTTGAGTCCTCCCAGGCGGGCGGCATCAAGTTGGCAGTAGTCAATGGCTTCGGCCTGTAGCAGTTGCTTGAACATGACCCGGTTATGACAGTGTTCACCGGTAGCGACACCGATCGAACCGAGGCGTTGACGTATTGCGGCATGCCCTAGTATGTCGTCGGGGCTGGTGGGCTCCTCGATCCACAAAGGGTCGAATTCAGCCAGTTGGCGCATGTTGGCGATGGCTTCATCGACATCCCACATCTGGTTAGCATCCATCATCAGGGTACGGTTCCAGCCGATCTCCTCCCTGAGAATTTGGGCGCGCTGGCAGTCTTCGGCGAGATCTCCGCCCACTTTTTGCTTGAAGTGTGTCCAGCCTTCCGCCAGGGCTTCGCGAGCGAGACGACGCACTTTGTCAGCGGAGTAGCCGAGCCAGCCAGCCGAAGTGGTATAAGCAGGATAGCCTTGCTCACACATTTCCTGTTCGCGGCTAGCCTTGCCGCTAGCCTTGCGCCGGAGAATGGCCAATGCCTCCTGAGGCGTCAGTGCATCGCTGACGAAGCGGAAGTCGAGGCAGTTGACGAGCTGTTCTGGGGACATGTCGACGAGCAGTTTCCATACCGGTTTCTGCTCTGACTTGGCCCATAGATCCCAAATGGCATTGACGATGGCTGCGGTGGCCAAATGAATGGCGCCTTTTTCGGGCCCGGTCCAGCGAAGCTGGCTATCGCCGCTGGTCAGATGGCGCCAGAAGGTTCCCATGTCGGCGGTGATGGCCTCGAGATTACGACCCTCAATCAGGTAGGCGAGCGATTCGACCGCTTTGACACAAATCTCGTTACCACGTCCGATCGTGAAAGTAAGTCCGTTCCCCACAAGCCCGTCACTGGCGTCGGTATGCAGGGTGACATAGGTGGCCGAATAGTCCGGCGCAGCATTCATGGCATCAGAGCCATCCAAAGATCGAGAAGTGGGAAATCGAATGTCCTGAACGTCCAGGTGAGTAATCATGGTCATCGGCAATGGGCCTTTGTGATATTTGTTGGCATGGCTTGCTCCAGCTTAGTCTTGCCATTCAATAACCTTCCAATCGAAAATTAACGAATAGCGATTACCTCTAGTTATCAGGTGTTGTATCGGCATGAGATTGCTTTGAATACATGTGATGGTGAAGGAGACTTAATGGATAAGCTGATGTCCGCCAGCCTTAACAGCTGGTTACGTTTCAAGCATCTGCAATTGCTTGTGAATCTCGAGCAGAGCCGTAACATGCACGCGGCCGCTAGACAGATGAATCTCAGTCAACCTGCGGCGAGCAAGATGTTGCGCGACCTGGAGGCCTACTTCGGATTTTCGATCTTCGAGCGTCAGCCTCGCGCCATGGTTACGACCGACCTCGGTAAAGCTGTGGTAAGGCATGCGGAACGCCTTTTGAACGACGTTCAACGACTGGTCGATGACGTTCAGGTCTTGCGAGAAGGGGGATACGGTCATCTTGTGATCGGCGCGATACCTGCCGCAGCTCCCGAAATTCTGCCCGCTGCTATCGCCGCCCTTAAAAAGCGGCGACCAAGGCTCTCGGTGAGTATTGACGAACAGAGCAGCGATCGCCTGCTCCTAGCGCTCGAGTACAAGCGGCTTGATCTGGTCATCGGCCGTTTAACACATGTCAGTCAACACAATCTTTTCGACTTCGAGCCACTCCTTGAAGAACCGTTGCGTGTCGTCGCTCGTCGGGGACATCCTCTCGCAACTGCCGATGGTGTGACACTAGATGGACTGAGCGGCTGGCCATGGATTCTGCATCCGCTGGCCAGCCCTATGCGAGGCATATTCGAGGAAGCCTTGGCTGACGCAGGGATTCCTTCACCTGTGAACACCATCGAGACCACCTCGACCCAGTCCATTCTGCAATTGTTACTGGCCTCCGACATGCTGGCCATATTGCCTCGCTCGGTATTACACCGGCCGCTGGCCAGCGGTCAGTACGTCACGTTATCTATTACCGTCGGCAAACCCCTGGATTACTACGGCATCATTACCCGCAAGCATGAACCTCTTTCTCCGGCAACAGCCGAGTTGATCGTCGAGTTGAGGCAGCAAGTCGAGTTGGCAACTACTCGTTGACGTACGTTATGGAGAACGCTTACTGGCGCCGGGGCTCATTTTCGTGTTTGGTCGGTTAGAATGCTGACAAGCTCGGGCATCGTCGAGTGGGCATGACCCGAGGACTCAGCATCGTCCAGCACTTGGTAAATTCCTGCAGCCGCGCCCTTTGCGGCACCGGTATCGTTCGCCATGGCTAGGTAGTAGCCCATATCCTTGTGTGCGTTAGCGATACTGAAGCGGAACCCGCTGTCATCCCGCGAAAGAATATACGGACGCAGCCGCTCTAATACGGTACCTGCGCCACCACCATGTGCCAGGACGTCGATCAAAACCTCTGCTTCGATGCTGCCTTGTTCCGCACAGGCCGCCGCTTCCGCCAATACCGTGGAAAAGCCGACCGAGACGAAGTTATGCAGCAACTTCAGTTTATGACCCGAGCCCACCGGTCCGGCATGAGTGATATTTTCCGCATAACTTTGTAACAGGGGGAGTTGGGCTTCGAAGAGCTCACGGTCGCCCCCGACGATCAGGTTGAGCCGGCCCTCGGCGGCTTCCTTGGGTGTGCGAGTCATCGGGGCATCTAGGAAACGGCCCCCCGCTGCTTCCACGGCCTCGGCGATCCGTAGGGTGGAGCTGGGTATCGCGGTCGAACAATCGATGACAACTGTACCCGAGCGAAGGCCCTCCAAAACGCCACCGTCACTGAACAACACTTCTTCCACCTGGGGCGTGCCGGTAACACAGAGGATGATGATGTCGGAGTGGGAAGCGAGAGCCGCCCCAGTGGGATAGGCGGTCGCACCCTTGGCGATCAGATCCTCGACCGGTTGGTTGCCGGGATGTTCCAGGAAGCTCAGGGGCCAGTCATTGCGTTGAAGGCTACTGGCAATTCCGTGCCCCATTAAACCGACGCCGATCATGCCGACCCGTTGTTGCTTGCTGCTCATATGTGATGTCCTTTGTTGTTTGGTCGGTCGGGATTCAAAGACCACCCATGCAGAGATATTTGATTTCGATATAGTCATCGATGCCGTACTTAGAACCCTCGCGGCCAATGCCGGACTCCTTGACCCCGCCGAAAGGAGCCAGCTCGCTGGAGATGATGCCTTCGTTGATGCCCACGATGCCACACTCTAAGGCTTCCGCGACGCGCCAGACGCGTCCCACGTCACGGGTGTAGAAGTAGCTGGCCAATCCCAGCGAGGTGTCGTTGGCTTGGCGAATCACATCGTTTTCATCACTGAACCGCAACAGCGGGGCCACCGGGCCGAAGGTTTCGTCGTGCATAAGCAGGGAATCGGGTGAGACATTGGTCAGGATCGTCGGCTGAAAGAAGTTACCCTGCAACGCGTGGCGTTGCCCGCCTAGATGAACGCTAGCTCCCTTGGCCTTAGCATCCTCGATATGTTGCTCGACCTTTTCGACGGCCGCTGGGTTGATCAAGGGCCCCAGAGCGACGCCCTCCTCGAGGCCATTACCAACCTTTTGCGCGCTGACGGCAGTGGCCAGCCGGTCGGCAAAGTCTTCATAGACCTTGTCGTGGACGAAAATCCTATTCGCGCAAACGCAGGTCTGGCCGGTATTGCGAAACTTGGACGCCATGACTCCTGCAACCGCCTGGTCAAGGTCAGCATCCTCAAAAATGATGAAGGGCGCATTGCCGCCCAGTTCCATCGAGACCTTTTTGACGGTTTTCGCACACTGGCCGAGCAATATTTTGCCGACCTCTGTGGAGCCGGTGAAGGAGAGCTTACGTACTCGCGGGTTGGCGGTAAGCTCGCCGCCCACGACGCTCGCACTCCCCGTCACCACATTCAATACACCCTGAGGAACCCCTGCTCGCTCGGCAAGTTCGGCCAATGCCAAGGCCGAATAGGGTGTGCTGGAGGCAGGCTTGACGACCACGCTGCACCCCGCCGCCATGGCCGCAGCGGCTTTGCGAGTGATCATGGCGTTGGGGAAGTTCCAGGGGGTAATGGCGGCCACCACGCCGACGGGCTCCTTGGTGACGACGATGCGACGATCATTGGCATGGGCCGGGATGACGTCGCCATATACCCGCTTAGCTTCTTCACCAAACCATTCGATAAAGGAGGCGCCGTAGGCGATTTCACCCCTGGCCTCCTGGAGTGGCTTGCCCTGTTCGAGAGTCAGTATCTGTGCCAGATCCTCTTGATGCTCCATACATAGATCGAACCACTTTCGCAGGATCGAGGCGCGCTGCTTGGCTGTCTTGGCTTTCCATAAAGGGAAGGCGCGATCAGCGGCATCGATGGCCGCGCTAACCTCGTCCTTGCTTAGCTTTGGCACAGTCCCCAATCGTTCATTGGTGGCTGGGTTGGTGACTTCAATGGCAGCCTGTGCTTCGGCATCCGTCCAGCGACCATCGATATAGCAATGCTGCCGAAATAGAGCAGAATCATTCAGCTTCATTTTATTTTCCTATAGGAGAGTGTGCATAAATCAGAAAAAAGCTCAGGTCACGTGTAAGTAAGGGTGCGGCTTTTCCCCGAGCTGGATAGATTCTTAATGTGCATTATGAATTCAATTCAATATATTATACTTTCGTCGTGAGTATGCCTGGCGCGAATTAGGAAGAGCAGGAGTGAGTCGTAGTTGGGATGCTTTGTGACCTCTTTTCCCATGCTTGACGCAGTTGCCATAACGATTTTCTTATGGCTTTCGCTTGATGGTTAGGGGCGCATCGAGGGCTCAGAAGGTGTGTCGTCGACTAAAGTCTACGTTGAAAGAATGAATTATGAGTTCAAAATGATAAAGCCTAGGTAGTATAAGGTATGCGAGGTACGCGGCTTTCCTTTGCGAGCCGAGGCGGGCTGTTAGCGAGCTTTCATACTACGGGTTCATCCATATTCGAGGATGAGGGCGTCGAGTCAGTTTGTTGCAGTCGTGAAATATGACGGAAAAGCCACAACAACAATTTGGGTGAAAACATGACCATAGTGAAACAGCTTGGCAAGGTCGCGCTTTCAGGTGCGGTTGGTATCACGCTTATCAGCGGTAGTGCGAACGCTTGGGAACCCGAGCGTAACGTGGAGTTTGTCGTTCCCTATAGTGCCGGTGGCGGTAGTGACATCAATGCTCGCATGTTGGTGGAGACGTTTCGGCAGAGCGGTCTTGTCGACGAAACCATTCTGGTCAACAACCGGCCCGGCGGCTCTGGCGCTGTCGGTAATAGCTATACCTATAACAAGGGCGACGACAACCACACCATCATGACCTTCAATGGAGGTCAGATGATGAGTATGGTGACCAATGACGCCAATGTTCAACTGGAAGACTTGACCCCCCTCGGCACGCTCGCACTTGATACGCTCCTTCTGGGCGTTGCCGCTGATAGCGATGTCGAAAGCCTCGACGACCTCATCAAAAAGGCAGAAGAAGACTCCGATAGTATCGCAATTGGCGGTGCTGGCCGTGGGGGAGAAGATCATCTTGCTTTCGCCATGATCAATTCTAGCCTGGGCACGGATTTCCAGTACGTACCCTTCGGTGGCACGGGTGAAGTGACGTCCGCCTTGCTGGGTGGTCATATCGATGCTGCTGTATACAAGCTTGGGTCGCGAATGGATCCGACTCAGGTGCGTAGTCTTGCAGCGCTTTCTGATGAGAGGCTTGAAGCGCCTTACGATGATGTTCCTACCTTTGCTGAACTTGGTTATCCCGATACCCAGTTGATGATTTTCCGTGGCTATGCGGGCCCTCCTGAAATGTCAGATGAAGCGGTAGCTTACTGGGAAGGCGTTCTGGAAAAGGCGTCTGAGAGCGAGCAGTGGAATTCCGATTATATCGAGAAGAACAACCTGATCGGCACCTTCATGGGAGCCGAGGAGAGCGCCGAGTTCTATAGCTCAGAGAAAGCCCGCTATACGGAGAAGTTCAAGGAGGTCGGCATCATCGAGTAATGTCTTTGGTGGCCATAGGCGGTTTTGACTGCCTGTGGCCGTCCATGGCGTTCATGCATTCTGTTAAAGCTCTTGGGTACTTTAGGCTTTCATGGAAGTTAGGAGAGAAATGAGTATGGAAGTAGAGCGATCTTCTGAGAGAGAAAGCCTTTCCTGGCTGCCGGCTTTAGTCACCATCGGAATCGTGATAATGGGGCTTTTCTGGGCAGCGTTTGGCATTTTCAAATACGGTATCTGGGTAAATAATGGACCTGGAGGCGGCTTTTTTGCAGCGGTAGCAGGTATCGGTGCTGCTTCACTTGGCATTTATGAATTCTTTTTCTCTCCTGTTAGTGCAAAACCTATTGGAGGGAGAAGCCTATGGCCAGCGGCTGCAATGGCTTTGGCGATACTGTGTATTCCTTTGCTTGGCATGGTTCTTTCCATGTCACTCTTTATCTTATTGTGGATTCTGCTAGTCGAGAAGAAGTCCTGGAAGCAATCGATTTTTACTGGTGTTGGCGCAGGGGTGGCGCTGTATTTACTGTTTGGCCTATGGCTGAAGGTTCCCTTTCCTCAAGGCATGTTCCTTGAAATGTTACAATAATAAGGTAAGTCTCATATGGATATCCTTCAATCCCTGATGTCGGGTTTCGCGACGTCGCTGACTTTCTCAAACATACTCGCTGCTCTTGTCGGGGCAGGCTTAGGTATCGTGATCGGCGCGATTCCGGGCCTTGGCTCCGTAACTGGCGTTGCCTTGTTGTTGCCACTGACGTTTCAGATGGACCCTATCACCGGCATTATTATGCTGGGTGCCGTATATTACGGTTGCATGTATGGGGGGTCCTACAGTGCCATCATGCTCAATATACCTGGTGATGCACCGGCTGTCGTAACTGCCCTGGATGGTTACCCGCTTTCGAAAAAGGGGCAAGCTGGTAAGGCACTATTTACAGCTAACATTGCCTCTTTCATTGGCGGAACCATTGGTATTGTCATGTTGACGTTCATGGGAGCCGCGTTGGCAAAGATAGGGTTATTGTTTGGCCCGGCGGAAGTCGCAGCACTGGTGGTTCTTGCGTTGTGCTCCATTGGCTGGTTGTTGGGAGATAGTCCCAAGAAGGGCCTGATTTCTACGTTCATAGGCATCATGCTTTCGATGGTAGGTATTGGTTTGGCTTTTGGTCAGCCAAGATTTACTTTTGATTCGATGTATTTGCTGAATGGTGTTTCTTTCATTCCATTGGTCATCGGTATGTTTGGCTTCAGCCAGGTTCTGGAAATGATGGTCAACAGAGTAGATGCCGCCGGTTTGATGACAAAGCTATCTCTTCGCGAAAGCTTATTGGACCGTAGTGAATTGCGGAGCATCATTCCCACCTCCCTTCGCTCGGGCGTGCTAGGTAATCTAGTGGGTATTCTGCCAGGCGCAGGGGCCACGACCGGGTCTTTCTTGGCTTACGTGCTTGAAAAGAAAGTCGGCCGGCACGGTGCTGAGATGGGAACGGGTAGAATCGAAGGGGTTGCAGCTTCCGAAGCAGGAAACAATGCGGCTGCCGCAGGCTCTTTCGCTCCCCTGCTTTCCTTGGGTATTCCGGGCTCTGGGACAGCCGCCGTGCTGCTGGGCGGTTTGATGATGTGGGGAGTGCAGCCAGGCCCGATGCTGTTCCAAAATAGCCCTGATTTCGTCTGGGGGCTGATCTCATCCATGTACCTAGGCAATGTCATGGCGGTACTCGCAGCACTCGCCATTATTCCTTTCCTTGTTAAGCTGTTACGCGTTCCTCCAGCATTCATGATACCGGTCATTGCTGTGGTCTGTGTAGTGGGTTCCTATAGCGTCAACAATAGTATGTTCGATGTGTGGTTCATGCTGGGGGCGGGCGTGATCGCCTTTTTCATGAATGTCGCCAAGTATCCGGTAGCGCCCCTGTTATTGGCATTTGTATTGACGCCCAGGTTGGAAACAAGCCTGCGACAGGCCCTGGATATTTCGCGTGGTGATCCGTCGATCTTCTTTGGCAGCCCGATTGCGACAACTCTTTTGTCCATTACCCTGCTTTTTTTCTTATATCCCTTAATAGCAAAACTGGCCAGGGCATTGGTAAAGAAGCGGCAGCTGGCAAAGTAGCACCTAGGCGCATTCACACTGCTACAGCTTGATGTATTTCCTTGGTGAGGCAACAAGGCCTCACCAAGGGAGGGGTAACTTTTCCGCTTTGTAGATATGGCGAAGGTGCTGGCAAGATTTTCGTCTCTTCGAACATGTCCCCGTAAGTCAGACACATCTCTTTGTTCATTCCCTCTTCATCGATGGTGGCCACGTCACGGGCCACTACCAGACGTGTCTTCGATATGTTTTGTCACGCCGTCGAGTGCTTGAACGCTCGTCGTAAGGTGGCTGTGTTTTTTAATCATAATTCTCTGGAATATAAGAAATTGTCTTTACGTTTTCACGTAACTCTAGACAAAAGTCGATATTGAAAAAATGAATTATGAGTTCATTATTACATTTAGGTGGATACGATAAGTCTCTGAGTTGAGTACTTGTCATCCAGCAATCAAGTAACAGAGAAACAAAAATAAGGAGTGTGGGTGATGAGTTCGACGGATGAGCTGTTGTACGAAAGAGAAGGACGCGTTGCCTGGCTGTCTTTCAACCGCCCCCAGGTTCGTAATGCCATGACCTGGGGAATGTATGACTCGCTCGAGCGTCTCTGTCTCGAATTAAATGAAGACCCCGAGATTGATGTCGTGGTACTGCGTGGAACTGGTGGTGAAGCTTTTGTGGCGGGTACTGATATTAAGCAGTTCAGCTCTTTTTCCCAGGCACAGGACGCCCTGGATTACGAGAGACGTATCGATAGGGTAATGGCAACCCTGGAGTCGCTTTCAAAGCCCACGATTGCTCTGATCGAGGGGTACTGTATCGGGGGTGGCGCGGTCATCGCCATGGCTTGCGATTTTCGCTACTGCACGCCAGACCTCAAATTCGGCGTTCCTATTGCCAAGACTCTGGGTAACTGCGTTTCGATGAATAATGTGTCTCGTCTAGTAGATCTGGCCGGGCCTGCAAGAGCCAAGGAAGTCCTGATGCTAGCCAGTATCCTAAAGGCTGATGAGGCGAAACAGGCAGGTCTGGTGACTGCTGTTATCGACCAGAAGGACATTGAAAGCGAAGTCAGGCGGGTCATCGAAAAGCTTCAGAGCTTCGCACCCTTGACGATTCGTTCTTCCAAGGAGGCCATCAGACGCTTCCAGAAGTATCACTCTCCTGAAGATGGCCAGGATGAGGACCTTATAGCACTTTGTTATACGAGTCAGGATTTTCATGGCGCTGTCGAGGCGTTTATCAATAAGACGTCGCACACTTGGCGCGGTAGATAACTCCCCTATTGAATTAAGAGGTATTGAAGCATGCTTCCCTTGACTAACATGAAAGTTCTGGATATTTCCCAGATCATGGCCGGTCCTTACTGCACCATGGTGCTAGGTGACATGGGTGCTGAGGTCATCAAGGTCGAGAAAAACGGCGGTGATGATAGTAGGCAAATGGGACCTTATATCAATGAAGAGTCCACCTGTTTCGCTCAGATCAACCGTAACAAGAAGAGTATCTCGTTGAACCTGAAGGAGGAGGAGGGACGCGAGCTGTTCTATCGTCTAGCCGAGACCGCAGACGTCATTGTCGAAAACTATCGTCCTGGTGTCGCCAAGTCACTCAAGGTCGATTACGAGACCATCAAGGCATTCAATCCGGGCATCATCTACTGCTCCATTTCTGGTTATGGTCAGACGGGCCCCTATAGTCACAAGGGCGGTTTCGACCTAGTGGCTCAAGGTATGTCGGGCCTGATGTCCATGACCGGGGAGCCAGGGCGTCGTCCATTGAAGACCGGTATCGCCGTCTACGATATCGGTGCTGGCATCACCGCGACCTACTCGATTCTCGCCGCCTATATCCACAAGATGAACACCGGCGAAGGGCAGTTGGTTGATGTCTCCATCGCCGAGTGTGGGCTACCCTGGTTTACCTGGGAGGCGGCTGCATACTTCGCCGAGGGCACTATCCCCGAGCCAACTGGCTGGCGTCATCGAGTATCAGCACCGTATCAGGCAATCAAGGTCAGAGATGGCTACATCATGCTGGGTTGTGCCAATCAGCGTACCTGGGAGCGTCTGTGCCATGAGGTGATTCATCGACCGGATCTGGTCGAGGAACCACGTTTTGCGACCAATTATCAGCGCGGTCAGAACGTTGAAGCTTTGGAAACGATACTAGAAGAGATCTTCGTGACGCGTGACAAGCATGTATGGCTGGATGCTTGTGATAAGGCTGGGGTGCCAGCGGGTCCGATCAATAACTTTGCCCAGGCCATGGAAGATCCTCACTATCAAGAGCGTGGCATGATCCAAGAGATGGAGCACCCAGTCATCGGCACGATGAAGACAATAGGATTTCCCGGGAAGCTTTCGCGGACTCCTGCGCAGATTCGTCGACCAGCCCCGCTCTACGCTCAGCACACCGATGAAGTCCTTGATCAGTTGGGCATCGACAAGTCTCGCTGCGATGCGCTCCGGGAGCGTGGCGTCATTATGTAATCATAATTCACGCTCAGCTTAGTGGGATGGTTGTTACCATGAAAGTACTATTTATACGCCGGTAACGCCATTGCCACGGTGAAAAGTGACGATGCGCTGAAAGTGATCACTATTCGTACCACCGGCTTTGATGCCGTCGGCACCAGCGGCATTGCCGACAAGCTGGGCGCCTCCATTGGCGCCTCCCGTACGGCGGTCGACGCCGGTTTCGTACCCAACGACATGCAGGTCGGCCAGACCGGCAAAATCGTCGCGCCGGACCTGTCCATTGCCGTGGGTATCTCTGGGGCCATTCAGCACCTAGCGGGCATGAAAGATTCCAAAGTCATCGTCGCGATTAACAAGGACGACGAAGCGACTATCTTCCAGGTGGCCGACTATGGCTCGGTGGGGGATCTGTTCGAGCTCCTGCCAGAGCTGGAAAGCAAGTTGCCACAACTGTGAGTTAATAAAATAACCCAATGGTAGATTTGTCCCGTCACGATGGCTGTGGCGGCAAAAATACACTTATTTGAGTGTTCCAATCCAGGGCCGCCGCCTCCAAACCGGGATTTGCGGAACTTGGCCGCAGGGTAGCGGGCCTGAACGTACCCACGCTGGTGGTACAGGAGGGCGGTTACTACCTGGAAGGGCCGGAAGCAAATGCAGTGAGTTTCTTTGAGGGGCTGCTAACCAATAGGTAATGAGTAAGACAAGCCATCAAGGTGTCTGGCAAAATGGCTGTTTTCAGCGATCAGCAAAACGATCCGGATCGTCATTAAGAACGTCATTGAAATAGTCATTGAAAGGACACGGCATGGCCCACCTGCTACGTATCGTGATGATTCACGGCCACCTGGAAGGGGTGGTGGAACTGAGTGTGGACGGTCACACCAATATTTGCGGCACCAACGCCTCCGGTAAAACCACGCTACAGCGGCTGGTGCCGGTGTTCTACGGCGAATTACCCAACAAGGTCGTGCCCAAAACGCGCATGAAGTTCGACGCGTTTTACCTGCCCCACCGCAACAGCTACCTGGTGTACGAATACCGCCGCGAAGCGGGCAACATCTGCCAAGCGGTGCTCACGCGTAAACAAGAAGGCGGGGTGGAGTACCGCTTCGTCGGCGCGCCCTACCAGCCGGAAGACTATCTGGTCGAGAGCGACGCGGGCGTGGCAGCGTTAGACTACACCCAGTGGGCCAGCGGCCTGCGGCGCAACGGCACGCCCGTTTCTCCTAAACTGGGCGCGACCTCTGAATTTCGCTCTGTGATCCAAAACGACTTTACCCAACTGCACGGCAACAGCCGCGACGGCCTCAAGCTGCGCCAGATCGCCGCGCAGTTCAGTCTGGTGAAACCAGAGCGGCGCATCCGCCATATCGAAAAGCTGGTCTCGGCGGTGCATGCCAAAGAGGGCAAGATGGATACCCTCAAAACCATGCTGGCGGCGATTTTCGAAGAGGATGGCGTTGAGCTGCCGGTGACCCGGATTCGCAACACCAAGGCGCGGGAGTGGATTGCCCAGATGCGCCAATCCATGCGCCTGGAACCGCTGCAGGCCTCACTCGCCCGGCTCGCCGGTATCGACCGTGAACTCGCCGACCTGGATGCCACGCTGTGGCAACTAAAGCCCCAACTGGAAGATGACCGTCAGCGGGCCGAACGCCAAATGGCCGATCTGGATGCCGAGCTTGCTCGACACCAGCGCGAATTCCAGCAGCGAGAGAGCGACTATAGTGAGGCGCGGGATAAGCTAAACGACCGCCATAGCGAAGTGGTCAGCGATTTACAGCAGACCCAGCGCCGCCTCAACGACCTGCAAACCCAGTACGAGCAATACGCCGAGGCGGATATGCCTGCCTTGGAGCGCGACATCAACGCGCTGCCCCAGTGGCGGAATCAGTACGAAGAGCTAAAGAAACATTTGCAGCTTCTTCAGGATAAGTTCAAGGAAAGCCAAGCCCGCCTGGATGGTCGACTGCGCGAGCTTTCCGAAGCCTTGGCCCGCCAGACCCGTGAATCCCAGGAACTGATCGACGCTCTGGTCGAAGAGAAAGCCCTGCGCCGGGAGCAGCAGTGGGAGTCCGAACAGCAGCTTAACGAACGCTATCAGCAGGAGCGTCAACGCCTGGAGGGCGAGTATCAGGCGCAGCTGGAACTCGGCGTTGAACAGCTAGCCGAACTAAAAGCCCAGCTCTCGCTCTCGACCCAGACCGCCGAAGAGGCTTCCGAGGCGGAGCTTGCCCAGGCGCGCCTGGATCAGGCCCAGCAGGAGCGCAACGCATCGGCCGCTACCATGGATGGCCTGCGCCGCGAGTTTGAAAGCCGCAAACGCGAACGCGACAGTGCCGAACAGCAGCTGGTGCAGCTTCGCCAGCAGTTGGAACGCGCCGAGCAGCGCTGCTACGCGCTCTATCAGCAGCGCGACCCGGAGCAGGGCAGCCTGCGCCACTTCCTGCGCTACCATCGCCCTGGTTGGGAGCAGCAGCTAGGCAAGGTGATTGCGCCGGAGTTGCTGGAGCGGCGTGACCTCGCCCCTCAGCTGGCGGAAGGCGCAAGCGATGACTTGTTCGGGCTGGCGCTGGATCTTTCTGCCATTGCTTTGCCGGATTACGCTCAGGATGAAGCCAGCCTGCTGGCGGCCATCGAAGAAGCCGATAGCGCCAAACGCCGGGTACAAACGGAGAGCCAAGCCGCCGAGAAAGCGCTCAAACAACATAACGAGCGGGTGCAGCAGGCCGATGAAGCCCAAGACCAGGGCCGCATGGCCCACAAGCGCGGCGAGCAGGAAGTCGAGTTTGCGATAGAGGCCCGCCGCCAGCAGCAGGAGCGCCACACCAAGCGCCAGCAGGAGCGTCGCACTGCCCATCAAACTGCGTTAGCCAGCCAGGAGCAGGCACAAAAGGAGCTGCGGGAAGAGAAGCAGCAGGCGCTCGCCGCCCTTAGCGAGACCCATCAAAGCCAACTGCTGGAGCTAAAAGCCGACGGCCAGAGCCAGGTGGATAGCCTGGATGCCCAACTGCGCCAGTATAAGCAGCAGCTGAGCGACGCCAATGCCGAACACAAACGCCAGCGCGCGGAACTGGAAGAGGCCTTTAGCCAGGAACTGGCCGAGCAGGGCGTCGACCCCGCCAAGCTAAAAGATACCAAGGAGCGGCTGGCAAGCCAGGATGAACGCATCCGCGTCACTGCCGCCCGTCAGGAGGAACTGACCGAGTACACCCGCTTTATGCGCGTTGAGTGGGGGCAGCATAAACCGCAGCTGGTCGCCCAGGAGGCCGAGCTGGAGCAGGCGGAGCAAAAGCTGCAGCGTGATAAAGAGCATTTGAAAAACGATTTTCAGGCCGCGCGCAAAACCCACCAAAGCACGGTCAGCACGCTGAAAACCCAACGGGAGAGCGAATACGCCTGTCTGGAAGCCTTGAAGCCACTACTTACCCAACTGGAAAGCCTGGCCATTGAACCCGACGGCCAAGCGCCGAGTGCACCACTGGGCGATGTGGACGAGCGCATTGAGCGCGCCCGCCAGGCATTGGGCAATCGCCACCAGCTCATCGAGCAACTGCGCCGTGGCTGCCTGGAGGTGGAAAGCCAACTGATCAAGGACGCCAGCAGCGGCTTCGCCGAAGCGCTGGAGAGCGAGCGTAGCAAGCTACAAAGCGACAACCCACGCCTACAGCTGCCGCTACTGCGCGACATGCTTAAACTGCTCGAAGACCAACAGCAGCAGTTGATTCAGGAAGGCCGCAACCTGAGCGACGACCTGGATAAGTTCTTCACCGTATTCCGGGATTTGAACCGCCGCATCAGTGCCCAGAGCCGTCGCCTCTCTGAAGAAGTTGCCGATGACCTGCGCCTGGAAGGCATCACCAAGGCCGAAGTGCGCATCCAGTCCACCATCGATGAGCTGGGCTTCTGGGAGCCGCTGAAGCTGTTCGCCCAGCGCTATAAAGAGTGGCGGGAATCCGGCCAGACGCTACCCAGCGACGACTACCTCAACGCCCTGGCGGACGTGGTCGATTTACTGCGCAGCGACCAGCAGTACAGCTTCGAAAGCCTGCTGCGCCTGGAACTGCACCTGAACGAAGGCGGCACCGATCTGGTAATCAAAAACGACCGCCAGCTGCTGGAGTCCTCCAGCCACGGCATGGCGTATCTGATTCTTTGCAAGTTCCTACTCGCCTTTACCCGCCTGCTGCGCGGCGATGCGGACATCGCCATCCACTGGCCCATTGATGAGATCGGTACCCTGGCGTACCACAACGTGGAAAAACTGTTCGACGCCTGCGACAGCAACCACATTCATATCGTCGGCGCCTTCCCCAACCCCGAGTCCGATGTGCTGCTGCTGTTCGCAAACCGCTACCTGATCGATCGCGATGAGGCCAACCCCAACAAGCGGGTGTTAAAACGCATCGAGCCACGGCTAAGCCGTCTGGCCGAACGGCTCCAGGAACGCCAGCAGGAGGTGACGGTATGATCGAACATGGCCCACTGCTTGAGCGCCTGCTGGCCGGGGAGTTTGTCTGCCCGATCAGCGATGAGAGCGGCTATCGTCATCTCACCAATGAAGAAACCCGGGAGGAGATCGACACCTACCTGCGGCCGCTTAACCGGCGGCTGGCCAGTAATGAAGATGGCAGCGTCTATTTTCTCGCCTGGCGTCAGCTCAATGACAACGCCCGGGATCAGCTCTCCCGCCAGCTCGGCGATACGCTCAACAGTCTGCTGCCGCTGCTGGAGTGGCTGCAACTGGTTCAAGAGGCCCTGGGCCGGGATACCCTGGCCGCTCCCGGCGACGTACTCAAACCCGCCGAATTCAGCGCCAAGTGCGAAGACAACCAGAGCCTGCGCGAACGCCTGGAGCGCCTGGCCACCGACAGCTTTTTCGGCTCCCAAAGCGACCAGCTCGATGCCCAGGTAAAGCAGGTCTTCAAGCGCCTGAAAGAGCACGGCTACCTGCTTCAGCCCCATTCAGAGCGGCAGGCGTTCGTGGTCACCGGCAAGATCGACTACCTGGTGGATCTGGTGCGCTTTATTCGCGATGAAGAGAACCTGCCCATTGAAGAGGGCAGCGAAGAAGGCTCCGGTTCCCAGGAGGCCCTGTTGTGAGCATGGGGTCTAACGGAGAACACGCCCTGGAAAGCCGCCTGCTCAAAACCGGCAGCGAACGGCTGGCGCTGCTCGGTAAGCACGCCGATGTACTGATGCAGGCCTACACCCGCGATGAAGTGCCGCTGGAATCGCTCAGCGACAGCGCGCTGCGTAAGCTACTGGCGGCGCGCATTCTATGGCGTCCGGATGAGCAGAGCGGCGTGAAGCTGGCGCCCAAGGTGCGCGAACTGATCGCCGAGATGCTCGCCGACGAGACCCGCCGCCATGTGAATGCGGATGTAGCGGAAACCCTGGAACTGATTCGTGCGCTAGTTCACAGCTACCGGGAGGCGCGCAGCCGCGGGGAGCACTGGCGGCTGGAGCAGCAGCTAATGCGCCTGCGCCAGGAAGTTGACGACCTGAACGGGCGCTTCGCCGATGCCATCGACAGCTTATGGCAGCGGCTCAATAGCGATTTTGGCTTTGTCAGCCAGCTCAACGACAAGATTCGCGAAAACGACCGCGCCCAGAAACAGATCGCTAGGCTGCTGGATGGCCTGGCGCTGATCGACTTCGACGAGTTGATCGAGCTGGTAGGTAGCGACGGCGGCCTGCGCAAACTGTTGATCAGCCAGCTTCAGCAACAGTTGAGCCACCACTACACCAGCCTGCGCGAAGTGCAGCGCCGCTTGATCGAACTGATGGCGCGCTTTCGCAAGCAGCAGGCGCGTAGCCGCCTGATCAGCGGCATGGCCGCCTTTATGCGCGAACACCCCGGCTTTGTGCCGGGCAACTACGCCCGGCGCAGCGAAGTGCCAGGGCTGGTCAATCAGGCCGCACCGCTAAGCGCCGCCGCCGCCCCGGCGCTGGATCGCAACCTGGAGTGCCGTTTACTCGCCGAGCTGCTGCACCAGCTCCCCCAACCGCGCCACACCACGCAAACCGTTGAAGCCGCGGCCCCAGCCCAAGCCCAGGAAAGCAGCCTAGCCGCCGCCCGCCAGCAGGCGCTTAAGCAGGATGTGGAGCACTTCTATTTGAGCGTGATCGACCAGCCACAGGCAGAGCCGGTCAGCGCCCTTGCGTACCTGCACGCAAGCCCGCTGGAGTGGCCGGATGAGATCTGGCTTTTCCAGGTGATTTCCGAATACCAGGGCCTGCCGCGCAGCGACCAGAAGGCGTTTCGGCTCAAACAGCAGGAGAGCCAGGCGAGCCAATTCAATCACCTGCGCCTGATCCACGATGTAGAGCTGCAGCTGGCCGTATGAACCTACCCAGCCGCGCACGCAATGGCCTTAACGGTGTGGCCCGCGAACTTCTCCGCCAGCCCGCGGTGGAAAAGCCGCGCCGCCAGTGGGTAGACGACGTAGTGGCCTGGTGCCACCAGCACGACATTGACCTGGCCACGCGAATCAACAGTAAAGCGCTGCGCTTTGACGCCGCATTGCTGGCGCAAATCAATGACGTATTAGAGAGCGCCCGCATCGCGCCGCTAGGCCGCTCACTCAGCGGGCTGAACAGCAGCGCCCAAGCGAAAGAGGGCGTAGAAGAAGACAAAGCAACACGAGAAAGCCCCCGTGCGCGGCGGGTACTCGTCAGCTTTCCGCCACAGCCAACAACCGGGCTTACCAACGAGCCCCGCGCCGTTCGCGATGTGGATGTGCTGGGGTTGAAGCTAAGCGCGTTCAGCGCTCTAATCCAGGTCGAAAACCTGGATAGCTTCTATGAGTTTTCGCCGGAACAGCCAGCGCTAAGCGGCTACGCAAACCCGCTGGTCGTCTACCGCGGCGACAGCCACTACGGCGGCGGCTTTGCGTTACTGGCTAATGCTTGGCACAAAACCAGACGAACACATATTTACGCCGGTGACTTCGATGTTAAAGGCGTTACGCTAGCGCTCGACAGCAACGCCACTCACATGCTTCTGCCCAACATCGAGTGGCTTACCCAAAACGCCACACCGTTGCATGTGCCTGCTGAACAGTTTCCTTATCAGCGCAGGCTACGCAAACACCTTGCTGCGCTACCATCTGCCCATCCATTGCGAGACTACCTAACGTTGTTGTTGGAAAAGCAGCGGGGGCTAAAGCAGCAGTGGTTTGGTGGGGTTGTAGTTTGTGTAGAGCTTAGTTAGAAGCCTCAAGACCATCACCCATCAAATAGGCGGTAAATCTTTCGCCCTCAAAGCGGTTATATTAGGCGCTACTTTCAATAGCGAAAATATGAAAAATCTGCATTAAGTAACTGATTTTATAAAAAAATAAATGTTTTAGTGAGCCGTTTTATTTGGCAGAGCAAAACGAATCGATCCACGACTTTCGATTATGTTTCCAATATTTTCTTTGCCTCGCAGCGAATCAATGGGATAGAGTCGATTCAGATGATTACATGACCACAATGAATGCGCTGATACCTTTATTAAGGTTATGCAGCTTACCGTATAATCACTGTTAAGCGCTTTAATAAAGATTGGAGTAAGATTAATGGATTGGAAATTTTCTCTTCCAACTCAATGCCCACCGAAAGAAGCCAGAAATGATGACATTGAACTATATAGGCTAATCAAAAATTCTCCACCTAATCCTGAGGATTTTGTACCACTAGCTTATGAGTTAAAGACTCCACATCAGGAGTTTGAAGATGAATTCTTGAAGTGTTGCTCCCATGGGCTATCTGTTTTCAAGAGTATAGATGGAGCAATTAAATGGAGAAGAAAATATAAAAAGAAATTTAAAAATCATAAGATATCAAAGGGTGTGGTAACTCGTGAGGATGGAATGATTCTTGAAACATTTAAAAATCCTCACGTAACATGGTGGGTTTCTACAGACCAGCCTGAAAGAGAGTTTGTTGAGGTATAGAGCATGTCGCAGCATAGCTATTTGAACATTGAGATTAAGAAACTCAAGCCATGGGAAGTGTTTGATTTTTTTGAAGGTCCAAGGTTTTACAGCTGCAAAAATCAAACGGGCCAGATTTATCTTGTTCATTGGGTTGACGAAATAAATTATTGTGATGTTTGGCTGTACTCAAAAGTTAGCTTTGAGAAATACTGTGCCCTTAAAAATAAGAAAATCGACATTCGTTCATGCTTTGAGAATCCAGAAGAAGGGTTTTCATATCTAGTTTCTGTCGCATCATGCAATGAGTTCAATATTAACCTGATTAAACCAGAAGAGTATGACTCAGAATGGTTGCCTGATGATGGTGAGTTCTTAGACTACGATACTCCATCAACGTCTCTTCCTACTAAAATTGTTGATGTACAAGAGGCTGCAGTGGCTAATTCAAGACAAGTTTTGGATTTGGCATTTAGTAAAAAGCACCAAACATATGAAATTGCATCCGAGACGTTAGGTAAAATTCTTACCTCAGTACAAAACTTTATATATTCGTCCGCTTGCCCCAATGATTTAGATGTTCGGAGGGTTCCAGAACATGTCAAAGATGAAAATATGCTGATGGTATCTGGACTGTTTGCAAGTTCTTTTGGCGTTAGGCTTCAAAGTAAAAATAGTGATTTGTTTTCCGGTTCGCACCAAAATAATAATCTACAACGTTTCATGGAACTGCTTGCTACTACAGAAGAAAGTGATCAAGTACTGAAAGAAGTTAAAAACTACAATTTACTGTCACGAGCTAGATATAAGGCTGTACTTCAAGAGTTAGTTACAGCCGAGCTCTCAGTGAAAGCCGAATGGTCTGACCCGTATGGTAATTCTAAAATTTCAAGAATCTCCTATCATCAAATAAAAGAATCATTGAGGAAACTCGAAGAAGGTGAGTCGAGCAATACTCAAATAGTGAAATATAAAGATATAAAGCTTGTGGGCGTAGACATTGAAAATGATTTCTTTGCAGTCGTAAAAAATGATGGTGAATTGTTGAAAGGAAAGCTCGATAAATCGCTGGAATCCTATCAGTTTAATGTTCCAAGCATAATCAACGTAAAAATAGAAGAAACATGCAAAATTAATCCAGTAACAGATAAAGAAAAATGGTCCTATAAGCTCATCGAAATAAATTAGTCGACACTTAGCAAGTAAGCTTTGGTGACACCTTTGTCTCAGCTGATTTAGACGATGTTTATTTGAATAATTTCATGTTTTGTGTGCTTAAAAAAAGGAGTAGTCGTTTTGAAGCAAAAAGACTTTCTCACTAAAGGTTTTCTGCCAAAAGAATTTCCCGGGTTATTTGATTCGTCTGATCTTTCAAAAACACTTAGTTTTAATGATGACGTGTTAAAGTCTGAACCAAAAGTAAGCAGGCCAACTAAAACTAGTATACCTAAATTTTCAGGCTTTAGACGAAGCATTACTGTGCCGAATCCAAAACATTATTCGATGTTGGTGAAGTTTTTGGTTAAGCATTCTCGTGATATTGAAAGATTTTATGATGTTAGTAAGATATCTATGAGCAAGGCCATTTACAAGGATGATAGCAGCAGAGCGATAGCTAATGAATATAACTTTGAACAAGTTATGCAAGAAAAACTTGTGAAAGGCTTTTCGTCTCGCTTCCTGTTAACAGCAGATGTATCAAAATTTTATAATACTATATATACGCATAGTATACCTTGGGCTATACATACAAAAGATGTATCGAAAAGAGACAGAACAGATAATTTATGGGGAAATGAATTAGACCGCCTAGTTAGGAATATGCAGGATGGACAAACACTAGGCATTCCTATTGGTCCTGATGCTTCAAGAGTGATTTCGGAGTTAATAGGTGTAGCACTTGATCGCTCAATTCAAAACTCTGAACCAAGTCTTAATGGCATTCGATTTATTGATGATTTTTTCTTCTTTGCAGATACTGCATCAGAAGCAGAAAATTTAGATTTAAAAATTAGTCGAGCTCTTGGTGAATTTGAATTAACCACCAACGAAAATAAATCTAGTATTGAGGCTATGCCGGTTCCTATCGAGAGTATTCAACAACAAACTATTAGACACTACAAAATTAGGAAGAATCCACCAGAACAAAGGCTAGACATCATACATCTCTACAACATTGCAATTGATGTCCATAAAAATCATCCGCAAGAAAGCTCTTTTCATTATTTTTTAACAAAAGTTATGCCTGTTAAAATACATGAAACTAATTGGAGAATAGGCGGCCTCAAGTTCCAAGTGCAACACTATTGAAGAGTGCTCGGGCCGGCGACGGATTTCTTGAGCACCTCGGCGTAGACTTCCAGTGGCGAGCGCCAATCCAGTGTCTTGCGCGGCCGTGTATTGAGTGAGTCGGCGATCTCGTCGAGTTCTTCCTGGCTGTAGACCGACAGATCCGTGCCCTTTGGCAAGTACTGTCTCAACAGCCCGTTGGTGTTCTCATTGGAACCCCGCTGCCATGGGCTATGCGGGTCGGCAAAGTAGATCGCTGTCCCCGTCTTCTGAGTGATCTCGGCATGTTTCACCATCTCTTTGCCCTGGTCATAGGTCATGGACAGGCGCAGGGAGCGCGGCACCTCATTGAGCTTGTCGCTGAAGCCGACAGCCGCCGCTGTGGCCGTGGTGCCATCCACTTTCGCCAGAATCACTAAACGCGTCGTGCGCTCCACCAATGTACCAACGGCAGAGCGATTGTTAGCGCCCATGATGAGATCCCCTTCCCAGTGGCCGGGCATCAGGCGATCTTCGATTTCAGGCGGCCGCAGATGGATGCTCACCAAGTCTGGAATCTGTTGTCGCCTATCCTTGCCACGGCTGCGAGGGCGTCGTTTACCTTTACCCTGGCGCAAACAGGCAATCAGCTCTTTCTTGAGCGAGCCGCGCGGCATGAGATAGAGCGCATTGTAGATGGCTTCGTGCGAGACGTGGCGGTCAGTATTATCAGGAAACATACGCTTTAGTGTGCGGGCTATTTGCTCTGGTGACCAGTACTTGCGCAGCAGGTAGACCACCAGTTCGAACAGCTCACCGTCGAGAGGAAGCTTCAAGCTACGGCGAGGCCGACAGCGGGTCAGTCGGGCGCGATGTCCAGCGAGGCTGGCGTCATACGCTCTGTTAGGGCTAACAGTAGTAAGCGAGCCACTAACCACATCTAGGCAGATTTCGCTTAGACCGGTAATGTCTCTTTCCACTGCCAGGGCAGCAGCGTGTGGAGCTCATCATCGTTGAGGGTGGGCAGTGTCGCGAAGACATACTGCAAGTAATCGTAAGGCGAGAGACCATTGGCTTTGGCGGTTTCGATCAGGCTGTAGATCGCCGCGCTGGCATGAGCGCCGCTCGGCGTATGGCTGAACAGCCAGTTTTTACGGCCGATGACGAACGGACGGATGGCGTTCTCCGCCGGATTGTTGTCCAACGGGATCAGGCCATCGTCCAGGAACCGGGTCAGCCGGGGCCACTGGTTATCCAGGTAGTGTAAGGCTTTACCCAGTGCACTTTTGGGCAATACCTGGGCCAGTGACTTGTCGAGCCAGGTGCGCAGTTGGTCGATTAACGGACGGCTCTTCTGGTCACGCAGCGCGTAACGCGCATCGGGCTCACGTGCCTTCGCCTGTTTTTCCACGCCGTACAGCTTCCGGATCTGGTTCAGCGCCCAGTCCGCTTTGCCGGTTTTGTTTTTGGGCTGCACTTTCTGGGCCTCAACGAACTTACGCCGGGCATGTGCCCAGCAGCCCGCATGGGTGAGCCCATTGCGACGCACGACCTCGGCGTAGCCTTCATAGCCATCGGTGATTAAGCGCCCCGCATAGTCGCCTAGCAGATCAACGGGCACCCGTCCGGCGCGGCTGGCCGCGTAGTCGAACAAGACCACCTGCTGGCCCGGCGGGCCACCGCGCTGCACCCACATATACGACGTCGCACGGGCGGCACGATCCGCTTCTTGATTCACCTGGAGCGTCGTCTCATCCATGTGGATCAGCGGGGCGTTTAAGAGGTGTTGGCGCAACGCGTCGATCAGCGGGATGATCCGTTCTCCCGCCTGCACCATCCAGCGTGCCAGGGTATTGCGGGGGATCTCGGCGCCATGGCGGGCAAAGATCTGGCTTTGCCGATAAAGCGGTAGCGCGTCCTGGTATTTAGCCGTCGCGATATAGGCGAGCAGCGTGGCGCTGGCATTGCTCTTGGGCAACAGCTTGGCAGGTGCCGAGGCGATCTTAACGCCCTCTTCGCACGTCGGGCAGGCATATTGGTGTCGCACATGACGGATCACCTCGATCCGGGCGGGCACCACATGCAACTCCTCGCTAACCTCTTCACCGATCACCTTCAGCGCGGTGCCGTCATCGTGGCAGTGGCGCGCATCGTCGGGCAGTTCATGGATGACCTCGACGCGCGGGAGTTCTGGCGGTAGCGCAACACGCCCGCCGCGCGTGCGACGCTTAGCAGGCGTAGCGGTGTCGATCGTCGCGTCATCAGCGGTGGTGGTGCTCTCCGATGCGTCTTCCTCGTCAACCACCACTTCCGCTTCATTGATCAGCAGGTCCCGCTGGTCGACACGGTACTTCTCGGTGGAGGGGCCGAACTGACGCTCCAGGGCAAGCCGGAACTGTTCAAACAGCGACTGTTTGGTGGCTTCCCACTGCGCTTCCTTTTTCTCCATCAACGCCAACAGCCGCGCATTTTCAGCGTCAGCAGCGGCCAGCTTGCGCTCAAGCTGGGTAACCGTAGGTGAAGAAGAAGCGGCGTTTTTCATACCGCTCAGTGTACCAAAAACGTCGCTAACATAGGAGCGCTACGGCTATCCAACCCGCTGAAAATCCAACGCTTTGTGAGGCTGCATAGCCTTCAGGTTATAGCCATCCAGCAACCAGTTAAGTTCTTGACCCGTTAGCGTCACTGTGTCGTCCTTCAGGTGCGTTGGCCATTTAAACCGCTCACGCTCCAAGCGCTTGTACCACACCACAAAGCCGTTACGTTCCCAGAACAGTAGCTTCACTTTATCGCGCTGGCGATTACCGAACACGAACAGCGCTTGATCAAACGGGTTCAAGGCCATGGCTTCCTGAACCAGCAGTGCTAATCCATCAATTTGCTTGCGCATATCGACGGGTTCTCGGCACAGGTACACCCTCAGATCAGTGCTTGGGCGTATCATGCGACGACCTCCACGGCGACAAACCGCGCGGGACGACAACGCGGTGGCACGGGAAACCCCTGCACGATTAACCGATTTTCCCATGCCATCAGGTCGGCTAACGTCACGGTTTGTGCATTGGCATACGCACTTAACGGCATCTGTAACGCGGCAGCATAATACAGATGGCCTAGCCAAAATGCTTGAGTGGAATTGAGTTCGCGGCTCATGATGATCTCCAAAATTAAAGAGACCATCAGTGTGATCAGCCAACGTTAATGTGGGTAGATGGGTTTTATGGCCTTGCAATTACCCACAAGTCATCAGCTACATAAGCATACCGTTGATAAAGTAAAGCCCGATGTGTTTTTTTGGCTTCTCAGTTCGTTCGATATGATAAGAGGTATCAATATGGGACAACACTGGGTGAACGAGGAAATGACTGGCTGCGACTTGGGGGACGCGCGACTGAATCAAAGGTTGGCTGTCATGCTGGAAGCACTCGGTGATCGGCCAGACAAATCACTACCCACCGCATTCCAGGACTGGGCCAATACCAAGGCCGCCTATCGCTTCTTCGCGAATGAGAATGTCAGCGAGGACAAGATTTTGGAGGGACATTTTGCCGCCTCTGCTTTGCGCATCCAAGCCACCGATGGCCCCATATTGATCCTGCAGGATACAACCGAATTTTCCTTCAAGCGCTCGTCACCTGAGAAGATTGGTTTCATCAATGAATCAACCGGGCGCAAGATGAAAGAAGGACGGCACCTTAAACATACCGTCTGCGGGCTTTTAATGCACGCTAGTCTGGCTATCACAACGGAAGGGCTGCCCTTGGGCCTGACAGCTGCCAAATTCTGGACGCGGAATAAATTCAAAGGCACAGAAGCTCTCAAGCGCAAAGTTAATCCGACCCGCGTACCCATCGAGCAGAAAGAAAGCATGCGTTGGCTCGACAACCTGCAGCGTTCTACTGAGCTTGCAGGTTCACCTGAACGGTGCGTGCATATCGGTGATCGCGAGAGTGACATTTTTGAACTCTTTTGTCTGGCTCAAGATCTTGGCACTTACTTTTTGATCCGCAGTTGCGTTGATCGTCTCGCCGAGGAGGGAGGCACTACGATTTCTCAAGTGATGGCCGAGACTCAGGTCAGTGGAACACACGATATTCACTTTCGTGACAAGCGAGGCAATCAACAGCAGGCGACCCTATCGGTCAAGCATGCAAAGATGACAGTTTGTCCACCGATTGGAAAACAGAAAAAATACCCAAAACAGAAGCTTGGTATTATTTTTGCAGAAGAGAAAAACCCGCCCGAAGGGCGTTCCCTATAATCTGGAAGTTGGCCACTAACCTTCCCGTTGCCACTCACGCCGACGCAGTGCAAAAGCTTATTTGGTATTCACGGCGTTGGAATATCGAGACATTCTTCAAGACGCTGAAAACGGGTTGCCGCATTGAGGATATACGTCTCGCTACCGCAGATCGACTTGCCAACTGCATTGCGCTCTGCTGTGTCGTGTCCTGGCGAATATCATGGTTGACTATACTGCGGCGCCAATCCTCAACGACCTCTCCTGCAGCTGTTTTTACTGATATTGAAAGAGCTCTTCTCGACCGATCAATGCCGTCAAACAGACAAGGCACACGACGCGATACAGCTTTTTATATGACCGCTGTCGCTCGCCTGGGTGGTTATCTGGATCGCTCAAGTGATCCTCTCCCAGGATCCACCGTTCTATGGCGAGGCTTCATCCGCTTAGCAGATCTCGTTGCTGGATTCCAAGCTGCCAATCCAGATGCATCATCGACTTGTGGGTAATTGCAAGTTTTATGGCGCGCTTACTAACAGTATGACGCACCAGTTCTCGTGAAATAGTACTGGGCGAACGCCCTAACTGACGGGCGATAGCGCGAATCGAGTGGTTAGCCCGCATCAGCATGATGGCGGCTCGGTCTTCGGCAGAAAGATGGCGATAACAGTGAGTCATGGCAATACCCTACCTGATAGGTTAGGTGTTGCACTTGGTCATTGAGACCGCCATATTGGAATCAATATTATTACAGATAAGTATCTGTGAGCCTAAGTCTATTACTATAGTGTCTAAAATACTCATCTCTTATAAGTCTTATGGCTATCCACTAAATCTTTTAAATATAAAGGCAGCTTTTTTGAAAGTGGCAAAAAAAGGGGTTGATAATAATTTTGGTTATGAGGTTTGTTGGTCATTTTGGGTGTTAACCCAATTGGATATTGCAATTAATGAAGAAATAGCTGGTCTGACAGGCGTAAATGATTCTATGGCAATATTGTCGATTCTGACAGCTAGGGAGAAAGGCATTTATACAGGGCGATTAGATACTAACCACTGGGATGCGATTATTACTAATGATGGGTTGTATGACTCTAGTTGGATGCTTTGTTATGAGGCAGAAAAGAGAGGTTGGCTTACAAACCAAAATGGCATTGATGCAATTGATAATGATCAATATTTCAAAAAACTTAAAAATTCCGATGTCTCATTTTTAAATATGGATAGCACAATAAATCCAATGGATGAGGATGATTTGCATGATGAAACGGAATTTGATACTGAAATAGATATCTTCGATTTAATTTATGGTAATTGAATATAATTAGCATCCATAATGCGAATTTGCATGCGCATATTCGTTTTTAGATTAATTGAGGTTAAATGCTTATGATTGATCATTTAGTTCGTGCGCAGTATTATCGGCTATTTAGCACAGTTTTATGAGCTGTATGTGCTAATGTTTTAACTACAAGTGGCGTCAGAAAAGAGTTATGGATATAAGTAGTCTTTAAATTCTTTAATGCACGTCTAATCTTGATTGTGAAAATATTACCCCTTAATTTTGGCTAGCAGGTAGTCCTTTCGTTTTACTCTAAAGTGAGTACAAATGAGAGCATGGAAGCGCTATGAATCTACTGTTCCTCGGTACCTCCGCCGGTGTACCCTCTAAGCAAAGAAACGTCTCCGGGGTCGCTTTGCGAGAAAGCAAGGGGAAGGGCTGGTACCTGATTGATTGTGGTGAGGGCACCCAGCATCAGGTTTTGCACACAAAGCTGTCGTTCCATTCCTTGAAAGCCATCTTTATTACCCACGTGCACGGCGACCACTGCTATGGGCTACCGGGCATACTGGCGAGTGCGGGAATGGGTGGTCGGCAAGCGCCGCTTACCATTGTGGCACCCGCAGGTATCAAGGCATGGTTGGAGGCCACCTGCGAGGCTACACAGCTATGTTTGCCCTTCGTTCTGGATTTTATCGACTCGGACGAGCTGCCAAGCGTTGAGTTTGAGAGCATCACGGTTACCACCTACCGACTTTCACACCGGGCGCCGTCCTACGCTTATGGATTTACGGAGACAAAGGTCGACGCCGCTTTGGACGTAGATAAGCTAGCGCAGAAGGGGATTCCGAGAGGGCCGTTGTGGGGGCAGTTGAAGCAAGGATTTGATGTAGAGTTCGAGGGGGAGCAATTAAAAAGCCATGACTACTTACTCTTCAAGAATAAGCCGAGAAAGGTGGTGATTGCTGGAGACAATGACCAACCTGACTTATTAGGTGAGGCATGCGTGGGCGCGCAGGTGCTGGTGCATGAAGCCACCTACACTGAAGAGATGGCCCAAAAGGCCGGTGATGTAGGCCATAGCTACGCCAAGCTTGTCGCCGCGTTTGCCGAAACCGTGCAGCTGCCCAACCTAGTGCTGACGCACTTTAGCCCCCGTTACCAGCTCAACCCCCATGCGTCGCCTTCCATTGAGGACATCCGGCAGGAGGCCCTGCGCGTCTATTCGGGCTCGCTTTACCTGGCGCGGGATTTTGGCGAATACACCCTGGATAAAGCGGGTCAGTTTTCTGAAGTGGCGGGCGAATAGTCTTTTCGTATGTCGATCAATCTTGGAAGCAGAGGGCTACTCGAAAATGTATAGCTGAATTGCTTCTGCTCGCGTTGGTTCATAAAGTCATCGGTAGCGCTTTCGCCACCTGAATCCATTGAATCACGGCAACACTTTGGCTAGTGAGGTATGTGTGAGATCACCGCAGTCGGTTAAGACACTCGAAAGTCTAGGACGCGTTCGTCTTTCAGAGTCTTTTTTTATGCGAGATTTCTTATACTCCGAAATCTCCCAGATTGAAGGGATACCCAATATCCCCGACGATCCTGATCTTGCGATTGAGGCTGGTAGGTCTCTTTGCGAAGAGGTTCTCGAACCTATCCGCAGCACTTTGGCCGTATCAGTATTCGTTCCGCTTACCGATCAAGTGCCGTTAATGCCAAAGGAGCAGAAAATAAAAACCAATATAACTGTGGAAGCAACGAGCAAAACTATGCTCATCACATATGGGATTTTCCTGACAAGAGCGGTCACATTGGGGCAATGGCGTGTATCGTCGTTAATAAGTACGTGCCGTACTTCGAGCGGACTGGGAACTGGCAAGCACTTGCTTGGTGGGTGCATGATGCCGTGCCAGGTTATGCGTCGATGTATTTCTTTCCCAAGCTCTGTGCCTTCAACATCGGCTGGCATCAGAAACCTGAAAAATCCATACGAAGCTATATTTCGCCAAAGGGGTGTCTCACCAAACCCGGTATGTCCAATTTCGAAGGAGATCATAGTGCGGAGTATTCGGAAATGCTCCGCGAGTTAGGGTTAGGTCTTTAACTTTATACACGTACCATGCTGGACGTTACCTGATTTCGGGCGCCCAGCTAGCCGATATGTTGGTCGATGTGCTTCGTCAGGTGGCCGAGGAAAACGCTAGCCGCTAACGTCAGCCGCCCCTTGAGTGCTTGCCGCGCAGGTCAGTCGCGGCAATAACCTTCGCCTGTTTTCACTACCAGGCAGTCTTCCTTTTCCAATAGCCACTTCATGCCGGTGGCTTCGCCGTCGCCCGCTCGAAGCAGCTGTTGACCATCCTCGCGGTTGAAGCGAATGCCCTCGGCGGTGGCCTGCCCTTCGAAGGTGCCGCTTTGATCGGCATCCAGGCCGTACTGCATTTCAAGCAGATAGTGGCCAGGGCCTGCAGCCTCGTTCTTGCTGATGTCCAGAAATAGCCCTTCCACGCCTGTCCACCGGCCTACCCATTGATCGGTCTCCTGGTGGTGGGGCTGGTTTTGCTCGGTTGATGTACCTGAGTCCGGCGTGCCTGATGCGGTGGTATTGCTGTTTTGGGCGCACCCGCTGATAAGCAATAGGGTGCTTAGAGCTAACGCTGTTTTGATCATAAGTAGTGATACCTTCTGGGGGTGAATGGCCGTCTAAATCCAATCCTCTACTCGAAGCCCTGGGACGCGACTAAACTCCCCTAGATTATTGGTTACCAGAATCAGGCCTCTTGAACGAGCGTGTCCGGCAATCATCTGATCGTATGGGCCGATGGGTGTGCCCGCTTTGGCCAGCTCGCTACGCAGCTGGCCACTGTGGTAAGCGGCACTGGGGTCGTAATCGAGAACTTCCAGCCGCGCCGCAAATCCTTCTATCACACCCAAGTTTTTCTCGGGAGAAGCGGACTTCTCAGCACCATACACCAACTCCATGAGTGTCACGGTGCTGATGCAGAGCTGGTCGCTATGCTGGTTAAAGGTCTCACGAACATGGGGAGGTTTATGTTTGATGGTGAAAATGCAGATATCGGTGTCAAGCATGTACTTAAGCATCAAAGCGCCTCTCGTTCCTGTTCGTTTGGCTGCTCACGTTCACTCATAAAGTCTGCAGTGACACTTTGGCCATCAAACCAGCTGTCCCACGCCTCACCTACGGGGGTAATTAAGCGCGCGCGACCCAAGGCAATAACATCAACACGTGTAACGTTCTCAGGCAGCGCGAGGGATTTCGGCATGCGCACCGCTTGACTGCGGTTACTTTTAAACACCGCTGCTTTTTCCATGGCTGTCTCCTTTAAGTACTGCCGTTACTCAATCTATACGCGTAACATACTTTCTTTAGTTTGATCGAATTTTGGGATATGTCAAAGGGATATACAAATGCAAAAGGTAAAAATTGACCTAGTATCCGATGTAGCCTGCCCGTGGTGCGCGATTGGCTACCGGCGCTTAGAGCAGGCGTTAGAGACACTTGATGGCGAGATCGACGTCGAGCTGGTCTGGCAGCCTTTTGAGCTGAACCGCGATATGCCGCCCGAGGGCGAGCCGATCCTTGAGCACTTATGCCGCAAGTACGGTAAGGATGCTGCCAGCATGGAGCAGTCCCAGCGCGAGATCATGGCCGCCGCCGAAGAGCTTGGGCTGAATTTCCGCGGTGCTCTTGAGCGTCGGGCGAACAATACTTTCGCTGCCCACCGCGTGCTGGCGTGGGCTGGAACGCAAAATCAAGAGACAGCCCTGCAGTTGGCATTGTTTGAGGCTTATTTTGGTGAAGCGAAAAACCCGGCCGACCCAGAAGTGCTTCGCGAGAAGGCCACTAAGGTGGGACTTGACGGCGACACCGCCGAGGCCATCGCCCGATCGGATCAGTACGCGGACGAAGTGCGAGCGGCAGAGCAGCGATTCATGGACGCAGGGGTAAGCGCCGTGCCAGCCATAATCCTAGATGGCCGCTACCTGATTTCTGGCGCCCAGCCCGCCAATGTGCTGGTCGATGCGCTTCGTCAGGTGGCTGAGGAAAGCGCGAACGGCTAACGTCAAGCCTTAGTGGTCACCGAGCCGACTCGTTTTTGCTGAGATCCAAAAATAGACTTTCTACACCGGATCATGTTCCGACCCATTGATCGGTAATCTTAAACAGAGATTAACCGTAAAATGAGGTAACCACTGAAACCAGAGACGCCGAGCCTACTGATTTCAATTCAACTGTGAAAAATGCCCATGACGACATCACTTCATCGCCTTTACTCTTTTCGTCGCTGTCCCTATGCCATGCGTGCCCGTCTCGGCACGTTGTTTGCTGAGTTAAAGGTGGAGCTGCGGGAGGTCATATTGAAAAACAAACCGGCCCAGATGCTAGCGATTAGCCCGAAAGGTACTGTGCCTGTTTTACAGCTTTTTGATGGTACCGTGATCGAAGAGAGCTGAGAAATAATGGTGTGGTCGCTTGAGCAACAAGATCCGCAGGGGCTGTTAGATGCGAAGGTTAGGGATCAGGCCAATGCCCTGATCGACCAAAACGATAATGAATTTAAACATTGGCTGGATCGTTATAAATATGCCGACCGACATCTCGAAATGACTCAGGCAGAATATCGGCAACGGGGTGAGACTTTTTTACAGGTTTTAGAGGAGCATCTGACTCAAAAGCCTTATCTTCTGGGGGATAACGCGACCATTGCTGATATTGGCATCATGCCTTTTATCCGCCAATTCGCCCATGTAGATCGCGATGTTTTTTATAGCCTACCTTACCCGCACCTGCAGCGGTGGTTAGAAGACTGGTTGGAGCACGCCTTCTTTCTGCAGGCCATGACCAAGTTTCAGCCATGGCAAGAGGGGGATGACGTGGTAGTTTTCCCTTCGTAAACATAGCGCTACCTATTAATTTCTAGTCGGGTTTCTTCCTTTCTGCATAAACGCCCGCAGCGTATCACTCGCTTGGTCGATGGGTAGCACGCCATCCCAGTGTCTGCGATTGCCTTACCTGTTTTGGGCATAAGCTGCATTAAGCTGTTTTATAATTCTCTTTGCGGGATGCCCGGCTTGTAGCCCTGTGGCCAAAATGCTTGACCCTTCGGCTTGAAAGTCCATGTAGCCGTTGTGGCGTGGCCGCACCCAGGCTCTTTCAAGAGTCGCTAATGTATTACGATAAAAGCCATATACCGGTTTATTAACCGCTTCATCTTCCCAGGCTGAGGCATATCCCGGCTGCCCCCAGCTTTTGCGAGAATCGTTTTCTGCACATCTTCGCCGGCCACCCAAAAGGCATAAAAGGTAAGAATCGACCTAGTGTCCGATGTGGCTTGCCCGTGGTGCGCAATCGGCTACCGACGCTTGGAGCAAGCGTTAGAGACACTCAATGGCGAGATCGACGTTGAGCTGGTTTGGCAGCCCTTCGAGCTGAACCGCGATATGTCGCCCGAGGGTGAGCCGATCCTGGAGCACTTGTGCCGCAAGTACGGCAAGGACGCGGCCACCATGGAGCAGTCCCAACGCGAGATTATGGCCGCCGCCGAAGAGCTTGGGCTGAATTTCCGTGGTGCCCTGGAGCGTCGGGCGAACAATACCTTCGCTGCCCACCGCGTGCTGGCGTGGGCCGGAACGCAACACCAAGAAACGGCGCTTCAGTTAGCCTTGTTCGAGGCTTACTTCGGTGAGGCGAAAAACCCCGCCGACCCAGCGGTTCTGCGAGAGAAGGCCATTGAGGTTGGGCTTGACGGTGATACCGCCGAGGCCATCGCCCGGTCGGATCAGTACGCAGACGAAGTTCGCGCGTCAGAGCAGCGATTCATGGACGCAGGGGTAAACGCCGTGCCGGCATTTATCCTCGATGGACGTTACCTGATTTCTGGCGCTCAGCCCGCTGATGTGTTGGTCGATGCGCTTCGTCAGGTGGCCGAAGAGAACGCTAACCGCTAATTTCCCGCCGCTCCATAGTGATCACCGAGCGGTTCAGTCGCGGCAATAGCCTTCACCTGATTTCATTACCAGGCAGTCTTGCTTTTCCATTAGCCACTAGAATAGCAAATTGATGTGCTATAAATATGCGCATATAGTAAGTGCATAGTTATGTGCGAGGAGTGAATCATGCAAGCCGCCGAAGTGACCAAATCCATACGCAAGCCAACCAACCTATCGCTAGATAGTGCCCTTCTCAAAGAGGCAAAAGCGCTGGGAATCAATGTTTCACGATCAGCAGAGGCAGGGATTGCGGAGGCGGTCAAGCTGCATAAGCAGAAGCAGTGGTTGGAGGATAATGCCATAGCCCTTGCAAGCTCGAATGCATACGTTGAAGCGAATGGATTGCCTCTTGCACGGCACCGTCAGTTCTAATGGCCCGTTTCGATATCTTTGAAAATAAGGGTGGGGATGGCTATCTGCTGGATGTTCAGACAGATCTTCTCAGTGGCTTGAACACTCGAGTGGTCGTGCCCCTGCTGCCCACATCCTCGGCGCTGTCTCCTGCTCAGAGGTTAAACCCGGTGTTCAACGTTAAGAGCCAAGAGGTTGTCATGGCGACTCAGTACATGGCTGCTGTGCCTGAAAGCGAATTGCGTTTTATTGCGGGTAGCCTTGCTGAGCAACAAGACGAAATTTCTGCGGCGTTGGATATGCTGTTTTTGGGATTTTAAGGTTGAGCTTGTCGGAAGGCTCTCGGGCTGATTCGGGAGAGTTGCAGCGAGCGACAGATGTTGAGTACACGAATACAAGGCATCCGCAGTATGCTGAGGCGATGCTCAAGAAAGATGCCAGCGACCAGCGCGCTAACGGCCCACACCCTTTAATCTGCTGCGACTGAGTGGGCTATCCGATATATTGCTAGTGGCAATGTATCGGAGACAGACATGGTTGATTTCGCATCCCTGTTAATAGTGGCGGGCACATTCTTGATTGCGGGAAGCGTCAAGGGCGTCATCGGCCTTGGACTCCCGCCAGTTAGCCTAGCGCTGCTTACCGTCGCGCTGGATTTGCCAACGGCCATGGCGCTAATGCTTATTCCCTCATTTGTTACGAATATTTGGCAGTCAACGGTGGGCGGAAACGCAAGAGCAATCTTGGCTCGCATTTGGCCATTCCTGGCGATGGCGACTCTTACTGTCTGGATTGGTGCGGCCGCACTGACTCGCGTCAATCTCACGTATCTGACGGCGCTCCTGGGCAGTTTGCTGATTATTTACGCTGTCGTGAACCTGGCCGGGATCAAGATTGTTGTACCTAGCCGCCATGAGGTTTGGGCAGGGCCGTTAATCGGCTCTGCGAATGGGGTGCTTACCGGGATGACAGGGTCATTTGCTGTGCCGGGCGTGATGTTTCTTCAGGCCATTGGCCTTCCGAAGAATATGCTGATTCAAGCGATGGGCATGCTATTTATGGTCTCCACGGTGGCTCTCGCGGCGGCGCTGCAACAGGCCAATTTTTTGACACTCCAAACGGGCGTAATGTCGGCAGTAGCGGTGCTACCCGCGCTCGCTGGCATGGTGATTGGCCAGCGAATTAGAGAACGCTTATCCGAGCAGATGTTCCGCAAGGTATTCTTCATTTCACTTCTGATTCTGGGTGCTTACATTATTATTAATACGCTTCAGAAGCTTTAAGTGCCTTTCAAAACCAATAGTGGGCGCACTAGGGTTTGTACGAAAAGTCGGCGAGCGATGGCTAGACAAGGCAAAAATCAACGAAAAACGGACCGGGCTCGCGTGCGAGTTTACAGGGTGTAAATGATCATTTTGACCGGACTCGCGCACGAGATGATTTTTAACGCCGTATAGACGAGTGCAAGCAGTTTTTGTACAAAGCCTAAGTGGTTAAGACGACACCAGAATCCAGCGCTGGCTTTTACCTAAAGCCAGCGCTGGATATCCCTTACTGCAAAAACTCACGCAACGTATCACTCGCCTGATCAATGGATAGCACGCCATCCAAGTGGCCTCGATTACCTTCCAGGGTTTCAAGCGTCACGTCGGTGCCGTCTGCTTCAATCAGCTCGGCGGTACGGCGCACGCCTTGGGGCGCGAAGACGAGGTCGTTTTCGCTGTAGAGCATCAAAGTGGGCGCTTCGATGGCGGCAAGTCCTTCCTCTAGCGAGTCGCCGTGGCCCGCCATAAAGGTTTGGTTGGCACGCACTAGGTAGAGCAAGTGATTGGCATCAGATAGTTCTGCACGGGCGGCGGCGATGTCATCCAGCGTTTGCTCGATCGCGTAGCGGGCGTTGATATCCTGGGTGGGGTCGCGCGCTTCGTCGGCCCAGTCACGGGTGAAAGTCTCGTTGGCCCACTGCCAGTGGTTGGCGTTGAGCGTCACCAGCTTCAGCGCTTCTTTTAAGCCGTCGGTGGGTGGTTCGCCGTCGTAGTAATTACCCTCGTTCCAGTTGGCATCCAGTCGAATCGGCGCTGCCCAGGCGCTTAGGGCTGCCTTAAACGAGGGGTTATTGTGATTGTTATGGGCCACCGGCAGTGGCCGCCCTCTCAGCGTAGTCGACCCTAGCGCATTTTGAATGGATTCAAGCCGTTGGCTTGTTGCATCATCATGCGTTTGGCGAACGGGAAGCGCTCGGCAATTTGCAGGCTTAGATCGCCTAGCTGGCGCAGCGGCTTGGCACCGGTAAACAGGTGATGAAAGCTGTCGGTGGCGGCGATCATGGCCTGGTTGGCGACGCGGCGCTGGCACTCAAAGCGAAGTAGGTCAATCGGGTCACCTGGATCGCGGCCTTTGACGATGATCTCAGCAAGGGTGTCGGCGTCGTGAAGGCCGATATTCAACCCCTGGCCTGCCAACGGGTGCACCACATGGGCGGCATCGCCAATCAACGCCAGGCGCTTGCCGATATAGCGCTGAGCGTGCTGGCGCTTGATGGGAAAGCTGGCCCGCGCCACGATGCGAGTGATTTTGCCCAGGCGTTTAGGAAAGGCCATTTCGATGGCCGCTGTCAGCGCGTCATCGTCGAGCTGTTCGCGGGCTTTGGTGGTTTCGTCGCGGTCATACCACACCAGGGAGGCGCGCTGGCCGGGAAGCGGCAGCATGGCCAGCGGGCCGGTGGGGGTAAACACCTGCCAACTGACATCCTGCTGGGGCAGTTCGGTTTCCACGTTAATGATCATTGCCCGCTGATGGTAGTCATAGCGGGTCACGCTAATGCCGGCCAGCGAACGCAGCGTCGATGTTGCCCCGTCGGCGCCGACAATCAGGCGGGCGCTTAGGGTTTTGCCGTTATCCAGCTCCAGTAGGCGGCTGTTCGTCGCCGAGACGGTGCTTAACGGCGCGCACTGGGTGTAGCAGGTAACGCTGGGCAGCTGTTCCAGGCGTTGCCATAGCGCATACTGCAGGGTGCGGTTTTCGATAAAGATGCCGAAGTCTTCCATTCCGCTATCTTCAGCGGAAAACAGCGAGTGGCCGGTGCCATCCTGGTTGGAAACATCGATATGGCGAAACGGGCAGCTACGCTCTTCCGGCAGAGTGGTGCCGCTTGCTTTGATAAATGCCAGCGAGCGCGCATTGAGCGATGAGATGCGCAGGTCATAATCGCCGCTGGGCGGGGTGGGGGCATCGCCCTGTTCCACCAGCCCGACAGAAAAGCCGGTTTGGCCCAAGCGCGCTGCCAGCGCGGCGCCGACCATACCGCCGCCGACAATGATGACATCATGGTCGTGCTGCCCAGAACGTTGCTCAGACTGTTGCATCATATGCTCCTTAAAATGAGGTGCCGTTGTGCATTGCGCAGGCGTTGGTTGTCATACAGTATCGTTGAGTTTGAGCAAGATTGCCTAGAGGTGAACGATTGACGCAGGCCGTGGAAATAGTAAATAGCGTTGCCCAGGCGGGTAAGGAGCTGGCAGCGTTTATCCAGCAGCACCCCAAACTGTGGGTGATTACCGGTGCGGGCGTAAGTACCGACAGCGGCATTCCGGACTATCGGGATGCGGATGGGCAGTGGAAGCGCCCGCCGCCAGTGCAGCATGGCGACTTTATGAGTTCTCATCATGTTCGTCAGCGCTACTGGGCGCGTGCGCTGATCGGCTTTAGCGCCTTGCGCGAAGCCCAGGCGAGTGGTGCGCACCATGCGCTGGCTGCGCTGGAGTCGCGGGGTTATATCCAGCAGTTAGTGACCCAAAACGTTGACCGTTTGCATCAGCGCGCTGGTTCGCGCCGGGTGATCGACCTGCATGGCCGGGCGGACATGGTGAAGTGTATGGTGTGCGACTATCAAATGATGCGCCACGCCATGCATGCCGAAATGGCGCGCATGAATCCTAGCTTTACAGGTTTACAGGCGGGGCACGCTCCGGATGGCGACGCCGATCTGGAAACCGACTTCAGCACTTTTCGTATTTTCGACTGCCCGCGCTGTAGCGGCATCCTGAAGCCTGATGTGGTGTTCTACGGCGATGTGGTCCCCGCCGAACGGCGGCTGGCAGCCCAGGTGGCGCTGGCCGAGGCAGATGCGGTGCTGGCAGTGGGTACCTCGTTGATGGTGTTTTCCGGCTACCGCTTCTGCCGCGCCGCCCATGAACGGGGCATGCCGCTGGCATCGCTCTCGCTCGGCGTCACCCGGGCGGATGCGCTGTTGACTCATCAGTGGCGCACGCCGTTAACGCCGGTGCTTGAACAGGCCGTTCGCTGTTTGCAGCCCTCTTAAAGATCGCTATTAGCGTGCTTTCGATACCCATGCATTATCTTCCAACCAGAGCCGCCAGGGTGCATCACGGTGCTCGGGCTGGGCGTAATCGATGCCTACACGGGGCCCACTGACGATCGAGGCGTCGTGGGTTGCTGCGCTAATCCACAGCTTGTCACCCTGGGTCATATCATGGCCATACAGCGCTTTATCAATCGTTAAAGCGCGCGTGAGCTTGCCGGGGCCATTGCTGAGTTGTTTGCCCGTTGCCTGACGAATAGCGCGCATGGCGGCCTCGTTGGCCGTGGGCTCAACAGCACGAATCAATACCGCGCAGGGCGAGCCTTCCGGCTCAGTCACCACGTTCAGTAACCAGTGCATGCCGTAAACCAGATACACGTAGGCGTGGCCAGCGGGGCCGAACATCGCTTCTGTGCGCGGTGAGCGGCGACGGTGAGCATGGCAGGCCGAGTCTTCCGCGCCGCAATAAGCCTCGGTTTCGACAATTCTTGCCGCCATCTGCTCGCCGTTATGCTCGCGCACCAGCCAGCAGCCGAGCATGGCTCGAGCCACTTCAAGCGTGTCGCGGTTATAAAAATCCCTTGGAAGTGGCGTCAGCTCGCTGTTTTTAACATTTGGCATGTTTGGCAACATCGTCTCGGCGTTTAGTTGAGTAGAATGCTAGGGTATTAGCTAAGGATAGACATTAGTCATTGCCACTAAAAGCGGAGCCTACCGTGCTGCCATTCGAACATCTCTATTCCACCTTGCCGGAACCCCTCTGGGTCGCCACCCAAGCAACACCCGTCGCTAGCCCAGAGCTGATCGCGTTCAATGCGCCGCTTGCCCATGAGCTGGGCGCTCAAGAGATACCTGATCCCGCCACGCTCGCCGAGTGGTTTAGCGGCAACCAGCCCATGCCGGATGCCAAGCCGGGCGCATTAGGTTACGCAGGCCACCAGTTCGGCAACTTCGTGCCACAACTAGGCGATGGCCGTGCGTTGCTGCTGGGCGAAGTGATCGACCAGGCTGGCATTCGCCGCGATGTGCAGCTAAAGGGCAGCGGTCGCACGCCGTTTTCCCGCGGTGGCGATGGTCGTTCGCCGTTAGGCCCGGTGCTGCGTGAATATCTGGTCAGCGAATTTATGGCCGCGATGGGCATCCCCACCACCCGTGCTCTGGCGGCGGTGACCAGCGGCGAGCGGGTGGTGCGGCAGATGGCAGAGCCTGGCGCTGTGTTTACCCGTGTGGCCAGTAGTCATATTCGTGTAGGCACTTTTCAGTTTGCCGCTGCGCAACGGGATGAAACACTGCTCAAAGCACTGGCGGATCATGTGATTGCGCGCCACTACCCGGAGGCCGCCAAGGCGGAAGACTCCTATATGGCGCTGCTGGAAGCGGTGGTCGCCCGCCAGGCCGTGCTGATCGCCCGCTGGATGAGCGTCGGCTTTATCCATGGTGTGATGAATACCGATAACTGCAGCATTGCCGGTGAAACCATCGATTACGGCCCCTGTGCCTTTATGGAGCAGTTCGATCCGCAGAAGGTATATAGCTCCATCGACCAAGGCCGCCGCTACGCCTTTGCCAACCAGCCCACCATTGCCCAGTGGAATCTGGCCCGCTTTGCTGAAACGCTGCTGCCGTTAATGCGTGAAGAAGGCGAGACGGTGGTAGAGCAGGCCACCAATGCCATTCGCCGCTTCGATACGCTGTTCAGTGCAGAGCAACTCCGCCTGCACGCCGATAAACTCGGTTTAGCGGCGGAAAGCCCCCAAGCTGAAGCCCTAATGGAAGGCCTCGAAAGCCAGATGCACCAGGGGCGGATGGATATGACCGCCACTTTTGATGCGCTCACACAATACGCTTCCTCGCCGAATGATGAACACCGCGAGGCGCTGCTGGCGCTAACGACTCAGCCTAATGAGCTAACCGCGTGGCTAGATACCTGGCAGCACGCGCAGGTAGCCAGCCAGGATAGCGAGCGTTTTGCCGCCATGCGTCGCGCCAACCCGGTCATTATTCCCCGCAACCACCGGGTTCAAGAGGTCATCGATGCCGCTTACGACGGTGATTTTGTGCCTTTTCATACGCTGTTAGCGGTCGTCACCCAACCATTCGATGACTCCGTGGAAGCGCGCCGTTTAGCGGCGCCCGCCACGGATAATGAGCAGGTGCTAAGGACATTCTGCGGCACCTGATGCTGTGATAAACTGTGGTTTTTTACAGGTGGAAGGGTAGCCGGTGCGCAAAATCATTCACTGCGACTGTGACTGCTTTTATGCAGCAGTGGAAATGCGCGATAACCCCGCGCTGCGGGATATCCCGATTGCGATTGGCGGCAGCGTCGAGCAGCGCGGGGTGGTGGCCACTTGCAACTATCCCGCCCGCGAGTTTGGTATTCATTCGGCCATGCCCATGGGACAAGCGCTCAAGCGTTGCCCGCATCTCACCGTGATTCGCGGTGAGATGGCCAAATACAAAGAGGTCGCCCGCCAGGTCTTCGCCATTTATCGCGATGTGACTGAACTGATCGAACCGCTCTCCCTGGATGAGGCCTTTCTGGATGTCTCGGAGGTCACCCAGCACCGCGGCAGCGCGACACTTATGGCCGAAGCGATCCGCGAACGGGTCAGTCGAGAAGTGGGGATCACCGTTTCAGCGGGCGTCGCGCCCAACAAGTTTCTGGCCAAAATTGCCAGCGACTGGAACAAACCCGACGGCCTGTGCGTGATTACGCCGGATAAGGTCGATAGCTTCGTACAACAGCTGCCGGTCAAGAAAATCCATGGGGTGGGCCCGCGTACGGCTGAGAAGTTAGCGGGGCTGGATATTCATACCTGCGCTGACCTGCGCACCCGCACGCTGACCGACCTGGTCGAGCACTTTGGCCGCTTTGGGCGGCGGCTGCATGAGCTAAGCTGGGGGCGGGACGAGCGCCCGGTGAAAACCCACCGGGAGCGCAAATCGGTTAGCACCGAGCAGACCTACGCCCAGGATTTACCCAACCTCGATGCCTGTCACCGAGAACTACCCGCGCTGATCGAAGATCTGGAGCGTCGCTATGCGCGTCTAGACCCGCCATTGGCGGTGCGCGGCCTCATCGTCAAAGTAAAATTCAACGACTTTACTCAAACCACGGTCGAACACGCCGACCCAGCGCCCAATCTTGCTCAGTTTGAAACCTTGCTCAATATCGGCTGGTCACGTGGTGAGCGCCCCGTGCGCCTGCTGGGTGTCGGGTACCGGCTGGCGGAAAGCGCGCAGGAACACCAACTACCGCTGTTTTAATTAGCCTGTTAACCCTTCGCCTGATTGACCCCGTGGCAGGGGCGCGCTAAAACAGACGTATGATAGTTTGAGTTGTTCATTTTTCCGTTTGGTCACCCACGAGCTCCGCCATGTCTGCTGATGCCGCTTCACGCCCCCGTTTAGTGTTTGCCCACGCCAATGGTTTTCCAGGGTTAAGCTACCGCAGCCTGCTGAACCCGCTGGCAGAGATGTTTGATCTCCACCCGCTGGATCGGCTGGGCCATCACCCGGATTATCCGGTGAATCATAACTGGGGCAACCTGGTGGATGAGCTGCTGAGCTACCTGCCGCAGAGTGATAAACCGCTGCTGGGCGTGGGGCACTCGCTGGGCGGCACTTTGATGGCCATGGCCGCCGACAAGCAGCCCGAGCGCTTTTGTGGGGTGATCATGCTCGACCCACCGCTAATGCTGGGGTCGGATGCCTGGGCGATGAAAGCGGCCAAGCGGTTTGGCTTTATTGACCGAATTACACCTGCCGGTAAAACCCTGGGGCGGCGAAGTGTATGGCCGAGCCGTGAGGTAATGGCGAGTTCACTGGGACGTCGGGGACTGTTTAAGCGCTTTACCCCCCAAGCACTCAACGACTACATTGAAGCAGGGACACGCTTGTTAGACGACGGCAGCGCTGAGCTGACCTTTGATCCTAGCATTGAGGTGGAGATTTTCCGCCATCTGCCGGATCACCTTTCGCGCTTGCCGCAGCGGCTTGGCGTGCCGCTAGAGCTGGTGGCGGGTAACGAATCCCACTTGCTGACGGCGTCGCGCATCAAACGCTTGCGGCGAAAGGGGTTATCGGTGAGCGAGGTTCCCGGTACGCACATGTTCCCGATGGAGCACCCGGATGAGACGCGTGCCGCCATTTTGACTGCCTGGCAACGTATCGCCAACGCCAGACAGACTTCTCATACAGCGTAAGGAGGCGTTATGTACCTTTCCGTACAACTTAGCTATTACCCGCTGGCCGATGACTTCAAGCCGGTAGTCAAAGAGGTGGTGAAACGCCTGGAGGCGACGGGACTGGAAGTGCACCCGAACCGCATGAGCACTCAGGTATTTGGCGAGTTCGATGAGGTAATGGCAGCATTAAGCGATGTGATGAAGTGGTCGTTTGAGACCCATGGTAAAGCGGTATTTACGGCTAACTTTTTGGAAGGCGATCGTCGGCCTCGATAGCTGAGCCGAGATAGCTGAGTCGATGTCGCTGCGACGGAAGCTCTGTGCGGGATCAGCCGTGGCCATCGCTTAAGCGCCCACAGTGGCGAAACTGTTGGGTTGCGGAAAAACCGGCCCTGGCGGAGCTTTCGCCAATGGTGGTCATAGTCGCCTGTTGCAGGTAGTCGCGCTGTCCTGCCTATCATCGCTTTAGATGACCCTTCGATTACCTACACCAACGAGACGCGTTTTTTAGGGCCTATTCGTTAGTAAGCGGGTTAGATAAGTTATCATTAAACTACATAAGACATGGGGCGAGGATATCATCATGTTAACAGCGCTTGTTTTTTTGATGATTTTGGTGGGAGTGACGATTTCTTGGTATCAAATCTATCAAATGCATTTCAATATTAATACATATGATAGCGCCAAACTTTCGGGTAAGAAAAACAGGCAGTTCGAAAAGCTTAGAGCCTACGAAAAGAGAGCAGTTGAAAACCAAGATGCCTCCCTGCTTGATGAAGCGGCTGTGGATGTATTCGGTGATGATTTTAATGTGGCAGCATTACGGATTGCTTTTTCTAAAGAGGGGGGGGAGATTTATGGAGTACCACTTTTAAGACGTAAAAAGGGTTTGGTTTTAAATTCGTCGAGCAAAAAGGGGAGGGGTAGTACAAGTGCTCGCCATGCTCTTTGCTTCAAGACTGGGCTGCCTTCAATCAACCTGAGAAGCTTTTTTATGGTCGCCGTCATTGCTAATGGTGGATTGATTCAATTGTTGGCGGCCATGAGTATCTATACCATTCACTATGAAGTTAGTGTGTCGGTTTTAAAGTGGATTAATCAACCTGTGATGATAATGTCTGCGATATTTTTTATTGTGCTCTTGAACTACTTGATCTCTAAAGTGGATGCTTATCTGCATGACCTTTATCAGGTTGGAAAATTGAATCAGCTGGCGCCTTTATTCAAGTGATGTTGTCAGGTTTGACGTTCTTTTAAATGAGGCGGTAGCCTCATTGGCTAGACAAAAACTGGCTAGACAAAAACGCCGCCCGATTGGGCGGCGTATGTTTGAATATTGATAATGCTTAGGTCAACGATTCCAGGCAGGACTCAATGATATCCAAACCTTCGTTAAGTACGTCGTCTTGAATGGTGACAGGCATCAGGAAACGGATGGTGTTGCCGTACATACCGCATGACAGTAGGATCAAGCCTTCTTCACGGGCTTTCTTGCACAGCGCCGCCGCCAGCTCAGCATTAGGCGTGTGATCTGCTTTGTTCGATACCAACTCAAATGCGGCCATCGAGCCCATATTGCGCACGTTATCGATGCAGTCAAACTTGCCCGCCCATTCATTGAAGCGCTTCGCCAGCTTGTCGCCCAGCGCTTGGCTCTTCTCCAGAATGTTCTCTTCTTCAAACACTTCCATCACGGCCAGCGCTGCGGCACAGGCGGTGGGGCTACCGGTGTAAGTGCCGCCCAGTGAGTTAGGGCCTGATGCGTCCATGACTTTGTCGGTACCGACAATCGCGGAGATCGGCATGCCGTCAGCCATACTCTTGGCCATGGTCATGATGTCCGGTTCAACGCCGCTGTGTTCGATGGCAAACATTTTGCCGGTACGGCCAAAGCCTGACTGCACTTCGTCGATGATCATCAGGATGCCGTGCTCATCGCAGATTTCACGGATCTTGGTCAGGAAGCTGGTAGAGGCTGGGTAGAAACCGCCTTCACCTAGTACCGGCTCAAGCACGATGGCTGCGGTATCTTTGGGGTTGGCATCGGTTTTTAGCGTCATCTTAAGGCCACGAATGGCTTCATCTTCGCTAACGCCGTGGTAGGGCACTGGGTAAGGGGCTCGGAAGACGGTGCCCGGCATCGGGCCGAAGTCGCTCTGGTAAGGCGCTACCTTGCCGTTCATGGCCATGGTGAAGAAGGTACGGCCGTGGTAGCCGCCGTCAAAGCAGATAACGTTGGAACGGCCGGTGGCTGCGCGGGCGATCTTGACGGCGTTTTCCAGCGCTTCAGCGCCCGAGTTAGCCAGCATGACCTTGGCGTGGCCACGAACAGGCACGATCTGGCTGAGTTTTTCAGCGACTTTGACATAGCCTTCATAAGGCATGACCGTCTGGCAGGTGTGCATCAGCTTATCAAGCTGGGCTTTTACCGCCGCGACTACTTTCGGGTGGCGGTGGCCCACGTTAAGTACGCCAATGCCGCCTGCAAAGTCGATGAAGCGGTTGCCGTCAACGTCCCAGATTTCAGAATTTTCAGCGCGGTCGGCGAATGCCGTTGCGGGGCTAGCAGCGCCAGCAGCGACATATTTGTGTTTCAACTCGTTCAGTTCGGCATTGCTGCTCATGGCTTACTTCCTAGATTGATGAGAGATGTTCTTTCAGCATAGTGCGTATCTGTAAGCATAGTGCCTAATAGCGTTACTTACATGGGTGACGATGCAATGACAACCTTGCTACATAGCGGTTGCGGCCTGTCCTAACGATAACGGAAGAATTAAGCCCTGTTTAGCGTTTTAACAGCTAGGCGCAACTCTTGAAGGTGCTCCGTCAAGTCGCCGCTAAGGGCGTTCACTGCGGGCCTGGCAAAATAAAAGCCCTGCTGACGGACAATGCCGGCCCGGGCCAGCCACAATGCCTCGGCTCGGGTTTCTACGCCTTCGGCGATCAGTCCCATGTCGAGCTCTTGGGCGAGTAAAATGATGGCGTTCAACAGTGCTTGGCGGCGTAGGTCGCTATCGCAGTGCATCACTAATTCACGATCGATTTTGAGCGTGTCAGGGGTTAAGTCAGTGAGCAGATCCAGGTTGGCGTAACCGTTGCCAAAGTCATCGAGTGCCGTTTTGAAACCCATCGAGCGATAGGCATCAATGATATTGCATAGGTGCTGGCGGTCGCGGACTCGCTCAGTTTCGGTGATTTCAAAAATGAGCCGGTTCGTTGGCCAGCCCACCCGCTTTGATACTTCTAGCGTTGCCTGTATACAGGCTTCGGGTTCGTAAACGGCGTTGGGCAAAAAGTTAATCGAAAGATTGGTTTGCATGCCCAGTGCACTGGCCATTTCGATCGCTTTCACTCGGCAGGCCTGGTCAAAGCGGTAGAGCAAATCACTTGTGACTTGCGAAATAACGCTCCCAGCAGACTCGCCTTGCATACCGCGAACCAGCGCCTCGTAAGTGACGATTTCAGCCAGTGATAAATCCACAATCGGTTGAAAAGCCATGGTGAATGCAAAAGGCAATTCGCCTTCACAGCGTTTACAGCTGCCATTAACGCGTGCGCACTGGCTCATTGCTGCTCCTGATGGTGTCAGTAACGGCGATTGCCGCTAAAGCGTTTATTAGAAAAAGCGCTTTCTTTACGCTATATGGAAGCGCTTTGCGATGCATATTTTTCTGATGCTCAGTTTTTGTAATGTCCAGTATTTGCAATGCTTAGTTTTGCAATGCTTAGTTTAAATATTAATACAGTGTTGGTATAGGTTTTGTACAGAAATGTTGCCTGTATCGCGCTTTTGCTTACCGCTTTTCTTTCAGTAAAAAGGCATAAAAAAGCGCCTATTCAGGCGCTAAAGAAAGGAAGTGGTTTTGACGACAAAAAGCGGCTAAATAATGCCCGCTTCGCGAAGCGCCGTACGCTGCTCCGGAGTAATCCCAAGCTCTTCCAACACGCTTTCTGTGTGTTGGCCCAAGTGGGGCGGCGCCGTGGTGGCACTCAGTTGAGCGCCATTAAAGCGGATAGGGTTAGCCACTAGATCAACGTGGCCCGCTTGGTCGTGGGGCAGGGTCTGTTTGAGCCCGCGCGCTTTTACATGCGGGTCATCGAACACCCGATCGAGCGTATTGATCGGCCCGCAGGGCACACCGACCGCTTCAAAGGCGGCCAGCCATTCATCGGTGGTGCGTTGGGCCAGCGCCGCTTCCAATTGCGGTACCAGCAGTGCCCGGTGATTCACCCGGGCACCGTTGGTGGCAAAGCGTGGGTCTTCAGCCAAGGTCGGTAGCGAAAGCACCGTGCAAAAACGCTTGAACTGCTCGTCATTGCCGACCGCCATAATCATATGGCCATCTTGGGTGGCGAACGCCTGGTAAGGCACGATGTTGGGGTGGGCGTTACCCAAGCGCTGGGGCACATTGCCGGAGGTCAGGTAATTCAACGCCTGATTGGCGAGCACACCCACCTGGACATCCATCAATGCCATATCAATATGGCAACCAACGCCGCTATCGCGGCGCTGATAAAGCGCGGCGAGTATCGCATTGGCCGCATACAGCCCGGTAAAAATATCGGTAAACGCGACGCCGCTCTTCACTGGCCCGCCGCCAGGTTCGTCATCGGGCTTGCCGGTTAGGCTCATAATCCCGCCCATGGCTTGAATCATAAAGTCGTAACCCGCCCGGTGGGCGTAAGGGCTTTCCTGGCCAAAACCGGTAATCGAGCAGTAGATCAGCTTAGGATTTAGCGCTTTCAGGCTGGCGTAATCCAAGCCATAACGCTTGAGGCCGCCGACCTTGAAGTTCTCTATCAGCACATCCGATTGCGCGACTAACTGCTTAATTACCGCTTGGCCTTCGGGCTTGGCCATATCGACGGTCACCGAGCGTTTGCCGCGGTTAGCGCACAGGTAGTACGCCGACTCTTCAGTGCCCGCCAGCCAAGGAGGGCCCCAGTGGCGAGTGTCATCGCCGCTGCCGGGGCGTTCAACCTTGATGACATCCGCGCCCATATCCGCAAGCATTTGACCGCACCACGGCCCGGCCAGTACGCGGGAGATATCGAGTACTTTAATGCCGGCCAGTGGTTTGGTTGGCTCACTCATAGGGGGCTTGCTCATAAAGGCGGTTTCCTTGGCTGTTGGCGTTTAACGGGGCGTCATTCAGGGGTTCTTAAAAGAATGCCTGAATACCCGTTTGTGCGCGGCCCAGAATCAGCGCGTGCACATCGTGAGTGCCTTCGTAGGTATTCACCGACTCCAGATTGACCATATGGCGAATCACGCCGTACTCATCAGAAACGCCGTTGCCGCCGTGCATGTCGCGCGATTGACGGGCGATATCCAGTGCCTTGCCGCAGTTGTTGCGCTTGATCAGCGAGACCATTTCCGGCGCCCAGTTGCCGCTATCCATCAATCGGCCGACTTGCAGCGCTGCCTGCAAGCCCAGAGTGATCTCGGTTTGCATGTCGGCGAGTTTTTTCTGGATCAACTGATTGGCGGCCAGCGGGCGGCCGAACTGCTTGCGGTCGAGGGTGTACTGGCGTGCCGCGTGCCAGCAGAATTCAGAGGTACCCATGACGCCCCAGGCAATGCCGTAACGGGCTTTGTTCAGGCAGCCGAATGGGCCTTTCAAGCCGCTGACGTTGGGCAGCAGATTCTCTTCGGGAACGAAGGCGTTATCCAGCACGATCTCACCGGTAATCGATGCGCGTAGTGACACTTTGCCTTCGATTTTAGGGGTCGTGAAGCCTTCGGTGCCGCGCTCAACGATAAAGCCTTTAATCTGATTATAGTGGGCTGCTGATTTCGCCCAAACCACGGCGATATCGGCGATTGGGCTGTTGGTGATCCACATTTTTGCGCCGGTCAGGCGGTAGCCACCGTCAACTTTTTCCGCCCGGGTAATCATATTGCCGGGGTCGGAGCCGTGGTCGGGCTCGGTTAAACCAAAGCAACCCACCATCTCGCCACTGGCAAGCTTAGGCAGAAATTTTTGCTTCTGCTCTTCAGAGCCGTAAGTCTCAATGGGATACATCACCAGCGAGGACTGCACGCTCATGGCGGAACGGTAGCCGGAGTCAACGCGCTCGACTTCGCGAGCAATCAGGCCGTAGGCGACGTGATTAACGCCTGCACCGCCGTACTCGGGGGAAACGGTAGCGCCCAGCAGGCCAAGCTCGCCCATTTCGGTCATGATCTCGCGGTCAAAACGCTCTTCGCGGAAGGCGGTCAGCACGCGGGGCTGAAGGTTTTCCTGGCAGTAATCGTAGGCGGCATCGCGGATCTGGCGCTCTTCGTCGGTGAGCTGTTGTTCCAGTAGCAGCGGGTCGTCCCAGTTAAAATGTGTCATGGCGTGATTCCTAAGTTCGTGGGCAGGAATAAATGCAAGATAGCTGACAATCAATGTATCGCCGTTTTTATAAAATATCTACATTTTTTTAAAACGCAGAATTTAACTTTTGAAAGGAAGCGATTAACGGATGCCGCGCGCCTCAAGCACCCGAGTAATAATCGGCACTGGGGTCATCAAGTGGTCCCGCATCAAGGTGTCGGCCTGGGCAGTGTCCCTGGCTAGAATGACCTCCACCAGCGCGGCGTGCTCCTGGCGCTTTAGCTCCAGCGCTTGGGGTGACATCACGGTTTCTTGAAGCCATAGATGACGGTAGCGCTCCACTTGATTAAACAGGGTGTCGCGCATCTGCAGCAGGTGAGGGGAGTTGCAGCCACTGGCGATGGCAGTATGGAATGCCTTGTGGCGTTGGTCCCAAATGTCGAGCAGCTCATCCGGGGTGCTGACATCGGTGACCTTGGCCAGCCGGTGAGCCGTGGCCAGCACCATGGCTTCCCAGTCGTCGTCGCCGCGCTCGATGGCTAGACGCAGGATTAACCCCTCAAGCTGTGCTCGGGCGTCGTAAATGTCGTTGAGTTCGGCCAGCGACATCGGGGCCACTCGGTAACCGCGCTGGCTGATCGCCACCACTAAGCGGTCTGCCACCAGCTGTGAGAGTGCTTCCCGCAGTGGCCCGGTGCTGGCGCCGTAATGCTCTTTCAGGTGGCTCATCAACAGCTTCTGTTCTGGAGCGTAGCGGCCTCGGATAATGTCATGCTTGAGTTGCTGATAAGCACTGATGGCCAGATTCTGGCGCGGTGCGCCTTTCTCAAAAACATTGAGCTCCATAGCGGTAAGGCTCCTGGGCAACTGACGAAAGGGAAAAATTATCGGCTATAATGACCAAATAATAACAATTTGGCATAGAGGAATATATTTATGCAGAATTTCATCATTTTTCTGCGTCGACCTCTGTCAAGGTCTGGTCTCAAGATCAAAGCCTAATTAAGGGTGGCGCTGAGCTGATAACCCTCATTAGCATCTAACGCATCAGCCGTGCTAACTTCTCCTCCACCGCTTCTGGTTACTTTTAGATAGTTAGCAGAAGCTGGGGCTTCAACACCTCCTTTTTCGTCAACCATACCTATAAGTCCAAGCAGGACGGAGGAAACGCTCATGCGAACTCTACGCTCTCTATACACCACAGCCGCTGCCGCTTCTATGCTCGCAGTGGCGCTTCCCGCAAGCGCTCAACAACTTTCAATCGCTACCGGCGGTACTGGCGGCGTTTATTACCCGATCGGTGGTGGTTTTGCCGAAATGATCAACAACCACATCGAAGGCGCCCAGGCGACCGCTGAAGTGACCGGTGCCTCGGTTGAGAACATGGGCCTGATCATGCGCGGCGATGCGGATCTTGCGCTGGCACTGGCTGATACTGTCTATCAGGCCTACACCGGTACCGGTGACTTCGAAGGTCGTCAGATCGAAAACACTCGTGCGCTGGCGTCGGTTTACCCTAACGCAGTACAGCTGGTCACCCTGGCCGAGTCGGATATCGAGTCGATTGCCGACCTGGAAGGCAAACGGGTTTCCGTTGGTGCGCCGGGTAGTGGCACCGAGCTGAACGCGCGTGCACTGCTCGAAGCCAACGGCGTCAGCTACGACGATTTCACTCCCCAGCGCCTCAACTTCAACGAAACGGCCGATGCGATTCGTGACGGTGATATCGATGCAGGCTTCTGGAGCGTTGGCCCGCCGACCAGCTCCATTCTTAACCTAGCCGCCACGCGTGATATTCGTCTGATCGGTCTTTCCGATGAAGAAGTGGCCAATGCCCAGGAAGAAGAGGCGGTATTTGCCCCTTACGAACTGGCAGCCGGTATGTATGACGGCATGGATGAAGCCGTACAGACCATTGGTATTCCCAATGTTCTCGTCGTCAATGCCGATATGGACGAAGAGCTGGCCTACCAGCTGACGCAACTGCTGTTCGAAAACACCGATGAGCTGATTGCCGTTCACCCGGCAGCGAACGACACCACCGTTGAGTTCACCATGGACTCTACCCCGGTGCCGCTACACCCAGGTGCACTGCGCTACTTCGAAGAAGTCGGTGCTGAAATTCCGGATCGTCTGCGTCCGTAACCGCTAAAGTGCATTGAAGGATAGTGCATTGAAGGATATTGCCATGCAGTGGCAGCAACGACTGTTGGCGCTACTGATTGCATGTTCTCCGTTCGCCGAAGTGGGGGCTTCCCCCGCTTCGGCGTCGGCGTTTATGCGCCTAACCGCCGTGACTGAGCAAGGCGACACCCTGGTGGATGAAGCGGTGCCTGCTGGTGGTCGCTGGTGTATAAAGTGGCAGCACTCCGTTGAGCATTTTACGGTGCTGGATTGCTATCGTAATGCAGCGGGCGTCATGCAATTGGAGCGTAGTCATCAACCCGATTTTGCCGCGGGGCTCGGGCATATTTTTGGCCGCGGCGAGCAGGTGTCAGACGGTGAAGGCGGTTACTGGATTAATGCGATTAACGAGCCTGTCACCAATAACCGGTATGTATTGAGAGTTGGCTCCCCAGCTGTCAACCATCGCGTAGTATGGCCTGGCGGTGAGCATGCGCCGGTGAGCCTAAGTGATCACGCTGCTGGGCAACGCGTGACCATTCAGCTAATAGCCCCTCACGCATCCCCGCGTGAATAAAAACGACATTAGTTAACGCTTCCGAGGACTTCATGAACGAATCCAAGCAACCGCCAAGCGTGATGCCGGGCGGTAATGCGATTCAACCCCGCATGGTGCTGTGGTCGATCACCATTGTGGCGGTGGGTCTTTCCCTGTTTCAGCTTTATTCAGCCGGTATTCAGCCCTTGGGGCTCTTTTATCAGCGCAGTATTCACCTGGCATTGATTATGATGCTGGCGTTTTTAATGTTTCCTGCCTTTGGCCCCACTCGCAAACGCGGGGTGTTGGGCTGGGGACTTGATCTGCTGTTCTTTGCCGGTGCGTTGCTGACCGGTGGCTACCTGGTACTCAACCTGGATGAGATATTCAGCCGTGCCGGATTCTGGAACAGTACCGATATTCTGGTCGCCTGCATTGCCACGGTCACGGTACTGGAAGCCAGCCGCCGGGCGGTGGGTTTCGGGATGACCGTGATTGGCTTGCTGGCGATTGTCTATGCGTTTGCCGGGCCACGGGGCGAGCTACCATGGCTTGGTGAGTGGATGCCGGGCATTTTGGAGCACCGCGGCTATACCATCGACCGGGTCGCTGGTCAGCTCTATCTGGGGCAAGAGGGTATCTTTGGCCTGCCGTTAGGCGTTGCGGCGACCTATATCTTTATCTTTGTCCTGTTTGGTGCCTTTCTTGAGTGTACCGGGGCGGGCAAGTTCTTTATCGATATGGCCTATGCGGCCACCGGCCGCCAGCGCGGCGGGCCCGCCAAGGCAGCAGTGCTGGCCTCGGCGGGCATGGGCTCTATTTCCGGCAGTGCGATAGCCAACGTGGTCACCACCGGTGCCTTTACGATTCCGCTAATGAAGCGCCTGGGCTATAAGGCCAAGCAGGCGGGCGGTATCGAAGCGGCGGCCTCGACCGGCGGGCAGATTATGCCGCCATTGATGGGCGCCGGGGCGTTCTTGATTGCTGAGTACACCAATACGCCATACCTGGACATCGTCAAGGTCAGTATCCTGCCGGCGATTATGTATTTCGCGACGGTTTACCTGTTCGTCCATATCATCGCGCTTAAGCAGGGCATGCAGGGGCTACCCAAGGACCAACTGCCGCAGATGCGCCAGGTCATGAAGGATGGCTGGCACTTCCTACTGCCGCTGGCAGTGCTGGTTTGGCTGCTGGCGATGAGCATGTCGCCGATGCGGGTAGGCTACTACGCCGTTGTCACCATGGTGGCTGTGGCGGTGATTCGTTATGCATTGTGGTTCTTGTTTGTCGCACCTCGTCAGGGGCAGCCGGTAACCGCCACCGCGATTAAAGACGTCATACGTGCTGGCTTTGCCAAGCTGATCGAAGGCCTTGAGTTAGGCGCGCGCAACGCTGTAGCGGTTTCCATGGCCTGTGCGGTCGCCGGGATTATCGTCGGCGTTGTCGGGCTAACCGGCCTGGGGCTGAAGTTCTCGTCAATGATGCTGGCCTTCTCCGGCGGTAACATCCTGCTGGCGCTGTTAATGGTGCTGCTGGCCAGTTTGATCCTGGGGATGGGGCTACCGGTCACCGCTAGCTACATCGTTTTGATTGTGCTGGTGGGTCCCGCGCTTACCCAGGAGTTTGGCATTCCGCTACTGGTCGCGCACTTAGTGGTGTTCTGGTACTCCCAGGACTCCAATGTGACGCCGCCCATCGCCTTGGCAGGCTTTGCCGGGGCGGCGATTGCGGGCAGTAAGCCGATGGAGACCAGCTTCCAGGCGTGGAAGTTTGCTAAGGGCCTCTACTTGATTCCGCTGTTCATGGTCTTCAATCCAGAGATCATTATGGGCGGGCCGGTACCCGTGGTGATCTGGAATGCAGTGATCGCTATTTTGGCATTGGGTGCTTTTGCTGCCGCCTTGGAAGGGTACTTGTTTACCCGCATGTCTTGGCTGCCGCGCATCGCGATTACTGCAGCGATTATTGCCGTGTTTTACCCCAATCTGCTCAGTGAGATTGCCGGTGTCGCAGTGATGATCGTCGCCATTGGCGCCAACTGGCTGGCTAGCAAGCGCGAATCGGAGGTGACGCCCGTTAGCGGTTAACTCTTGGTGCTGGACGCTGCTTAATCACAGCGATTAGAACGCTATTCAAAGGCCCTGGGTTTATCGCCCTGGGCCTTTTGCTATTGCTACCGTTATATCTTGCTATCCATACAACCACTCTGTTTAAATATATTGCTATATTTCTATATATAAAAGGACGAAAGTGATGTTATCTAAACAGAACCTATCGGCACCTCTCTTTGAAACGTTTACTCTGGGCAACATGACCCTAAGTAACCGTATCGTGATGGCACCCATGACGCGTAACCAGTCGCCTGGCGGGGTGCCCACTGAGGACGTGGCGGCTTACTACAAAAGCCGTGCCGTAGGTGGGGTGGGGTTAATTATCACCGAAGGTACCTATATTGATCACCTAGGTGCTAACGGCTACCCCGGCGTACCCGCTTTTTACGGTGAGCAGGCATTAGCAGGCTGGAAGCGCGTCGTAGAAGAGGTTCATGCCGCGGGCGGTAAGATTGCACCGCAGCTTTGGCACGTAGGCCGTGAGCGGCGCCCAGGCGTTGAGCCAGATACCAGCGTGCCCGGCTTTGGCCCGATGAGCATCGTGGAAGACGGCGTTGAAGTAGTTCGGGCCATGAGCGAAGACGACATGCACGAAGTCGCCGCCTCGTTTGCCCGCGCGGCCAGTGACGCTAAACGCATTGGCTTTGACGGCATCGAACTACACGGCGCCCATGGCTATTTGATTGACCAGTTCTTATGGGCCGAGAGTAACCAGCGCACCGATACCTTTGGCGGCAGCGCGGAAAATCGCTTGCGCTTCCCACGTATGATTGTAAGTGCAGTGCGTGAAGCAGTGGGCCCTGAGTTTCCGATTATGTTCCGTTTTTCACAGTGGAAGCTCTCCGACTACGACGCCATTATCGCTGAAACCCCTGACGCGCTTGGTGAAATACTCAAGCCGCTGGCCGATGATGGTGTGGATATTTTTCACGCCAGCACACGCCGCGTCTGGGAACCTGGTTTTGAGGGCAGTGATAAAACCTTGGCAACGTGGACTCGCGAATTAACCGGCAAGCCGGTTATCGCCGTGGGCAGCGTTGGTCTCGATAAAACGTTCCGTACCGGGCACTTTACCCGCACTGAAGACCCGACTTCCAAAAGCCGTGTCAATGTGGAAGAGCTGGCCATGTGGCGCGCGCGTGATGACTTTGACTTGATTGCCATTGGTCGCGCGCTGCTTTCTGACCCGCAGTGGGCTAACAAAGTACGTGATGGACGCCTTGACGAGCTTTCTGACTTTGACAGCAGCGCGCTCGACACCCTAGTACGTTAAGTTCAATCCTTTGATGCGAAAGGGGCAGGCTGCCTCGGCAGTCTGCCCCTTAACGCGTATAATGATCTGGCTATCAACGAACGGCTGTGATCATGGATATCAATACCGTTTTAAGCGCGCTGGCGAACCCAGCACGTCTCGACATTCTTTACTGGCTTAAAGAGCCGGAGCGTCATTTTCCGCCGCAAAAAGATACGGCGCCGAAGGGCGGTGTTTGTGTCAGCCATATTCGTGATAAAACCGGGCTATCTCAACCGACGGTCTCACTTTATCTTTCTACGCTTTATCGCGCGGGTTTGGTTTCTTCCACTCGGGTCGGCCAGTGGACGTACTACCGTTACGAGCATGATGTGGCAGAAAGCTTTTTGCACGAGCTGAGCGAGCGACTATAAAACGTCCTTTCGTTAAACGATAAAACCCCGCCAAAGCGGGGTTTTATCGTTGGTGTTGCTAGAAAATCAATACTGGGCCCGGTTTACGCCAGGCCCTTTTCAGTTGCTTCAGAAGATCGACTCGGCGGTGCCTGACCCCTGTGAACCGCTGGCTTCTTCCAGCTCACGGCTGATGCGGCGCTGCTGGTAATCCGGCAAGTGATCCTGATGGAACAGCTCAGAGATGCCACCAGACTGACCGTCCGCTAAACGCTGGCCTGTGCTCGGGTCCACACGTGCCGTAACGACAGTCTCTGGGCGTTCGGGCACGGCACTCGGCGTTCCTTCCAGGGCATCACCCATAAACGCTACCCAGATAGGTAGTGCGGCCTGAGCCCCATATTCAGAAATGGTTTCGTTACTATCCTTACCCACCCATACCGTGGTCACCAAGTTGTTATTAAAGCCTGCAAACCAGGCATCACGCTGGCTGTTAGTCGTACCGGTTTTGCCGACGATATCGTCACGGTTAAGGCTCAGCGCACCGCGGCCAGTGCCCGAGGTAATAACGTCACGCAGCATATCGCGCAAGATGTACACAGCGGCCGGGTCGGCTACTCGTTTGGCGATCGGGTACTCGCGACCATCGATCTCCACCGTCTCCTGGTCTTCGGCACAGCTCGGGCAGGCGACCTGTGGAGTGGCTTCATCGATAATTTCGTTATCGTCGTCACGGGTTACACGCTCAATGAACCATGGAGCTACTTGGAAGCCGCCATTGGCGATAACGGCATAAGCATTGGTCATCTCCATGGGCGTTAAGCTCGCACTGCCTAGTGCTAATGATAAGCCGTTGGGAAGTTGGGCGGGGGAGAAGCCGAAACCTTCCAAAAAGTTAATCGTGTAATCCAGCCCCATGGTCTGCAGCACACGGATCGTCACTAGGTTGCGCGAACGGGCCAGGGCTGGGCGTAAGCGCATGGGGCCTTGGAAGTCGCGGCTAGAGTTGACCGGCCGCCACAATGAGTTACTGCCATCGTCAAGCACCACAGGGGCATCGTTAACCACGCTGGCAGCGTTCATTTCGCCATTTTCAAGGGCCGCTAAATAAATAAACGGTTTGAAGATCGAGCCCGATTGACGCCGGGCCTGCACGGCACGATTGAACTTGCTCGCATTAAAGTCGAAGCCGCCCTGCAGGGCTAAAATAGCGCCTGTTTGCGGGTCTTGGACCACCAGCGAACCTTCGGCATCCGGGCGCTGAGAGAGGCGCAGCGAGCCGTCATCATTCTCAATCACGCGGATTAGATCGCCACGTACCGCAATCTCAGCCGCTGAGCTTGGCTCGGCACCACGGCTACGCGGGCTCAGATAAGGACGAGCCCAGTTCAAGCCCTCCCAGGCAATAGTCTGTAGGCCACCACGGCGGGTAAGCACCTGCATTTCGCGATCGCTGCTCTCGACCACAATGGCGGGCTGTAGAAGGCCGTAATTGGGCGTGCGCTCAAGCACCTGGACCCAGTTGCTGACGTCACCCTCGATCCCCTCGACTTCTGTTTGGCTGCGCTGGGCGGCCTGGCGGGCGGTCTGACGAATTTCCGGCGACTCGGAAAGCTCCTCTTCAAGCCCTTGGGTCGCGGTTTGCTCCTGTGCTTCCACAAGACTGGAAGCAATGTCGCTCTGCTCTGGCCCGCGCCAGCCGTGACGCAGGTCGTAGTCCGTCAAGCCATTGGCCAGTGCTTGGCGGGCATAGGGCTGCAGCTCACTATCAATGGTGGTGTAGACGCGATAGCCGCCGGTGTAAGCCTCATCGCCAAAGCGCTCTACTGCGTACTGCCGCGCCATTTCCGATACATAAGCGGCATCAACCTCGGCTTGGGTAAAGTGGCGGCGGGCGGTGACGGGATCCTGCACCGCGACTTGATAAGTCTCGTCGTCGATATAGCCCAGTTCACGCATGCGGAACAGAATCCAGTTACGACGAATCAGCGAACGCTCGGAGTTGGCCAGCGGGTTGAAGGCAGAGGGCGCCTTGGGCAAGCCAGCAATCATCGCCGTTTGTGCCAAATTCAATTCGGCGAGCGGCTTGTCATAATAGGTTTCAGCGGCGGCAGCGATACCGTAAGCGCGATTGCCCAAGAAAATCTTATTGACGTAAAGCTCGAAGATCTCCTCTTTATTGAGTACCTGCTCCATTTGCAGTGCCAGCAGAATTTCGCGAATTTTACGCGTAAAGGTCTGGTCCAGCGTCAGCATGTAGTTACGCGCGACCTGCATGGTGATGGTCGAGCCACCGGATTGGATGGTGCCGCCACTCTGCGCAAGCTCCACTGCGGCCCTGGCTAAGCCGCGCGGGTCGACACCTGCGTGGTCGAAATAACTGGCATCCTCGGCGGCAATCAAGGCATTGATCATATCCTGAGGAATTTGATCAAAATTGATCGCCATGCGACGCTCTTCACCAAATTCGCCAATCAATTTACCGTCCTGGGTAAAAATACGTAGCGGCGTGTGTAGTTCGAAATCCTGCAGTTGGCGAACGTCGGGCAGCCCCGGTGCAAAGTAAATGGCGGCGCCTACTACGGCTAACGCAGTGGCACCGACTAACGATACAATCAGGAAAAAGAGCGACACAATAAGGGTTCGAAGAAACGTCATGTACGAAGGGCACCCTGGAAAGAATAAAAAGATAGGCATCTAAACGGCCGTATCATGCAATTGGCTGCCATTATAGGAACCTGAGGCGGCGGCCACCAGTGTTGATATGCCGTAAGTTGGTTCGCGTGTGACTTAACTAAAAATCATGTAACCTCAAACGACATGTGAAGACGGGCGACAAGTAGGCGGAGCCGAACCCAATATGCGCTTTCTGAAATCTGGTAAAGGGTTGATCGGCGTCGATATTACATCAGCGACCGTAAAGCTGCTTGAGCTAAAACAGTGCCACGATAACTACCAAGTAGAAAGCTACGCGGTGAGGCCGTTACGCGAAGGCGCGGTGGTCGAACGCCGTATTCGCGATATTGATGACGTTGCCAGTGTACTGAGCCGCGCCGTGGAGCATGCCAAACCTTCTACCCGCCAAGCAGCAGTGGCCGTTCCCGCCAGCGCCGCGATTACCAAAACGTTGACCTTTCCTATCGGGCTAAGCGAAGAGGAAATTGAAGAGCGCATTGTGGCTGAATCCGACCGCCATATTCCTTTTCCGTTCAATGAAGTGGCGTTCGACTTTGAGTGCCTTGGCCCCGCCCCCTTTGACGATGAGCAGCAGCAAGTCATGCTGGTGGCCTGCCGTCAGCAGGATGTTACCCAACTCACGGAAACGTTAGAGCGCGCTGGCTTAGAGCCCGCGGCAGTGGATGTGGAAACCTTTGCCATGGAGCGTTCGCTTGCCGAATTGCGCCGCCAGCTAAAGGTAGAGAATGACCCTACTGCCTGCGTTGGCTTGGTGGACATTGGCGCCAATATGAACGCCTTTCACGTTGTTCGTGGTGGTCATATCGTTTATACCCGCGACACCGTTTTCGGTGGCCGCCAGCTTACCGACTCGATTCGCGAACGCTACGATTTGAGTATGGAGGAAGCGGGCTTCGCTAAAAAACGTGGCGGACTACCTGATGATTACCATGAGCGCGTCCTCAATCCTTTCCTGGAAACCGTAGTGCAGCAGGTCGGGCGCTCCTTGCAGCTTTACTACACCGCCGGGCGTCAGCAAGAGGTGCAACACATTGTGTTGGCAGGCGGGTCGAGCGTGATTCCCGGGCTTGCCGAACGGATTGCTGAAGACAGTGGTATGTCGGTGACCATAGCCAACCCCTTCCAGCGCATGCGGGTCAATAAGCGCTTAAACCTTCAGGCGTTGACCAATGATGCGCCAGCGATGCTCACCGCGGGTGGCTTGGCAATGCGGGTGAGCCAATGAGCATGAACATTAACCTGCTGCCCTGGCGGGAAGCGCAGCGTGAGCGAAATACCCGCAAATTTTATGTTGTCGTGGCCGGTATGCTGATACTGGGCGTCGCGCTGGGGTTGCTGATCTCCCATTATTACCAGCTTAAGTTGGCGGCCCAGCAGCAGCGCAATGCTTATGTTAGTGACCATATTGAACGCCTTAATGCGGATATCGCGGGCGTGTCACGCTACGCCAGTGATGCCGCACGCCTAGGTGAGCAGATTGCGGTGTTTCAGGCGTTACAGAGTGAGCAAGCAGACACTGTGCAACTGTTCAATGATGTGGCTAACAGCGTGGCTAACGGCGTTATTTATCAACGGTTAGCGAAAAACGGCGATCAAGTCAGTGTCACTGCGGTAGCCGGCAGCGAACGACAGGTCTCTGAGCAGCTGCGCCGTATTGCAGCGCTGCCAGGGATGGGAGTGCCTTCATTATCGGCGGTAGAGAGCGAACAGAACGGCGCTGGTCGCGTGTTTCGTTTTGACGTGGAGCAGACCACAGTAGCGGTGCCGCAAGGTGTTGCCCAAGATGTGGAAGAGCAGGGTGTGGCAGAACTGGGTGAGGAAGAAGAGGGTTCGTCATGAGCCTTAATCGCGAGCAGTGGGCTATCGAGTGGCAGCGCCTGCGCGATGTCGATTGGCGCGATCTAGATATTAAGGAAGCCGGTGGATGGCCATTGCTGCTAAAAGTGTTGAGCTGTTGTTTGGCACTGCTGGCAGCATTGAGCGTCATGCTGTGGTTCGTAGTAAGCGAGCAGCGGGAATCCTTTAGGGCGGCGCAGCGTGAAGAGGTGAGGCTGCTAAGCGAATACCGCAGTAAAGCCTCGGAAGCCGCCTTTTTACCGGAAATGCGCGAACAGCTGACGACCCTGGAAGGGCAAATAGCGCGTTTGCGCACAATGCTGCCCACCGATGCCGAGATCCCTTCTCTGCTCGATAGCATTAGCGATGCCGCCGTTGACAACCGTCTCACCATTGAAACGATTCGGCTGCGTCCAACGCTAACCCAGCCCCATTATGTCGAGCAGCCGCTGGATATACAGGTACGCGGTGACTATCACCAGTTGGCACGCTTTAGTGCTGATATCGCGTCGTTACCCCGCATGGTGACCCAGCACGATTTTACCTTGGAGCCGGTAGAGGAGCGTGGCGATACGCTGCGCCTTTCGCTACTGGCCCGCACTTATCGTTACCTGGAACCGGGCGACCAGCCCCCAACTGACGGGGCGGAGCCACTATGACGCGTACAGCTAAGCTCATAGGAATGATGGTAAGTGTGGTGCTGCTCACGGCCTGTGCGGATGCCGAGTTAACTCAGCTGGAACGCACGTTGGCCAATATTCGTCAGTCGCCAGGCGGTCAGCCGCCGGTCATTGCGGTTGCGCTGCCTGAAAGTCGTACCTTGGCTTATTTATATAGCGAAGACCGCAGCCCCTTTTTACCGCCAGATGCTATTGCTCAGGATGACGCTAATCGTAGCGAGGGCGCGCTTGCGCCTGACCAGCAGCGTACCCCTGAGCCACTAGAGCGCTTTTCTCTGCAGGAGCTGCGTTTGGTCGGTACGATGCGTATGGCGGGGCGGCAAGTGGCGATGATCGCCTCTCCAGATGGCAATGTGACCAGCGTGAAAGAGGGCAACTATATGGGCACCGACTATGGACGCATTGCCCAGATAAGCGCTCAAGAAATTCGTGTTACCGAGCGTGTCTTTACCCAGCGGGAAGGTTGGCAACAGCGGCAAGTGTCGCTTGCTATCAACGAAAACAACGAGTAAGCGGATATTAGCTCATGGCAGTTACAGTTTGGCGAATCACTTTTTTAATGACCATGGCCGCCCTATTTTCACTGTTGCCTTCATTGGCAGTAGCGTCAGTGTTGACGGATGTTGACGTGCAGCCCGCCGACAGCGGTGGCGCCAACGTTGATCTTAGCTTCACTGGTGGCGTGCCCGAGCTGCGCAGCTACCGTTTGGAATCACCGCCGCGTGTCACGTTTGATTTGGCTGGCACCCAAAATGGGCTCGCCACCCGACGTTTGAGCATTAATAGCCACGGCGTCGAACAAATTACCGCCCTTGAAGGCAATGGCCGCACGCGCTTGGTGGTCAATCTCAGCGAACCGCAGGCATTTACGACCAGCGTGCAGGAAGGTCGGTTACGTATTACCTTTGCATCTGGCGCAACCCCCGCGCCGACCGCATCGCCTAACCCTTCTCCCACGCCCTCAGCCGGTGTTTCTTCGGCGGGGCTTGAAACCGACGAAGGGCCACAAATTGAAAATATCGATTTCCAGCGCGGTGCCGATGGTGCTGGTCGCTTGTTGGTTACCTTTGACCGCGAAGGGGTTGAGGCGAACGTCCGAGAAGGTGGCCCTGACCAAGTGCTGGTTGACCTGCGCGACGTGGCGATTCCGGATTCGCTTAATCAGGTCTACGATGTCACCGATTTTGCCACGCCAATCACCCGGATTACGCCCCGCGCCAACCAGGGCGACACCCAGTTAGCCATCGCCACCCAGGGCGCTTATGCGATGATCTCTTCGCAAAGTGGCCGCACGCTGACAGTGGAAGTGCAGCCCGCCAGCCAGGAGTCACAGCCCTCTCAGGCGACAGGCGAGCGCTTCAATGGCGAACGCTTGAGTCTTAATTTCCAGGATATCGAAGTGCGTTCAGTGCTAGCGACGCTGGCTGAATTTACCGGGCTGAACTTGGTTGCCAGTGACAGCGTCACCGGCCGTGTGACGCTCAACTTAAATGATGTCCCGTGGGATCAGGCGCTCGCACTGATTCTGCAAAGCCAGGGGTTATCGAGCCGTGAACAGGGCAATGTGATTGTGGTGGCGCCCGCCAGTGAGTTGGCTGAGCTAGAACGCCAAGAGCTAGAGGCGCGTAACCAGCGTGAAACCCTTTCCCCGCTGGTGACTGAGTTTATCGAAATCAAGTATGCCAGGGCTGAGGATTTGGCCCTGCTGCTGCGTGGCGGTGACGGCGATGGCTTTGGGCTGCTCACCGAGCGCGGCCGTGTCAGTATTGATAATCGCACCAATACGCTGCTAGTGCAGGATACCGCCGATCAGGTGCGCGATATTGTACGCACCATCGACCGTTTGGATGTTGCCGTTCGCCAGGTACAAATAGAAGCGCGCATTGTCATCGCCCGAGACACCGCTTCACGCGAATTGGGTATTAACTGGGGGATGTCGAGTACACGCGGTTTTCAAGAAGGTGAAGATGGCAATTTCACTCGACGTGATATCAATCCTAATGGCATCAACCGTGCCCAAGGCGGTTTGGCCGTCGATTTGGGTGCCGCGACGGGGCCAGGCACCGGTTTTAGTTTTGGCTATTTATCTGGCGATATCTTATTGGATTTGGAGCTGCGCGCGCTGGAGAGCGAAGGCAAGAGCCAGACTATCTCCCAGCCTCGCATTATTACCGCCAATCAGCGTACTGCCCGCATCAGCCAGGGTGAAGAGCGCGCCTTCCAGAGTGTTGATGGCAACGACAATCCGGATACCGAGTTCAAAGAGGCTGAACTCTCGCTGGAAGTCACGCCGCAGATTACCCCGGATAACCGCATTATCATGGATCTGGTCATCAAAAATGATAGCTTCCGTGAATCAGAGTTTGGCGGCGAACCACCGATTGATACCAATCAGATTGAGACCCAAGTGCTGGTCGATAACGGCCAAACAGTGGTGTTAGGCGGTATTTTGACCACCGAAGAGCTGCGTCAAATCGCCAAAACACCGTTGTTGGGCGATATTCCTTTGCTAGGTAGACTGTTTCGCTATACCGAAGAGAGCAATGAGAAGGTAGAGTTGTTAGTCTTTATTACTCCACGACTCCTAGACGATGGCTTAACGGTTCGCTGATGCAGGATTTACCCAATTTATTTCTTATAGGCCCCATGGGGGCCGGCAAAAGCACCATTGGTCGCCTATTGGCGGCGGAGCTTTCGCGCCAATTTTTTGACAGTGACCACGCCATTCAAGACCGCTGCGGGGCGGATATTCCGTGGATTTTCGATGTTGAAGGCGAGCAGGGCTTTCGGCTGCGTGAAATCCATATGATTGATGAGTTAACCCGTCTCTCCCCCGTGGTTGTCGCTACCGGCGGCGGGGCGGTGCTGCGCGAAGAAAATCGCCGCGCACTGCGCGAGCGCGGCACCGTGGTGTATCTGTTGACCACCGTCGACCAGCAGCTAAAGCGGACGGCGAAAGATCGCAATCGTCCGTTGCTACAGTGCGCTAACCGCGAACAGGTACTCAATGACATGTTTGCTCAGCGCGACCCGCTCTATCGTGCCACGTCGGATATTGCTGTGCGCACCGATCGGCGTAGCCCACGGGCGGTGGTGAATGAGATCCTGCGCCGGGTGCATCGGTTGGTGGACCCGCTGGAGCCCTCCTCTTCGCCTCATTCGGCTGGACCGCTTAACCATAATAAGGTATCGCAATGACCTCGACCGCCAGCGCGCAACGCACACTTCAGGTTGCTTTAGATGAGCGTAGCTACCCGATTCATATTGGCACCGGGCTGATCGGTCAAGCCGATACGTTGACGCCTTACCTTGCGGGCCAGCAGGTGATGGTAGTCACTAACGAGACTATCGCGCCGCTCTACCTGGAAACACTCTGCGCTAGCCTGCCGGCGCATTTAGATGTGCGCACGGTTGTGTTGCCTGATGGCGAACAGTACAAAACCATTGAGCAGGTCAGCCGCATTTGGGATGCACTGCTTGAAGCTGGTTTTAACCGTCGTTGTACCCTGATCGCCTTAGGAGGCGGGGTGATTGGCGATATGGTCGGCTATGCCGCCGCTTCCTATCAGCGCGGCGTGGCGTTTATCCAGGTGCCCACCACGCTACTTTCCCAGGTGGATTCGTCGGTAGGGGGCAAGACCGGCGTCAATCACCCGCTGGGTAAAAACATGATCGGCGCTTTCTGGCAGCCCAAAGCCGTGCTGGTGGACATCGATACCCTGAAGAGCCTGCCGCGTCGCGAGCTTTCCGCTGGCCTTGCCGAGGTTATCAAGTACGGTTTTATCCGTGATGAAGCGTTTTTAAGCTGGCTGGAAGCCAATATGCCCGCGCTACTCGACGTAGAGCCGGAAGTAGTCGCCGACGCTATTGCGCGCAGTTGCCAAATCAAGGCAGATATCGTTGCCGAAGATGAAACCGAGCAGGGTGTGCGTGCACTGCTCAACCTGGGTCACACTTTTGGCCACGCCATTGAAGCCCACCAAGGTTACGGTAACTGGTTACACGGTGAAGCAGTGGGCGCGGGCATGGCCATGGCGGCAACGCTTTCAAACCGGCTAGGCTGGATCGATGAAGCAGCACTAGCGCGTAGCCTGGCGGTAATCGAGAGTGCCGAGTTGCCGTTAGTGGCACCGCTCAACATGTCGAGTGATGACTTTTTAGCCCGTATGCGGCTGGATAAGAAAAATATCGATACGCGGCTGCGTCTGGTGCTACTTAACGCCCTGGGCGATGCCTGCGTTAGCGATGCCACGCCCGTTGATGTTCTCCGCACGCTGCTGGATGACTATCCGCGCCGCTAAGTGGCCTATCAATCCTTTCTATTACTTTCTTCTTCCCGGCAGAGCTGCTTCCTAGTGGGGCAGTTTTGACAGTATTTTTGCGCTGATAAAACTGTCTGTGAACTTAACCCGGTTGCTACGCTTTCAATAATCCGTATGCCTTATGCGCTATCGGCATGGGTGGTTTTCCGTGAATAAGACTAAAGTCTAATGGAAAATAAAGAGTCCTAAAGTGGTGTTTCTTTTCCTTACAAGCCTTTGAAGTATATGTATTTTTTTCTTGAATGAGAGTGCAAATACAGGATTTGAAAAGAGTTTCTCTAACGTTATAAGCACCAAGCGATTGCGCAACGTGGGCGCTAATCGCTATGCTGACCGGCCATTTTCTTGCGGCAGCGAACGTGGGAAACACCCCATTCTGGGCAGGTTATAAGCATCATAAAAAAAGCAAAACCGTCCTTTATACCATAAGCACGCTGCTAAAAAAATACGTTGACTAGTAGAGGCACGCCCATGAATAGAGGTCTTCACCAGCCTGGCGAGTTTCGCGATAACTGTGGTTTTGGCCTGATTGCCCATATGGAAGGCCAGGCTAGCCACGATTTGCTGAAAACTGCCATTGAATCACTGACCTGCATGACCCACCGGGGTGGTATCGCTGCCGACGGAAAGACCGGCGACGGTTGTGGCTTGCTACTTAAAATGCCCACTCCCTTTATGCAGGCGCTGGCCAAAGAGGCATTTGACGCTGAATTGGGCGAACGCTTTGCTGTGGGCGTGGTGTTTCTGCCCAACGATGACGCCCGTGAAGCAAATGCCCGCGATATCTTAACGCGTGAGCTTGAAGCGCGCGGCCTCAACGTATTGGGCTGGCGCGATGTGCCTACCGACCCCAGCGTTTGTGGCCCCATGGCGCTGGACTGCCTGCCGCGTATTCGTCAGCTTTTTGTACAGCCGGGTCTGGGTGAACACTTCGATGTTGACCTCTTTATGGCTCGTCGCCGCGCTGAGCAGGCGCTGCGTGACGAAGAAGACTTCTATGTCGCCTCGCTATCGTCGGAAGTCATCTCCTATAAAGGCCTGGTGATGCCGGAAGATCTGCCGGCCTTTTATCACGACTTGAATGACCCGCGTCTGGAAACTGCCATTTGCGTTTTCCACCAGCGCTTCTCGACCAATACCGCGCCGCGTTGGCCGCTGGCACAGCCGTTCCGGCTGTTGGCGCACAATGGTGAAATCAACACGATTGAAGCCAACCGCGGCTGGGCGAACTCGCGTAAAGCCAACTTCGTTAACGAGCGCCTGCCGGATATCGCCGAGCTGGACGAAATCGTCAACACCACCGGTTCTGACTCCTCAAGCATGGACAACATGCTGGAAGTGCTGCTGACCGGCGGCATGGAACTGCACCGCGCGGTACGCATGATGGTGCCGCCTGCGTGGCAGAACGTTGAAACCATGGACGCCGAGCTGCGCGCCTTCTACGAATACAACTCCATGCACATGGAACCGTGGGACGGTCCTGCGGGCGTGGTGATGACCGACGGTCGCCAAGCGGTCTGTATGCTGGACCGTAACGGCCTGCGCCCGGCGCGCTGGGTGATTACCAAAAACGGCTATATCACGCTGGCATCGGAAACGGGCACCTACGGCTATAAGCCGGAAGACGTGGTGGCCAAAGGCCGTGTTGGCCCCGGTCAAATGCTTGCCGTAGACACCCAGACCGGCGAAGTGCTGCATACCACCGATATCGATGAGCGCCTGAAATCCGCCTACCCTTATAAGCGTTGGTTAAAGCAGGAAGCCAATTATTTAGAGTCGGCGCTAACCGAGTTGGCACGTTTCCAGAGCATGGATACCGATTCGCTCAACGTGCAGCAGAAACTGTTCCAAGTGAGCTTTGAAGAGCGCGACCAAGTGCTGCGTCCGCTGGCGGAAAGTGGTCAGGAAGCCGTTGGCTCTATGGGCGACGATACACCGATGGCGGTGCTCTCCAGTCGTCCGCGCCTGCTAACGGATTTCTTCCGGCAGAAGTTTGCCCAGGTCACCAACCCGCCGATCGACCCACTGCGTGAAGCGATCGTGATGTCGCTGGAAACCTGCTGTGGTGCTGAGCTGAACGTCTTTAAAGCGACGCCTGAGCACGCGCATCGCTTGATCTTGACCACGCCGGTACTGTCCCCACGCAAATTTACCGCGTTGGTCAGCCAGGATGATCCGGCGTTTGCCAGCTATACATTGTCGTTGGGTTACGATCCTGAACAGCAGAGCCTGCACATAGCGCTTAAAGCGCTATGTGAAGAAGCCGAAGCTCAAGTGCGCGCCGGTAAAGTCATTCTGGTACTCACCGATGCCGAGCTGGCGAAAGGGCTGATTCCCATACAGGCCGCCCTGGCCGTGGGTGCCGTGCACTCTCACTTAGGCCGTTTGGCGCTACGCCCCAACGCCAATATCGTGGTGGAAACCGGTTACGCACGGGATGCACACCAGATGGCGGTGCTGTTTGGCGTGGGTGCGACGGCGGTTTATCCGTGGCTCGCTTATCAGGTCATGGCGGATATGCATCGCACGGGCGAGCTAACCGGTAACCCGGCTGATGGCCGCGAGAATTACCGTAAAGGTCTGCAGAAAGGCCTGTTCAAGATCCTGTCTAAAATGGGTATCTCGACGCTGGCCTCCTACCGCGGCTCAATGCTGTTTGAAGCCGTGGGCTTGGCGGACGAAGTAATGGATCTGTGCTTTGTCGGTATGGCGTCGCGCATCCAAGGCGCCGGTTTTGCCGAGCTGCAGATGCAGCAAGCGCTGCTGGCGAAAGACGCCTGGATTCCGCGTAAAGGAATTTCTCAAGGTGGCATGTTCAAGTATGTCCACGGCCACGAGTACCACGCTTATAACCCCGATGTAGTGATGTCGCTGCAGGCGGCGGTTCAGGAAGGCAGCTACACCAAGTGGAAGAAGTTCGCCCAGTTGGTGAACGAGCGTCCGGTTGCCACCATTCGTGACTTGCTCAAGCTCAAGCCGGCAGAAACGCCGATTGCGCTGGAGGAAGTAGAGCCGGTTGAAGAGCTGCTGCCGCGCTTTGATAGCGCCGGTATGTCGTTGGGCGCGCTCTCGCCGGAAGCTCACGAAGCGCTGGCCCAGGCCATGAACGAAGCGGGCGGCCGCTCCAACTCTGGCGAAGGCGGTGAAGACCCGGCGCGCTACGGCACTATCCGTAGCTCGAAAATCAAGCAGATCGCCTCCGGCCGTTTTGGCGTGACGCCCCATTATCTGGTCAACGCAGAAGTACTGCAGATCAAGGTCGCCCAGGGCGCCAAACCCGGTGAGGGCGGGCAGCTGCCTGGCGGCAAAGTGAACGAACTGATTGCCCGGCTGCGCTACGCGGTACCCGGCGTCACGCTGATTTCACCGCCGCCGCACCACGATATTTATTCTATCGAAGATTTGGCCCAGCTGATTTTTGACCTCAAACAGGTCAATCCGGATGCCCAGGTGTCGGTGAAGCTGGTATCGGAACCGGGGATCGGCACGATCGCCACCGGTGTGGCCAAGGCCTACGCGGATTTGATTACCGTGTCCGGCTACGATGGCGGCACGGCGGCCAGCCCGCTGACCTCGATCAAACATGCCGGTTCTCCTTGGGAGCTGGGGCTTCCTGAAGTGCATCAGGCGCTGCGTATCAACGGCCTGCGCGACAAGATTCGCCTGCAGACCGATGGCGGCCTAAAAACTGGTCTCGACGTTGTTAAAGCGGCGATACTCGGTGCAGAGAGCTTCGGTTTTGGCACCGCGCCGATGGTCGCGTTGGGCTGTAAGTACCTGCGCATCTGTCACCTCAACAATTGCGCCACCGGTGTCGCCACTCAGGATGATTTCCTGCGCGGCGAGCACTTCCGTGGCACCGTGGATATGGTTAAAAACTACTTCCGCTTTATTGCCGAAGAAGTGCGTGAGCTGATGGCGGTATTGGGTGTGCGCAAGCTGACCGATCTAATCGGGCGTACCGATTTGCTTGAAGTGTTGGAAGGCAACACGGCTTCCCAGCGTAAGCTTGATCTTACGCCGCTGCTAGCGAATGATTTTGTGCCTAAAGATGCACCGCAGTTCTGTAAGGTCAGCCGTAACGTGCCGCACGATCCGGGTGCTAAAAACCAGGAAGTGCTGGCGGCGCTGAAAGACGCCATCGAAAATCGCTCGGGCGGTGAGTTCGATTTCACCATCACCAACTGCGACCGCAGTGTGGCGGCGCTAACCTCTGGCGCGATTGCCAAGCGCTATGGCGAAGAGGGCCTGGAAACGGCACCGATCACCGCTCGCTTTACTGGCGTAGCAGGCCAGAGCTTTGGGGTGTGGAATGCGCGTGGCTTGAATTTATATCTCGAAGGCGACGCCAACGATTACGTCGGCAAGGGCATGAACGGCGGCAGCATCGTGATTGTGCCGCCCAAAGTCAGTCAGTTTGAGAGCCATAAAACGGCGATTATCGGTAATACCTGCCTTTACGGTGCCACCGGCGGTACATTGTTTGCAGCCGGTACGGCGGGTGAGCGCTTCGGGGTGCGTAATTCCGGTGCTTCTGCAGTCATTGAAGGCGCAGGCGACCACTGCTGCGAATACATGACCGGCGGTTTGGTCTGTGTGCTTGGTGAAACGGGCGTTAACTTCGGCGCAGGTATGACCGGTGGGTTTGCCTATGTGTTGGATGAAGATCGCACCTTCGTGGATAAATACAACCATGAGCTGGTTGAGATTCATCGCGTCAACACAGAGGCCATGGAGGCGTATCGTCGTCACCTGCGTGAAATGATTGAAGCCTATGTGGCCGCGACGGGTTCCGCGCGCGGGGCGGCTATTTTGGAAGACTTCAGCGACTATGCGCGCCACTTCTGGCTGGTGAAGCCAAAAGCGGCCAGCCTAGGTAGTTTGCTGGATCAGTCTCGGCGTCAGCCGCAATAACTCGCTTATGCCCCTCACGCTGACAGGAGAGAGATCATGGCTAACCGTTTAAATAACGATTTTCAGTTTGTCGATGTGGGTCGTAAGGACCCACAAAAGAAAGATGCCCGCGCCCGTGCTAAAGAGTTCGCGGAGATCTACGAACCGTTCAAGCCCACCGACGCGGCAAGCCAAGCGCACCGCTGCCTGCACTGCGGTAACCCGTACTGCGAGTGGAAGTGCCCGGTGCACAACTACATCCCCAACTGGCTGCAGCTGGTGGTGGAAGGCAACATCATTGAAGCCGCTGAGCTCTCGCACAAAACCAACTCGCTGCCCGAAGTGTGTGGCCGTGTGTGCCCGCAGGATCGTCTGTGTGAAGGCGACTGTACGCTGAACGATGGCTTTGGCGCGGTGACCATTGGTTCGGTGGAGAAGTACATCACCGATACGGCGTTTGCCATGGGCTGGCGTCCGGATATGTCCCACGTTACCTGGACCGACAAGAAGGTCGCCATTATCGGTGCAGGCCCTGCGGGCCTGGGCTGTGCCGACATTCTGGCCCGTAACGGCGTCAAGCCGGTGGTGTTCGACAAGTACCCGGAAATCGGTGGCCTGCTGACCTTTGGTATTCCCGAGTTCAAGCTGGAAAAGAGCGTGATGGAGCGCCGCCGCGCGGTGTTTGAAGAGATGGGCGTCGAGTTCCGCCTCAATACCGAAATCGGCATCGATATCGAGTTTGAAACCTTGATGCAGGAGTACGATGCGGTATTCCTGGGGATGGGCACTTATAAATACATGGAAGGCGGCTTCCCTGGCGAAGACCTGCCGGGCGTTTACAAAGCGCTGGACTTCCTGATTGCCAACGTCAACCGCTGTCTGGGTTTTGAAAAAGATCCCAACGACTATATCTCCATGGAAGGCAAGCGTGTGGTCGTTCTGGGCGGCGGCGATACGGCGATGGACTGTAACCGTACGTCCATTCGCCAGAACGCTACCAGCGTGACCTGTGCCTATCGTCGTGACGAGGGCAACATGCCGGGGTCGCGTCGTGAGGTCTCCAATGCCCGTGAAGAGGGCGTTGAGTTTCTGTTCAACCGTCAGCCGGTCGCGGTCGTCGGCGAAGAGAAAGTCGAGGGCGTGAAGGTGGTGCGCACGCGCTTGGGCGAGCCGGACGAAAATGGCCGTCAGCGTCCTGAAGTGGTGCCCGGCTCTGAAGAGATCATCGCGGCGGATGCAGTGGTCATTGCTTTTGGCTTCCAGGCCAGCCCCGCGCCGTGGTTCGATAGCTCTAATATCCAAGTTGACGAGCGCGACCGCGTCACCGCACCGGAGCACGGCCAGTACGCCTTCCAAACCAGCAACGAAAAAATCTTTGCCGGTGGCGATATGGTGCGCGGCTCTGATTTGGTGGTCACGGCGATTTACGAAGGCCGTCAAGCGGCGGAAGGTATTCTGGACTACCTGGGCGTGTAAAAGCGCTGCCTTTATAGGCTTCATGTCATCGCGAGCGAAGCGTGGCGATCTGGGGTTAGATTGCCGCGTCGCTGCGCTCCTCTCAATGACAGGGCGCGATGCTTCAGAATGACAGCGCATATTTAGCTTCATGTCATCGCGAGCAAAGCGTGGCGATCTGGGGTTAGATTGCCGCGTCGCTGCGCTCCTCAATGAAAGGGACTCCTCCCCTCTCGAAGCTTCAGCGAGCTACATTGATAGTTGAACCACATCAATGCGGAGGGGAAGAGCCATGAACAAGCATACGACGATAGGTATTGATCTGGCAAAGCGTGTTTTTCAAGTGTGTGTTGTCGACACCCGCTCCTCGCGTGTTCAGGTCAACAAAGAGCTTAAACGGCATCAGGTCTTGGATTTTATGCGCCGCCAACCGGCCTGTCGGGTATTTATGGAAGCGTGCGGTGGATCGCATTATTGGGCGCGACAACTGCAGGCCCTCGGCCATACCGTTGCCCTCATTTCGCCCCAGTTTGTGACGCCTTTTCGCAAAGGGCACAAGACAGATGCCAATGACGCCCTCGCTATTGTAGAAGCCGGATGTCGTCCGGACATGCGCTTTGTACCACTCAAAAGCGTAGAGCAGCAGGATATTCAGAGCCTGCACCGCATTCGGGAGAGGTACATCCATCAGCGCACCCAGTTGATCAATCAGGTTCATGGGTTATTGCAGGAATATGGAGTGATCAGCGGTCGGGGACAGAAAGCGTTAAAGCAACGTGTCTGGCTCGCCCTGGAAGATGCCGATAACGAGCTTTCGATGCTGATGCGTGACTTGATTGCCGAGCAAATGGCGGAGCTGGATCGACTCAACGAGCGTATTCAGTCACTGGATAAGCGCGTGGAGCAGATGAGCCGTGCGGTGATGCCTTGTCGCCAACTGTTGGCGATTGAGGGAGTGGGACCGGTGGTCGCCACCCAGCTCTATAGCGCCCTCGGTAACGGCAACGCCTTCAAGAAAGGTCGCCAAGCGTCAGCCTATCTGGGGTTGACGCCGACACAACACAGCAGTGGTGGCATCGCGAAGATCAAGGGCATTGGCCGAACGGGGCAAATCTCGCTGAAAGCCGCCCTGATACGCGGCGCACACTCGGCCATCAACACCGTGGGTGACAAGCAGGATGCCAAAAGCCGTTGGCTACGCGCGCTGGTCGCACGCGTGGGCAAGAACAAAGCGGCTGTCGCGTTAGCGAACAAGACAGTACGAACCGCCTGGGCGGTTCTGCACAGCGGACAGTCCTATTGTAGAGAGTTTAACGACGGTTCAGCGCTGATGGTGAGCTAAGCGGTAGCACCATCAGCGGCTAAGCGCCGAGAGGCGGCTACCTTGTTGCCGGGCAACGATCGATGAAAAACAGGTCAGACCGACCTTCTCGCAACCTGATCATTGCGATGGCTGAAAAAGCCTACGCCTCGTTGAGGAGAGAAGGTGCGCGACGTTCATCAGGGTCAGGGGATAGCGTCCCCATCAAGAGACCGACTATACGCACGCATCGGCTTATGTTTTTCCATCATCGTCGTTTGCAACCGGGGAGGAGTCCCTATACGCAATGACAGGGCGCGATGCTTCACAATGACAGCGCATATTTAGCTGCATGTCATCGCGAGCAAAGCGTGGCGATCTGGGGTTAGATTGCCGCGTCGCTGCGCTCCTCTCAATGACAGGGCGCGATGCTTCACAATGACAGCGCTTACTTTAAGCAGTGCAGTTCAAATTGAGCCTTAGGTCGTAATCTGCTAGTCTGTCGACCCATCCTGGCGTGGCTTTCTGCCGTGCCTTCTGATCACGTTTCGACAGGTTATCCATGACACGATATATCTTCGTGACCGGCGGCGTTGTGTCCTCTCTTGGCAAGGGCATCGCCTCCGCCTCGCTTGCGGCGATTTTAGAGGCCCGCGGCCTTAAGGTCACCATGCTCAAGCTCGACCCGTACATCAACGTGGATCCGGGCACCATGAGCCCTTTCCAGCACGGTGAGGTGTTCGTCACAGAAGATGGTGCCGAAACCGACCTTGATCTCGGGCATTACGAGCGCTTCATTCGCACCAAGATGACCCAGCGCAATAACTTTACGACCGGCCGTGTTTACGAGCACGTACTGCGTAAAGAGCGTCGTGGCGACTATTTAGGCGGCACCGTTCAGGTCATCCCGCACATCACCGACGAGATCAAGCAGCGCGTTTACGCGGGCGGCGAAGGTTTTGATGTGGCGCTGGTGGAAATCGGCGGTACGGTCGGTGATATTGAATCGCTGCCTTTTCTTGAATCCATTCGCCAAATCCGTAGTGAACAGGGCGCTAACCGCGCGCTGTTTATGCACCTAACCCTGGTGCCCTACATCAAAACGGCGGGTGAGACCAAAACCAAACCGACCCAGCACAGCGTGAAAGAGCTGCGCTCCATCGGTATCCAGCCGGATATTTTGATTTGCCGCAGCGAAGTTGAGCTGGAAGAGAGCGAGCGTCGCAAAATCGCCCTGTTCACCAACGTCGAAGAGCGTGCCGTGGTGCCGCTGCAGGATGCCGATACGATTTATCGCATTCCGCTGATGCTCCATGAACACGGTCTGGACGAGATCGTTTGCGATAAGCTGCGCCTGGAAGCCCCGGAAGCAGATTTATCCGAGTGGGTGAAGGTGCTCGATGCCAAGCTCAACCCGCTCAAGTCCGTCAGTATCGCCATGGTCGGTAAGTACATGGAGCTGCTGGATGCCTACAAGTCGCTCAACGAAGCGCTGATTCACGCCGGCATCCAAGGTCGCATTAAGGTCAACGTCGACTATATTGACTCCGAAGACATCGAGCGCCACGGCACCGAACGCTTGGCGGGCAAAGACGCCATTCTAGTGCCCGGCGGTTTTGGCGAGCGTGGCGTGGAAGGCAAGATTATGACCGCCCAATTCGCGCGTGAAAATAACGTTCCCTATCTGGGTATTTGCCTGGGCATGCAGGTAGCGGTGATTGAGTTCGCTCGCAACGTGGCGGGTTGGAAAGATGCCAACTCCACCGAGTTTACCCACGATACCCAGCATCCGGTGGTGGGCCTGATTACTGAGTGGCTGAATCCGGAAGGCAAAATCGAGTTACGCGATGCAGCGTCTGATTTAGGTGGCACCATGCGCTTAGGTGGGCAGGTATGCCATCTGGAAACAGGCACCAAAGCGCGCGAAGCCTACGGGGCTGACGAGATTGTTGAGCGCCATCGTCACCGTTTCGAGGTCAATAACCAGTTTATTGATGAGCTTGAAAAGGCAGGTTTGGTTATTTCGGGTAAGAGCGTTGACCAGTCACTGGTCGAGGTTATCGAGCTGGCGGATCACCCTTGGTACGTGGCTTGTCAGTTCCACCCGGAATTTACCTCCACGCCGCGTGATGGCCACCCGCTCTTCTCAGGCTTTGTGAACGCCGCGTTAGAGCATAAAACAGCGCGTAATCGCGCCCATGCGCATTCTCAGGAATAAGAGGGCAACAGCATGGCTTCTCAAGAACGAACTCAAGAGCGTCACATCAACGTTGCCGGCTTAACCGCCGGCAATTCCTTGCCGCTTATGCTGCTGGGCGGCATGAATGTGCTGGAATCTGCTGAGCTTGCCGACGAAGTTGCCCAAGCCTACGTCACGGTGACTAAAAAACTGGGTATGCCCTACGTTTTCAAGGCCAGTTTTGATAAAGCTAATCGTAGCTCGATTCACTCCTATCGCGGCCCGGGTATGGAGAAAGGGCTGCAGATATTGGCCGATATCAAAGCCCGCCACAACGTGCCGATTATCACCGATGTGCACGAACCCTGGCAGGCTGAAGCAGCGGCGGAAGTGGCCGACATTATCCAACTGCCAGCCTTTTTGGCCCGCCAAACCGATTTGGTAGTCGCTATGGCCAAAACCGGCGCGGTCATCAACATCAAGAAGCCGCAGTTTTTGGCGCCCCATGAAATGCGCCATATCATCAGCAAGTTCCAGGAAGCGGGTAACGATCAACTGATGCTTTGCGAGCGCGGCTCAAGCTTTGGTTACAACAACCTGATCGTTGATATGCTTGGCTTTGGTGATATGAAGCAAACCGGGTATCCGGTATTTTTTGATGTGACCCACGCACTGCAACGCCCAGGTGGGCGTGCAGACAGTGCCGATGGTCGTCGGGCTCAGGTGGCTGAATTAGCGCGCGCAGGCGTGGCTGTTGGCCTTGCAGGGCTGTTTTTAGAAGCTCACCCTGACCCTGATAACGCCAAATGCGATGGTCCTTGTGCACTCCCGCTGGATCAGTTGGAGCCGTTTTTAACTCAGCTTGCCCAACTGGATGCGCTGGTAAAAGGGTTTGAGCCGCTAACCATTCGTTAGCGTGTGGCTTGATAGGCCGTGTTTTGCTGATTAGGGCGTTATATTAATAATTTTATCTGACTTACCGTTAAGGAAACTGCCATGACCAAAATTGTTGCTATCAGTGCGTTGGAAGTGCTGGATTCGCGTGGTAACCCCACCGTACAGGCGAACGTACGTCTTGCCAGCGGCGCTGTTGGTGAAGCCTGCGCGCCCAGCGGTGCTTCTACCGGCTCACGTGAAGCATTAGAGCTGCGCGACGGTGACAAGTCGCGCTATCTGGGCAAAGGCGTGCTGAAAGCAGTCGATGCGGTTAATGGCAAGATCCGTGATGCGTTGCTGGGTATGGATGCGCGTGATCAGCGCGGCTTAGACGATGCCATGCTGGCGTTGGACGGCACGGAGAATAAAGCGAACTTGGGCGCGAACGCGATTCTGGCTGTTTCCCTGGCGGCGGCTAAAGCCGCTGCTAACGCCAAAGGCGTACCGCTATATGCCCACATTGCCGAGCTTTACGGCCAGCCGGGTCAGTACAGCATGCCGGTGCCGATGATGAATATCATCAACGGTGGTGAACACGCGGATAATAACGTTGATATCCAAGAGTTTATGGTTCAACCGGTAGGTGCGCCTAACTTCCGCGAAGCGCTGCGCATGGGCGCGGAAATTTTCCATGCCCTGAAAAAAGTGCTGTCGGCGAAAGGCCTTTCCACCTCCGTTGGCGACGAGGGCGGCTTTGCGCCGAACCTGGCGTCTAACGCTGATGCGCTGGCAGTCATCAAGCAAGCCGTTGCCGATGCTGGCTACGAGCTGGGAAAAGACGTCACGCTGGCGCTGGACTGTGCTTCTTCAGAATTCTACAAAGACGGTCAGTACAACCTTTCCGGTGAAGGCAAAAGCTACGACGCCCAAGGCTTTACTGATTACCTAGCAGGCCTGTGCGCCGATTACCCAATCGTGTCCATCGAAGATGGCATGGACGAGTCCGACTGGGCAGGCTGGAAAGCGCTGACCGACAAGCTGGGCGCTAAAGTACAGCTGGTGGGTGACGATCTGTTCGTGACCAATACCAAGATTCTTAAGCGTGGTATTGATGAGCAGATCGGTAACTCTATCCTGATCAAGTTCAACCAGATCGGCTCGCTCTCCGAGACGCTGGATGCCATCAAGATGGCCCAGGATGCAGGCTTTACAGCGGTAATTTCGCACCGCTCTGGTGAAACGGAAGACACCACTATTGCCGATTTGGCGGTAGGTACCTGCGCCGGTCAGATTAAAACGGGTTCACTGTGCCGTTCTGATCGCGTTGCTAAATACAACCGTCTGTTGGTGATTGAGGCCGAGCTTGAAGATGTCACGTATCCTGGCCTGAAAGCGATCAAAGGTCAGTAAAGCGCCAATATTGAGTGAGGTTTGTAAGTAATATCTCAAGATTTTGTAAGAGATGTCTTACAAATGCCGACGAGAATCGCTTGGTTTGGGGTAAGATGAAACGAAAATTTCCACTAATTCAAATTTAAGCTTTTGTTTTTAAAGATAATTGTGGAATTAAGGCGAGTCGCTAAGACTCGCCTTTTTGCATTTTGGCTTTGTTGAGAAGCCGACGTGATCTGCCACAATACACGCAGGACAAGGGGAGGCAAGGATGCTTCAGACAGGATGCAACGGGATGTAGGACGGATGCGCCGGGCGATACAGAGAGGTGAGCCCCGGCAGGGAAGACATCTGAGGAAGTTGATACAGGGAGTGGTCAGAGGAAGTGCTTGGAGCGGGCGGCCTACGGGTCGCCTTTTTTTTGCCTCTTATTTGGCAATGCACGCTTGGCAACCCCATAAAAAACCAGCGCTTTTTTCAAAAAAAAGCGCTGGTTATAAAGTAACAGCAGAGCAGGCGTGAGTTAAGCTTAACGCTCTAACTTCTCAAGCTTACCGGGCTTGCCGTCCCACTCTTCGGCGTCAGGCAGCGGATCCTTCCTTTCGGCAATATTGGGCCATACTTCTGACATTTCAGCGTTAATCTCAATAAACGCCTCTTGCCCATCTGGCAGCTCATCCTCTGAGAATATCGCCTCAGCGGGGCATTCTGGTTCACACAGTGCGCAGTCAATACACTCGTCAGGATGAATGACCAGGAAATTCGGGCCCTCGTAGAAACAGTCGACCGGGCAGACTTCCACACAGTCGGTGTATTTGCACTGGATGCAGTTCTCGGTAACGACAAACGTCATCTTGCTATCCCTCTTGCAGGGCCAGGTAGCTCCTGGCCATGGTCAATCGTGAATGGTTATAAATCAGCCGTTTTTTATAAGCTAAAAGTTTGAGCGACATTCTAGTGGTGCGCCTACCTGGCGGCAAGCGCCTTATGATTCCAGTTGGTAGCAATGCCAGTACAGGTTTCCGCGAGGGCGCTGTAAACCCGTCCGTGGGCGCTACTTTCGACATCTGACCGCCATGGATGGCGGAAATGCCGGAATTGTCGGGAACATTTTCCGGCCCTGTCGAAAGACCCTCGCTTCAACCTGCCCTGGCACCTGAATCTCACTTATCGCCTTTCATTCTATAAGCACCATTAGATCAGGTCTCGCCACTGATACAACAGCGATAGCGCTTCCCGCGGCGTTAAACCATCCATATCGACATTTTCCAATGCCTCCACCACCGGGTGCGGTGCGGCTGCAAACAGGTCGTTTTGCTGGGGAGCCGTTCGCGGCGCTTGCGCTGTGTTATCTACATCGCGCTGCTCCAGGCTCATCAGCTTCTCACGGGCCCGTTTAATCACATGACCAGGTACGCCCGCTAATTGAGCGACCTGCAAACCGTAACTCTGGCTAGCCGGGCCTGCTTCAATGCGGTGCATGAACACGATGCTGTCGCCATGCTCGGTCGCCGTCAGGTGTATGTTGGCCACGCCCTCCATATGTTCGGGTAAGGCGGTCATCTCAAAATAGTGGGTGGCAAACAGCGTTAGCGCGCGCCCTTTGGCAAGATATTCCGCACTCGCCCAGGCCAGCGATAACCCGTCAAAGGTGCTAGTGCCGCGGCCAATTTCATCCATCAAAATCAAGCTTTGCTGGGTGGCATTGTGCAAAATATTGGCCGTTTCGGTCATCTCGACCATAAAGGTGGAGCGTCCGCCTGCCAGATCATCCGACGAGCCAATGCGGGTAAATATCCGATCCAGCGGACCGATCTCGGCGGCATCGGCGGGCACAAAGCTGCCGCAGTGGGCGAGCAGAGCAATTAGCGCTGTTTGCCGCATATAGGTCGATTTACCACCCATATTAGGCCCGGTAATAATCAGCATATGCTGGTCGGGGTTAAGCGTAACGTCATTGGGCACAAAGGGCGTTTCGCTAACCTGTTCAACCACAGGGTGCCGCCCCGCCTCGATACGAATGCCTGTGGCCTCGCTCAGCGTCGGGCGCACCCAGCTCAACGCCTCGGCGCGTTCGGCAAAGGCGCACAGCACATCCAACTCCGCAAGCGCTTGAGAAGTGCTTTGTAGCGCGTGAAGGCTGTCATTCAGCTCGCCCAGCAGGCGGTCATAAAGCCATTTTTCACGGGTCAGTGCGCGGGATTTAGCCGACAGCGCCTTATCCTCAAACTCTTTGAGTTCAGGAATGATAAAACGCTCGGCGTTTTTCAGCGTCTGGCGGCGAATATAGTCAGCGGGTGCTTGCTGCGCCTGGGAGCGCGGCAGCTCGATAAAGTAGCCATGTACCCGGTTATAGCCGACTTTGAGATTAGCAAGTCCGGTACGCTCGCGCTCGCGGGTTTCCAGCCGAACAAGATAGTCGCCCGCGTTCTCGGCCATGCCCCGGTGCTCGTCGAGCTCGGCATCAAAGCCGTTGGCAATCACCCCGCCATCGCGGATCACCACCGGCGGATTCTCAACTAGCGCGCGGCTGAGCATGTCAGCCATTTCAGGGTAGGGGCGGATATGCGGGCGCAGGCTATCCAGCGCGCTGCCGTTCTCTACCTCGCCCAACTGCTGTTCAAGGGTAGGCAGAGTGACCAGGGCGTCACGCAGACGCGCCAAATCCCGTGGCCGGGCGCTGTACAGCGCGACCCGGGCCAGAATGCGCTCCACATCGCCCACATCGCTCAACGTCTCGCGCAGTGACATGTAAGCGGCAACTAGGCTTAGCAACGCCACGCCTGCATGGCGGTTTTGGACAATCTCTCGTTGGCGCAGCGGACGATTCAGCCAGCGTTTGAGTAGCCGCGAGCCCATAGCGGTGGTGCAGGTGTCCAGCACGCTCGCCAAGGTGTTGTCGCTGTTGCCACCCAGGTTAATATCGATTTCCAGATTACGCCGGCTGGCGGCGTCGATCACTACTGCATCGTCGCGATTCTCAACGCTAATCGCGGTCACGTGGGGCAAGCGCGAGCGCTGAGTGTCGCGGGCGTAATCAATCAGCACTCCGGCGGCAATCAGTGCGGTGGTTAAGTGTGCGCAGCCAAAGCCGCGTAAATCCTGCACTTCAAACTGATCGCACAGGCTGCGGGTGGCGCTCTCCAAATCAAACAGCCACTCGCCCTGGCGACGCAGGCTGCGCTTTTGCGACCAGGCATCGGGTAGCGTCAGGCTTTCGGGCACCAGCAACTCAGCAGGGGAGAGGCGAGTAAGCTCGGCGAGCATTTCGGCTTCGCTCTCAACTTCCAATACATTGAAGCGGCCGCTAGAGAGTTCTAGCCAGGCAAGGCCCCAGCTATCTTTACCGGGGGAGACCGATACCAGTACGTTGTCGCGGCGGGCATCGAGCAGCGCTTCATCGTGGAGCGTGCCGGGGGTGACGATACGTACTACTTGGCGGTCAACAGGCCCTTTGCTGGTCGCGGGGTCGCCTATCTGTTCGCAGATCGCTACCGATTCACCGCCAGCGACCAGACGCGCCAAATAGCCTTCAGCGCTATGGTAAGGTACACCCGCCATCGGGATCGGCTTCCCCCCCGACTGGCCGCGCTGGGTAAGGGTAATATCCAGCAGTGCGGCGGCGCGCTTGGCGTCGTCGAAAAACAGCTCGTAAAAATCCCCCATTCGGTAAAACAGCAGAACCTCGGGGTGTTCGCGTTTGATCTTTAAATACTGCGTGATCATTGGCGTGTTAGGGGGAATGGCCTGTGACATGGGCGTCCTGATTGAGCAATTTCTTTGAGAAAGCTAAACACAGTATTCTACGCTGAACAGACGACTCACTTGAAGGAGCGACCATAGTGCCCAGCGTATCTAGCCTGAAAAATCTTGATTTGACGCTGCTAGCTCAGCGCCTAGGGCGGCTTTGTCAGCAGTTGAAGGTGGAAGTGACCGCCGCTGAATCCTGCACGGGCGGTGGTATTGCTAGTGCGATTACCAGCACGGGGGGTAGCTCTGCTTACTTTACAACGGGCTATGTGACCTATGCGAACGCGGCTAAGAGCCGCCTGCTCGGCGTGCCAGACGCTATACTGGCAGAACATGGGGCGGTGAGCGAAGAAGTAGTGAAAGCGATGGTGCAAGGCGCCTGCCGGGAAAGCGGTGCGGGCTTGGGCGTTGCCGTTAGTGGGGTGGCCGGGCCGGATGGTGGTAGTGCTGAAAAGCCGGTGGGTACCGTTTGGCTCGCCTGGGGTGATACCGCTGAGCAGCAAGCCGAGTGTTTCCACTTCCCTGGGGATCGCCAAGCAGTGCGCGAGCAGGCAGTGCGGCAGGCGCTGGCAGGGCTGGTGGCACGCCTGGATGCGCGGGTGAAGGCAGGCAAGCAGGGGTAGGGGTAGGAAAATAGTTAAGAGAAAGCGTGATCAAGGATTTGTTTACGGCACAATCTTTGGCATACTACTGGGTAATTATACAGCTTGTTATGAGGAATCTCTGAATGGCTCAGGATGACAACCGCACAAAAGCGCTAAACGCTGCACTCACCCAAATCGACCGTCAGTTCGGCAAGGGCACCGTCATGCGTCTAGGTGACGCACCGCGTGTGGTCATGCCGTCGGTTTCCACGGGTTCGTTGGGTCTGGATATCGCACTTGGCATCGGCGGGCTGCCGTTTGGCCGCGTAGCTGAAATTTTTGGTCCGGAGTCCTCGGGTAAGACAACGCTGACCCTTTCGGTGATTGCGCAAGCGCAAAAGCAAGGCAAAGTGTGTGCGTTCGTGGATGCCGAGCACGCTCTGGATCCGAGCTATGCCGAAAAGCTAGGCGTCAACCTGGATGATCTACTGATTTCCCAGCCGGACACTGGCGAGCAGGCGTTAGAAATTACCGATATGCTGGTGCGTTCCGGCGGTGTTGACGTGATTGTTATCGACTCTGTCGCTGCGTTGACCCCGCGCGCTGAAATCGAAGGCGAAATGGGCGATACCCATGTTGGCCTACAGGCACGTTTGATGTCACAGGCGCTGCGTAAGATCACCGGTAATATCAAAAACGCCAACTGCCTGGTGATCTTCATCAACCAGATCCGCATGAAGATCGGCGTGATGTTTGGTTCACCCGAAACCACTACCGGTGGTAACGCGCTTAAGTTCTATGCCAGCGTGCGTCTGGATATTCGCCGCACAGGCTCGGTGAAAGTGGGCGATGAAGTCACCGGTAACGAAACCCGCGTGAAAGTAGTCAAAAATAAAGTGGCACCGCCATTCCGTCAGGCTGAATTCCAAATCCTTTATGGCAAGGGTATCTACCACGCTGGCGAGGTCATCGACCTGGGCGTGCAGTGCAACCTAGTCGATAAAGCCGGTGCTTGGTACAGCTATAAAGGCAAGAAAATCGGCCAGGGTAAAGCAAACTCCGCGCTTTACCTGGAAGAGCATCCAGACATTATGCTCGAAATCGAAACACAGATTCGTGAGCAGCTCTTGGCCAAGCCTGATCCTAAAAAGGAGAAGGAAGGTGCACCTACCGAAGCAGCGGCCGAAGTGGATGCCAACGATGACGATCTGCTCTAAGTCTGTTCTAACTGAGATAATCTAATGGCCTTTATGTCTCAGCGCGATGCCACGCCCCGTGACATCGCGATTGGCCTACTGGCTCGGCGCGAATACTCTCGCGCCGAGCTAGCACAGCGCTTGAAGAAAAAAGCCTTCGACGATACCGCTATCGATGAGTGTTTAGACGCTCTGGCCGAACAGGACCTGCAGTCTGATGCGCGTTTTGCGGCTAGTTTCGTACGCTCGCGCATTCTGCGCGGCCAGGGTGTTATTCGTATTAAAGGCGAGCTTCGCCAACGCGGCGTTGATCAGGAAACCCTTAATACCGCTTTTGAAGAGGTGGAAGAAGGGGAGCAGGTTGACTGGTTCGAGCTAGCCCGGGAAACGCTGGCGCGACGCTTCGATAGCCCTGGTGAGACGCCTAAAGAGCGCGCTCGACGCGAGCGCTTTCTGGCTAGTCGTGGCTTCGATTTTGAGCAAATCCGCTACGCGCTCTCCTGTCTGTAATAATTTTTCTCCTGCTTGTAATATATTTTCTCTTGTCTGTAATACTTTCCCCCTGCCTGTAAAACGCCTTCTCTTACCTTTCTAATAGCGCTCTCCTACGCTTTTCTACCTAGTAGTTTGCCTCTCTGCCACTAAGTGCGGCTTTAGTCGTTTGACAACTGCGCTATAATGGCCCCTTTGCGACCCCTGAGGGTAGCGTCGACAGCGCCCTGGGACACCACGCTTTCTTGTTACGGATACCCTATGAAAAGCGCAGAAATCAGACAGGCCTTTCTTACCTTCTTTGAAAAGCAGGGACATACGATTGTACCCACCAGCTCTTTAGTGCCGGGCAATGACCCGACGCTGCTGTTTACCAATGCCGGCATGGTGCCTTTCAAAGATGTGTTTCTGGGTCGCGACCCACGCCCATACGTGCGTGCAACATCTGCGCAGCGCTGCGTACGCGCAGGCGGTAAGCATAATGATTTAGACAATGTCGGCTATACCGCACGTCACCACACGTTTTTTGAAATGCTGGGCAACTTCAGCTTTGGCGACTACTTCAAGCACGACGCCATACGCTTTGCCTGGGTATTTCTGACCGAAACGCTGGGTCTGCCTAAAGAGAAGCTGTGGGTCACGGTGCATGTCAGCGATGACGAAGCTGAACGTATCTGGAAAGACGAGATCGGTATTGACCCCGAGCGCTTTTCCAAATTAGACGAAGATAACTTCTGGCAAATGGGCGACACCGGCCCTTGTGGTCCGAGTTCGGAAATCTTTTTTGACCACGGTCCAGAGGTATGGGGCGGCCCTCCCGGTAGCCCGGAAGAAGATGGCGACCGCTACATCGAAATCTGGAACCTGGTGTTCATGCAGTTTGATCGTGATAGCCAAGGTACGCTGAATCCGTTGCCCAAGCCCTCTATCGATACCGGTATGGGCTTGGAGCGCGTGGCCGCCGTTATGCAGGGCGTGCACTCTAACTACGAAATTGATCTGTTCCAGAGCTTGCTGCAGGCTGCCGCTAAAGCTACCGGGCACCCAGACACCGCTACACCTTCGTTGCGCGTGATTGCCGATCACATTCGCTCCTGTGCCTTCCTGATTGCCGATGGTGTACTGCCTTCCAACGAAGGGCGCGGCTATGTGCTGCGTCGGATTATTCGCCGTGCGATTCGTCATGGCCACAAGCTGGGCGCCGTAGAGCCGTTCTTCCACAAGCTGGTGGACGCGCTGGATGCTGAAATGGGCGATGCGTATCCAGAGCTTCGCGAGGCGAATGACCAGATCACTCGGGTGCTGTTGAAAGAAGAAGAGCAGTTTGCGCGCACCCTGGACCACGGCATGGGATTGTTAAATGCAGCCTTAGCCGAGCTGGATGGTAAGGTGCTGCCGGGTGAAACGGTGTTTAAGCTTTACGACACCTACGGCTTTCCTTTTGATCTCACCGCTGATGTGTGCCGCGAACGCGGCGTCACGCTCGATGAAGAGGGCTTTCAGCAGGCCTTAGAGGCCCAACGCGAGCGTGCCCGGGCGGCTAGCCAGTTCGGCGCCGACTACAGTGCCTCTATTGAGCTTGACGGTGAGACGGCTTTCACTGGCTATGATCGCCTGGAGGATCAAGCCAAGGTAACGGCACTGGTTGACAGCGAAGGCAATGCACTGGCTGCGCTGGAAGCGGGGCAGAAGGGCGTTGTGGTGCTAGATCGCACGCCATTTTACGGTGAGTCAGGCGGCCAGGTGGGCGATACCGGCTACCTGCATGTCGACGGCGGTCGTTTCCAGGTGACGGATACCCAAAAGCAGAGCGGCCATCACTTACACCAGGGCATCATGGTGGAAGGTTCGCTAAGTGTCGGTGCTAGCGTACGCGGCGAAGTGGATGCCAGTCTGCGTACCGCCACGATCCGTAACCACTCGGCGACCCACCTGCTGCACAAAGCGCTGCGTATGGTGCTAGGCGATCACGTGCAGCAAAAAGGCTCGCTGGTTAATGCTGAGCGGCTGCGCTTCGACTTTAGCCATTTTGAGCCGATGACTGCCGAGCAGTTGGCGGAAGTCGAACGGCTGGTCAATGAGCAGATTCTGGCTAATGCGCCGACTAAAACCGAGCAAATGAGCCTGGATCAAGCCAAAGCCAAAGGGGCGGCGGCGCTGTTTGAGGCCAAATACGCCGAGAACGTGCGGGTACTGACGATTGGTGCCGACGACTTCTCTATCGAGTTGTGCGGTGGTACCCACGTGACACGTAGTGGCGATATCGGCTGCTGTCATGTGATTAGCGAAGTGGGCATTGCCTCCGGTGTACGCCGTATCGAAGCGATCACCGGTGAAAATGCGTTAGCCTACTTCCGCGAGCAGGAAGCCCGCCTTGAGCGTTTGGGCGAACGTTTGAAGACCAAGCCTGAGCAAGTTGAAGCGCGGGTAGAGTCTCTGGTTGAGCGCAATCGTAGCCTAGAAAAAGAGCTTGAGCAGCTTAAAGCTAAACTGGCCAGTGCTGCGGGTAGTGACATGCTGAGTCAGGTGCACGAGGTCAACGGCGTTAAACTGTTAGCGACACAGTTGGAAGGTGTCTCTGGCAAAGACCTGCGAGGCATTCTTGACCAACTGAAGAACAAGCTCAGTTCCGGGGTTATTATCCTTGGGGTTGCCGATCAGGTAGCGGGCAAAGTCAGCCTGATTGCTGGGGTAACCCAAGACCTGACCGGCCGGGTTAAAGCCGGTGAGCTGGTTAACCATGTTGCCTCTCAGGTAGGAGGTAAAGGTGGTGGTCGCGCGGATATGGCTCAGGCAGGAGGTAGCCAGCCCGATGCTCTGCCGGATGCGTTGAAGAGCGTACCGGCATGGTTAGAAAACGCACTTAGCTAAACCCCAAGGCCGGTGGCATGATTGTCGTCGGCCTTATTATTTATTTAATACTTGTGACAACTTCACCCTCCATTCCCGAACGCATAGGAAAAACGGCATATGGCACTATACGTACAGAAGTTCGGCGGCACTTCGGTGGGCTCTGTCGAGCGTATCAAGGCCGTAGCGGAAAAGGTTAAGGGCTTCCGCGATCAAGGCCATCAGGTGGTGGTTGTGGTCTCCGCTATGAGCGGCGAAACCAACCGCCTCACGGACATGGCTCAGGCACTTAATGACGATCCCGCACCGCGCGAGATGGATATGCTGCTGTCGACCGGCGAGCAGGTGACGATCTCACTACTCGCTATGGCGCTGCAGCAAATTGGCGTGCAAGCCACTTCACACACTGGCGCCCAGGTAGGTATCCATACGGACAGCGCCTATACCAAGGCGCGTATCCAGCGCATCGAAACCGACGATCTAAAAGCTGACCTGGAAGCAGGGCAGGTAGTTGTCGTTGCCGGTTTCCAAGGGGTCGATGAGGACGGCAACATCACTACCTTAGGTCGTGGTGGCTCTGACACCACGGGTGTAGCCCTGGCCGCCGCACTTGGCGCCGATGAGTGCCAGATTTATACCGATGTCGACGGGGTATACACCACTGACCCCCGCGTATGCTCCAAGGCCCAGCGTCTGGAAAGCATTACGGTAGAAGAGATGCTGGAGCTGGCTAGTCTTGGCTCTAAAGTACTGCAGATCCGCGCGGTAGAGTTTGCCGGTAAATACAACGTGCCCCTGAGGGTGCTGTCTAGCTTTCAAGACGGCCCCGGTACCCTAATTGTTGCAGAAGCAGACAAAGACGAGGACGCTATGGAAGAACCACTGATCTCCGGTATCGCCTTTACCAAGAATGAAGCCAAACTGACCCTGCTCAATACGCCGGATGTACCAGGCGTCGCTTCACGTATTCTTGGCCCGATTGCCGATGCCAATATCGAAGTCGATATGATCGTACAGAACGTTGCCCCGGCTGGTGACTATACCGATTTCACCTTTACGGTTGCCAAAGGCGATTACAAAGCTACCAAGAAACTGCTTGAAGAGACGGTAATCCCGGATCTAGGTGGTGGTGAGCTGCGTGGTGATGACAACATCGCCAAGGTCTCTTTGGTCGGTGTGGGAATGCGCTCCCACGCGGGTGTGGCATCAAAAATGTTCCGCGTGCTGGCTGATGAGAACGTCAATATTCGTATGGTCTCCACCTCTGAGATTAAAATCTCAGTCGTCATTGATGAGAAGCATATGGAACTTGCCGTCAATGCATTACACAAAGCCTTTGGTTTAGATAAGGCAGATATCGAATCTGAATAACATTAATGCCTTAAATCTTCTACGCTGAAGGGGTACTTGCTGCCATGTGGTGGTGAGCTTTCTTTCAACGGGAAGTTGAGGTGTCATGGAGCCGGAGCCGTTGGTGACAGGCAACGCTATGCCGCATAATGGCCTAGTGTTGCCTCGGGCTGACACATCCCGTTGCATTAAACGTCTGAAAAGGAGATCAGCCATGCTCATCCTAACTCGCCGTGTTGGCGAAACCTTGATGATCGGTGATGAAATCACTGTCACCGTCTTAGGTGTGAAAGGCAATCAAGTGCGTATTGGTGTTAATGCGCCTAAAGATGTTGCGGTTCACCGGGAAGAGATTTATCAGCGCATTCAGCGTGAAAGAAATAGTGAAAACGAAGTGGAATAAGACTTGCGGGTTTGCATGATGACGCGATGCTTAAGACGTAAGCTGATAGGTAAGATATGGTCGGCGCGAAAAAAATCGGCAGAGGACTAGACACAAGATCCCTAAATCGGTAATATTCGCGCCGTGCCGTTGAGGAGAGGTGGCCGAGTGGCTGAAGGCGCTCCCCTGCTAAGGGAGTATAGGGTTTATAGCCCTATCGAGGGTTCGAATCCCTCTCTCTCCGCCAATAGCATGACCATTAAGTACTTAAGTTATAGAGTACTTAAAAAAGTACTTAGCTAGAAAGTACATGGTCACAAGGTATGCGCCCGTAGCTCAGCTGGATAGAGTACCTGACTACGAATCAGGGGGTCGGAGGTTCGAATCCTCCCGGGCGCGCCACCTACTTAGTAGCAGTATTAGTATAGATTAGTTGTAACATTACGCGCCCGTAGCTCAGCTGGATAGAGTACCTGACTACGAATCAGGGGGTCGGAGGTTCGAATCCTCCCGGGCGCGCCAGATTTCAAAACCCGCTCTCTTAACGAGAGCGGGTTTTCTGTTTCCAGTCTGCCTGCTTGTTTCTAACCTGACTGACTATTTTCCAGCCTGACCGGTATATAAGCTCGCGCTCCGGTCTTGCGATCGTGTGTAGCGCCCCCGCTTTGCGGTAGGGCGCTTTTTTTTGGCTATAAATTGATAAGGCGTTGCAGAAAGGAGCGCTAGGGCTCTGCCTGAAAGGTCGGCTAGCGAAGACAAGACAAGGCAAAAATTGGCGAAGAAACGGAGTTTACGGGGTGTAAATGAGTATTCTGAGCCAATTTTTAACGCCGTATTGTCGAGCTCAGGCACTTTTCAGACAGAGCCTAAGCCAGGGTGGCGTGCTGCTCGTCAACCACAAGGCTATCGAGCAGGTGATCCAGTTCGGTAATGCGCTTCACCCGCTGAAAGTTCTGCTCGGCTTCGGCGCTGCCTTGGCGCATTTGGGCAAGCCACTGCTTTACCAGAGAGACGACAACGCGGTCAGGCAGCTGTTGGCGCTGCAGAGCGGCGTACTCCTTGAGTACGTTGGCGCGCATGGACCAGCTGCTTTCGGGCAGCCGCTCGCCGGTCTGTAGCCAGTGGCGGATGCGTGGCGCTAGCCAGGGGTCTGCCAGTGCACTGCGGCCTAACATCACATCGCGACAGCCTGAAAGCGTGCGCGCTTTCCAGTAATCCTCCAGCGTCCAGATATCCCCATTGGCGACAACGGGGATACTGACATGGCGGCGTATTTTGCCAATCCATTCCCAGTGCGCAGGCGGTCGGTAGCCTTCATCGCGGGTGCGGGCGTGTACGACCAGCTGCGCTGCGCCACCCGCTTCGGTGGCTTGGGCGCAGGCAACCGCTAAGCGGCGGTTGGCGAAGCCCAGGCGGATCTTGGCAGTGACCGGGATTTGCCCGTCTAACGCATCGTGAACGGCTCTAACCGCTTGGTAGACCCGATCGGGCTGGCGTAAAAGCGAAGCGCCGCCATCGTGTCGATTGACCAGTTTGGCTGGGCAGCCGAAATTAAGGTCAACGCTAACTGCGCCAAGTTTGAGCGCCTGCTGCGCATTGGCCGCTAGGGCAGCAGGGTCTGAGCCCAAAAGTTGTAAATGCACAGGAATCCCGCTCGGCGTTGCCACCGGCGGTTGCGCAAGTTCCGGGCAATGCTTATAAAACACTCTTGGCGGTAGGCGTTCATCGACGACGCGGACAAATTCGGTAACCGTCCAGTCGAACCCCGCGTGACGGGTTAACAGGTCACGCGTCAGTGCGTCGATGACCCCTTCCATAGGGGCTAGGCCAATTCTGCCGTTTTGTAGTAAATTAACAACCATGACTTCCACTATCGCGCCATTGCATTCTATTCTGGGTGTGGCAGGTTAGTGTATTCCCCTCACTGCGCCAAGGGGCTTTAATAGCCGCTGGTGAAATAACGTGTCTAGCAACTGTACTTCGAGAGGTAGGAGCGTCTTATGCAGGATTATGAACTATTGCAGGACGGGTTGGCGTTAATGGCGCTTGGTATGGGCGTTGTGTTTGTTTTTCTTACTATTTTAGTTATTAGCGTTACGCTAATGTCGAAGTTGATTGGCCGTTTTCAGCCTGCCCCCACCGCGGCTGAAGTGAGCAAGAAGTCGCCGTCATCTTCAGCGCCTGCCAGCCAAAATGACGAGATGTTGGCGGTGATCAGTGCTGCAGTGCACCGTTATCGCTCGACACGACGTCGTTAACTTTCTCATTTTTTTCTATCTCAGCCCTCTCTAGGCTATTTTTTTGTTATTTTTACTACAAACTGACAATTCTCTACGGTGAGCTAAGACCATGAACGAAACAAAACGCCCTCTAGGCATTACCGATGTCGTGCTGCGCGATGCCCATCAATCGCTATTTGCGACGCGTATGCGTTTGGACGATATGCTGCCGATCGCCGAAAAGCTGGATCGCGTTGGCTACTGGTCGCTGGAAACCTGGGGTGGGGCGACCTATGACGCTTGTATCCGCTATTTGGGTGAAGATCCATGGGAGCGTATCCGCGCCCTGAAAGAAGCCATGCCAAATACGCCCCAGGCAATGCTACTGCGCGGCCAGAACCTGCTGGGTTACCGCCACTACGCCGACGACGTCGTCGATAAATTTGTCGAGCGGGCAAAAACCAACGGTGTTGACGTCTTCCGCGTTTTTGACGCCATGAATGATCCGCGTAATTTGGAGCGCGCCATTCAGGCGGTGCGTAACGTCGAAGGCCACGCCCAGGGCACCATCTCTTATACCGTGAGCCCGGTACATACCCTGGATAGCTGGGTCGATCTCGCCAAAACCATTGCCGGTTTGGGTGCAGATTCATTGGCTATCAAGGATATGGCGGGGCTACTCACTCCCTACACAGCCTTCGACCTTGTTTCGCGGCTCAAAAAAGAGCTATCGATTCCAGTGCATCTGCACTGTCACGCCACCACCGGCCTGTCTACGTCGACCATTTTGAAAGCAGTAGAGGCCGGGATCGATAACGTCGACACCTCGATCTCGTCCATGTCGATGACCTATGGCCACAGTCCCACCGAGTCAGTGGTGGCAATGCTCAAAGACACCGGCCGCGACACCGGATTGGATCTCGAGCTGCTGGAAGATATTGCCGGTTACTTCCGCGAAGTGCGCAAGAAGTACGCCGCCTTTGAAGGCTCGCTGCGCGGTATTGATTCACGCATTCTGATTGCTCAGGTGCCCGGCGGCATGCTGACCAACATGGAAGGCCAGCTCAAAGAGCAGGGCGCGGGCGATAAGCTTGACGATGTGCTGAACGAGATTCCTCGCGTACGCGAAGACCTTGGCTTTATCCCGCTGGTAACGCCCACGTCGCAAATCGTCGGCACCCAGGCGGTGATGAACGTGATGATGGGCGAGCGCTATAAGTCGATCTCCAAGGAAGTTCAGGCGCTGCTCAAGGGTGAATATGGTGCTGCACCAGCGCCCTTCAATGCCGAGCTGCAAAAGCGCGTGTTGGAAGGCGGCGAGCCGATTACCTGTCGCCCGGCGGACAATCTCTCTCCTGAAATGGATAGATTGGCTGCCGAGCTGAAAGAGAAAGCCAGCGCTGACGGTATCCGCTTGGCCGAAGGCAAGCGCGAAGTCGATGACGTGCTGACCTATGCGCTGTTTCCGCAGATTGGTTTGAAGTTCCTCAAGAACCGCGACAATCCCGATGCCTTTGAGCCCGTTCCCCAGGTTGCTGAAGCAAGCGCTGAAAAGACACCCGCAAAGGTAGACAGCAAAGCGCCCGCCGCGAGCAGCGGCCCGGAAACCTACACCGTGAAACTCAACGGCAAATCCTTCGTGGTGGAGGTTTCTGAAGGCGGTGAGCTGGGCGAGGTGCAAGAGCAAACGTCAGCCAGTACTACTGCACCCAAAGAGGAAGCTCCGGCACCCAGCGGTGAAAGCATCGATGCGCCGCTGGCGGGCAATATCTTCAAGGTCAATGTACGCCCTGGTGAGCAAGTCGCGGAAGGTGATGTGGTCATCATTCTTGAAGCGATGAAAATGGAAACCGAAGTGCGTGCCAGCAGCGCAGGCACTGTGTCTAAGGTCAACGTCAGCGAGGGCGACAGCGTAGCCGTAGGCGATACGCTGATCGAGCTCTAAGGGCCCAGTAATGGATAAATTAGTGACGTTATGGGAAGGCTCGGGGCTATATAACCTTGAGCTCGGTCAAGCGGCGATGATCATGGTGGGGCTACTGCTGCTTTACCTAGCCATTTATAAGAAATTTGAGCCGCTGCTTCTGGTACCCATCGGCTTTGGCGGGATTCTTGCGAATATTCCTGAAGCCGGGCTGGCCATTTCAGCGCTCGATCAAGCGATTGAAGTGGCTAAACCCGCGGTGCTGCAGCAAATGGCGGCAGCATTAGGCGCGAGTCTTGATCCACTGGCAAACGTTGAAGCATGGCGTGAGTCCCTTAAGGTAATCGCCCATGATGCTGCGGCGCCAGATCAGGTTCGTGCCGCGCGAGATATCGCCATTGGCGTCGGCTACAGCGATGGCATGCTCTACAACTTCTACAAAGTTGCCATTGCCTCTGGTATCGCGCCGCTGATTATCTTTATGGGTGTCGGGGCAATGACTGACTTTGGCCCGCTGTTGGCCAATCCGCGCACGCTATTTTTAGGCGCCGCCGCCCAGTTTGGTATCTTTGCCACGCTGTTTGGCGCTGTGGTGCTTACCTCGATGGGCGTGATGGACTTCTCGCTTAATCAGGCGGCCGCCATTGGTATTATTGGTGGCGCCGACGGCCCAACGTCTATTTACGTTTCTAGCGTGCTGGCGCCTGAGCTATTGGGGGCGATTGCCGTGGCCGCCTACGCCTATATGGCGTTGGTGCCGCTGATTCAGCCGCCGATCATGCGTCTTTTGACGTCCCAGAAAGAGCGGGAAATCAAAATGACGCAGTTGCGGCCAGTGTCCAAGCTGGAAAAAGTGATCTTTCCGCTAATGCTGCTGATTCTGGTTGCCCTGTTTCTGCCTGATGCCGCGCCGCTGCTGGGGATGTTCTGTTTCGGTAACCTGATGCGCGAGTGCGGCGTGGTAGAGCGCTTATCGGATACTGCACAAAACGCCCTGATCAATATCGTGACGATAATCCTAGGCTTGTCGGTGGGCTCCAAGCTAATGGCCGAGAGTTTCCTGGCGTTTGAGACTCTGGGGATATTAGGGCTGGGCATTGTGGCCTTTGGAATAGGCACCGCCGCGGGCGTATTGATGGCAAAGCTGATGAATTTAGTCAGCAAAATGCCCATCAATCCGTTAATTGGTGCTGCGGGTGTTTCTGCGGTGCCGATGGCGGCACGGGTTGCCAACAAAGTGGGCCTGGAAGCAAACCCGCATAACTTCCTGTTGATGCATGCCATGGGCCCCAACGTCGCAGGGGTTATTGGGTCGGCAGTCGCGGCTGGGGTAATGATTAAATACCTGGGTTAACGCAAAAAGAGTGAGACTACGAGCGCGGCGTACTGACAGGTTCAGTATGTCGCGTTTTTTTTGAAGGGCTTTTTTGAAGTGCTATTTCTAAGAGTTGTTTCGAAAAGCTGTTTCGAAAGGCTATCTAGCTAGCGAGTGAGAATATCGATAGCGCTCTTCAAGCGGTTTTCTAGCGGGGAAAGGTCAAATGGGTTGTCCCGTGGCCAACCAATGGTCAGACGAACACCGTCGCCATCGTAATCCGCTTGCTCAATGGGGATAGCCTGCTCTTCGCACCAGGCGCGGGCAATCGCTTCATTGGCAAAGCCGAGCCGCAAGGTATAAAGATCGCGCTCGACCACTTCCCGGGTAGGTAGCGTCTCCAAAGCATGACTAACCGCCTGAGCGTAAGCGCGGGCCAAGCCGCCGGTACCTAACTTCGTCCCGCCAAAATAGCGGATCACCACGCAACCGATTTGACCTAATTGGCTGCCCTGCAGAACTTGATACATTGGGCGACCTGCGGTGCCGCCAGGTTCGCCATCATCAGAGAAGCCAATCAAATTTTGCTCGCCGGGTGGGCCAGCAATATAGGCCGTGCAGTGATGGCTCGCATTGGGATGCTCGGCTTTAGCCTCCGCCAGCATGCGAGTGAATGCATCAATATCTGAGGCGTGGCAGGTCCAGGTAATAAAGTGACTCTTTTCGACTTCGATGTCGGTTGTCTGCCAAGACGAAAGAGGGAGTTCCGGCACCCGGTAGCGCATTAATGCTCCGTGATAGTAGGCTTGTTTTGCAGGCCAGCTCTTGGATGAGATTCAACACCCATCACCATGCCGAGCACCTGAATATCACGGTTATGCAAAAAAAGCGCTGGCTGCAACGTATCCTCAGGCCATAGCTCTACGCCAAAGCGGCTGATCGAAAGTTGCTTTAAGACGATTTTTTGCTGGTTGATTTCGGCAACGGCGGTTTCTGTTTGGGCATCATGCTGATAACGCCGAATAATAATGACATCGCCATCGAACAAGTTGCAATCACGCATTGCGTTACCACGCACTTTAAGCGCATAGGTATTGCGACGGGTAATGCTAGGCGTTGGCGCATAGGTACGCGGAACCGAGCGTAAGTGGTTAGGCTTAACGGTAGATGCTGCCATCGATATGGTCATTGAGAAATCTCCATTGCATGTTCTTTCATACAGTGTTTTTCAGTATAGACCTGTTTTTGCATACAGTGCTAGCAGTAATTGGTCTTACGCCATATTGATTGAGGTCATGCTGCGACCCAGCGCCGCATAGAGTGAGTGGCGAGAAACGGGCTTTCCGTGTAGAGTTCGACGCGAAATCAATGTGCCTGGAGAGACTCTTGAGCCTGTGTCTACAAGCCCGACAGCTGTCCTGCGAACGTGATGATCGCTCACTGTTTAAGGGGCTGGATCTCGATATTCGCAGCGGTGAAATCGTGCGAATTGAAGGGCCTAATGGCAGTGGTAAAACTAGCCTGCTTAAAATTCTCTCCGGGCAACTGAGCGACTATGAAGGCGAGCTGTTCTGGAATGGCGCTGCAATGCAGAGTGTCCGTGAACATTTTCTCGCTAATTTGCTCTATTTAGGACATGCCCCAGGCATCAAGTCTGGGCTATCCCCCTTAGAAAATTTAGCGTGGTATCAGGGGCTGAGTGGCGAGAGCAGTGGAGGACAGGGCCGCGGGGCACAAGAGGGCGAGGAGCAGCGCCTGGATGCCCTTGAACAGGTTGGCCTGGCAGGCTTTGAAGACGTGCCCGCCGGTCAACTCTCGGCAGGCCAGCAGCGCCGTGTGGCGCTGGCGCGATTGACGCTGACCCCCCGCGCGCTGTGGGTGCTAGACGAGCCCTTCACCGCCATTGATCGCCACGGTGTTGCAGCCCTTGAAAGGCAACTGATTAGGCATGCTCAAGCGGGCGGCTGCGTGCTAGTAACGACACACCACGAGTTAGCCGCGTCATCGCTGTTAAGACGCATAGCGCTGGGGTAGAGGAGACCGGATTGCAGGAAACAGGGTTGCAGAAAACAGGCTTGCACAGCTCTTCAGATAGCTCTCTAAACGGATCAGACTCCGTCATGGATGCCCCTTCAGTGCCATTGCTTGAGCATCAGGGCGGGCTGATGATCGCGGTGAAGGCCACGTTGGTGCGTGATTTGACGCTGCTGCTGAGACGTCGCGGTGAAGTGCTCAATCCGCTGGTGTTTTTTGCTCTGGTGATCACCCTGTTTCCGATCGCTATTTCACCCGACCCGGAGCTGTTGGCGACGATTGCGCCGGGGTTGCTATGGGTGGCGGCACTGTTAGCCGCGCTGCTGTCACTAGATAGCCTGTTTCGCAGTGACTACGACGACGGCAGCCTTGAACAGCTGTTACTCGCTCCGCAGCCGTTGGCTGCATTAAGCGTGGCGAAAGTGGCCGTGCATTGGCTGCTGACCGGGCTGCCATTGGCACTGATGGCGCCACTGCTGGGCATTATGCTCGCACTGCCTGCGGGTAGTTACGCGGTGTTGGCGCTATCGCTGGCGCTGGGCACGGCGAGCTTGAGCCTGATTGGTGCCATTGGGGCGGCGTTAACCGTCGGCTTGGCGCGGGGCGGCGTACTGCTCTCGCTGCTAGTGCTGCCGCTGTATATTCCGGTACTCATTTTTGGCGCAGGTGCCGTCCAGGCGGCTATTTTGGGCGACGGTGTCTCTGCGCACTTGGCTATCTTGGGCGCGCTGCTGGCCGCTTCACTTATGTTAGCGCCGTGGGCGATTGCCGCATCGCTGCGTATCAGTATTAACGGTTAAGGATAGGACACGCTATGTGGGCCTTTATACACAAACTGGGATCACCCAAGTGGTTCTATGGCATTAGCGCCAAATTACAGCCCTGGTTTTGGGCCGCAGCGGTGCTGTTATTGGTCACTGGCTCGCTGTGGGGGCTGGCGTTTGCGCCTGCGGATTATCAACAGGGCAACAGCTTCCGGATCATTTATGTTCACGTACCGGCGGCCTTTTTAGCTCAATCGATTTTTATTTCCATGGCAGTGTCTGGGCTGGTGTTTATGGTCTGGAAAATTAAAGTCGCCGATATGGCGGCGGCAGTCATGGCACCGCTGGGCGCTGCGATGACCTTTGTCGCGCTATTTTCCGGTGCTGTATGGGGTGTGCCGACCTGGGGTACCTGGTGGATGTGGGATGCCCGACTTACCTCCATGCTGATTCTGCTCTTTCTCTATTTAGGCGTGATTGCCCTGCGCGGTGCGTTTACCAGCCGCGATAGCGCCTCACGGGCAGCCTCGGTGCTGGCCATGGTGGGCGTCATCAACATTCCCATCATCAAATACTCGGTGGATTGGTGGTACACCCTTCACCAGCCAGCCTCGTTTACATTAACCTCGCGCCCAACGATGCCCACCGAAATGTGGCTACCGCTGGTCATTATGGTGCTGGGTTTCTACAGCTTTTTTATTGCCTTGACGCTGATGCGCACGCGCAGCGAGATCCTACGCCGAGAGTCGAGCAAGCGCTGGGTACAGGAGCTCGTTAACGGCCAGGTAGTGAATGCACAGGCAGAGGAGACGCGCTAATGGCATTTGCCTCATTTTCCGAATTTCTCGCCATGGGTGGCCATGCACCTTACGTATGGTCTGCCTGGGGAGTAACGGCACTGCTGCTGGTGGCCACCGTTTGGCATGCACGTGTTGAACAACGTCAGTTACTGAATGGCATAAAGCGTCGGGCACGGCGCGCAAATAGCTTGAGAGAGAACGCCCAATGACCCCTAAACGTAAACAGAAACTCTTCGTCATTTTGGGTTTGGTATCGTTAACCGCGATTGCTGTCGGGCTAACGCTGTATGCGCTACGTGCCAACATTAATCTGTTTTTTAGCCCGGTGCAGATCGCCCAGGGCGATGCGCCCATGGAACGACAGATTCGCGCGGGTGGCATGGTGAAAGAGGGCTCGGTGTCCCGTAACCCTGACAGCCTGGACGTCGCGTTTACCGTGACTGATTATGTCGATGACCTAGAGGTCTACTACAGCGGCATCCTTCCCGATCTATTCCGCGAAGGCCAAGGTGTGGTGGTGGTCGGGGAGCTTCAAACCGATGGCCGTTTGTATGCCGATAAAGTGCTGGCGCGTCACGATGAGAACTACATGCCGCCTGAAGTAGCGCAGGCACTTGAAGAGGCGGGCTATTCGCCAGCCGACTATCAGGCCAAAGCTGCCGAAGTGGGTAAGCGGCTTGATGAAGAGGGCGTCCCTCAAGCAAGCGAGTATTAACCCCCCATCGTTTAACCGACTTGCCCTACCGCCAGTGCTAATTCGGAGCGCACATGCTGATTAAAATGATTCCTGAAATTGGCCACTTCGCCCTCATCATCGCGCTGTTGATGGCGATGGTGCAGGCAGTGATGCCCCTGGCCGGTGCAGCGACCCGCCGCCCACTGTGGATGGCGTATGGTCAGCCCATGGCGGCCGGGCAGTTTCTGTTCATTGCCATCGCCTACGCCTGTTTGACCGCGAGCTATATGCTGGATGACTTTAGCGTGGCTAACGTAGCGAATAACTCCAATTCGCTGCTGCCGTGGTACTACAAATTCAGCGCGGTGTGGGGCAACCATGAGGGCTCTGTCCTGCTATGGAGCCTAATGCTGGCAGGCTGGGGCTTTGCGGCGAGCCTGTTCACCGGCAACTTGCCGCGGGATATGGTCGCTCGGGTGATGGGCGTCATGGGCATGGTATGTGTCGGTTTCTTACTATTCATCCTGATCACCTCTAACCCTTTTGAACGCTTGCTGCCCGACATGCCTCAAGACGGTGCCGACCTCAACCCGCTGCTGCAAGACTTCGGGCTAGTGGTGCATCCGCCGATGCTTTACATGGGCTATGTGGGTTTTTCCGTGGTCTTTGCCTTTGCGATTGCGGCTCTCATGGGAGGGCGCCTAGACGCCGCCTGGACGCGCTGGGCACGTCCCTGGACGAATCTGGCCTGGGCGTTTTTGACCGTGGGGATCGCCCTGGGCAGTTGGTGGGCCTATTACGAGCTTGGCTGGGGCGGCTGGTGGTTCTGGGACCCGGTCGAAAACGCGTCGCTGCTGCCCTGGTTAACGGGGACTGCGCTGGTGCACTCGCTGGCGGTGACCGAAAAGCGCGGCTCGTTTAAGAGCTGGACCGTGCTATTGGCGATCTCGACCTTTTCGCTGTCGCTGATGGGAACCTTCCTGGTGCGCTCCGGCGTGCTCACCTCGGTACATGCGTTTGCCAACGACCCTGCCCGTGGCTTCTTTATCCTGATGCTGCTGGCGATTACGGTGACGCTCTCGCTGCTGGTATTCGCACTGCGAGCCCCGCGGGTCAGCCACAAAGTGGGCTTTAATTGGCTCTCTCGCGATGCGCTGCTGCTGGTCAATAATATCTTCCTGGTCATCATGACGGTCACCGTTTTGCTTGGCACCGTCTACCCGCTGATTCTTGACTCCCTGGGGCTGGGTAAAATCAGCGTGGGCCCGCCTTACTTCAATGCGCTGTTTGTACCGCTCACCGTGATGATGTGCATCTTTATGGGACTAGGCTCGGTAACGCGCTGGAAGGGGATGGCGGTGCGCGACCTAGTCCGTAAGCTCTGGTTGGCGGGCGTTGCTGCGCTGGTGTTGGGCATACTGATGCCGCTGCTTTATCGCGGTGAGTGGAACCTGTTTGTCTCCCTGGGGATCGTCTCTGCGCTTTGGATTGTGCTACCGATGGTGCGCGATGTATTCGATAAAACCCGCCACGCCAGCTCGTTCATCGCCGGGTTACGCAAGCTCTCACTCTCTTACTGGGGCATGGTGTTAGGACACATTGGTGTGGCGGTCACGATTGTGGGTGTTGCGGTGGTTTCCAACTACAACATCGAGCGTAACGTGCGTATGTCGCCGGGTACCACGGTTGAAGTGGCGGGCTATCAGTTCACCATGACGGAGTTAGCCGAGCGTCGCGGGCCGAACTTTTTGGCAGACACCACGATCCTTCAGGTACAGCGTGGCGACACCGGTAGCAGTTTCACCATGCGCCCTGAAAAGCGCCTTTATCTCGCGACCGGTATGCCGATGACCCAGGTGGCTCTGCGGCCGGGGCTGTTCCGTGATCTCTATGTGGCCATGGGCGAAGACCTTGGCGACGGCAGTTGGGCGATGCGTGTCCAATACAAACCCTTTGTACGCTGGCTATGGCTGGGCGCTCTGTTTATGGCATTTGGCGGCGTATTGGCAGTGCTCGACAAGCGCTATCGCCGCGCGACGGTCACTCGTGAGGCACCGAAAGCGTCCGGCAAAGGCGATACTGCGCAGGAGGCCGCTGTATGAAGCGTCGGTTACTGCTATTACTGCTGCCGGTTTGCTTTTTAGGCTTGGCGTTGTTCTTTTTCCAGGGCCTATCGCTGGATCCTTCCCAGCGCGATTCCGCGCTGATGGCGCGAGAGTTCCCGGCCTTTGAAGCCACCACGCTGCGCGATGAGAATCGACGCGTGGATCAATCGCTGCTTCAGGGCGACGTCACCCTGGTTAACGTATGGGGCGAGTGGTGCCCCGCGTGTAAGCAGGAGATGCCCCAACTGCTGGAGCTGGCCGATCAGGATATTCGGATGGTCGGGGTTAACTACCGCGATACCCGCGAGAAAGGCATGGAGTTTCTCAGCGAGTTTGGCGATCCGTTTGAAGTGAATATTTTTGATCCAGAAGGCGAACTGGGTTTTGATCTTGGCGTTTACGGCGCTCCGGAAACCTTTCTGGTCGATGCCGACGGCGTTATTCGCTATCACCATAAGGGCTACGTATCGCCACAAGACGTCCGCGAACGAATCCTGCCGGAGGTGGAAAAATGGCGCTAATGCGAACCATGGCAGCGCTACTTCTGCTGGTCATAGCGTTTGGTGCAGCGGCGGGGGGGATCGAGCTACGCGAGTTTGACGATCCGGTCACGGAGAAGCGCTATCACGATTTAACCGCCTCGATGCGCTGCCCGCTGTGTGAAAACCAGGCCATTGACGATTCCGATGCCCCTATCTCGGGGGACATGCGCGAGCGTGTCTACCAACTGCTGCAAGACGGCCAGTCGGACATCGAAATCATCAATCATATGGTCCAGCGGTTTGGCGAATATATTCTCTATAACCCGCGTTTGGAAAGCCGCACCTATCTGCTTTGGGGGCTGCCTATTGCGCTGGTGCTGCTAGGCGCGCTGGTGGTTGTGTTAATGATTCGTGCCCGCCGAAATGCCTCTGCTAAAGCGTTGAGCGCCGAAGAGCGCCAGCGTATAGATGCGCTGATTAACCGTAAGAGGTCTTCATGACGCTGCTCTGGATTGCGATTGCCGTTTTACTGCTCCCCGCGCTGTGGCTGCTGGTAGCGCCGCTAAGAAACGCACGTCGATTACATGATCAACAACATGCGTTTGAAACCAATGACACCTCTGCCGAGCAGAACGTGGCGATCTTTAAGCGTCGCTTAACGTCCTTAGAAGCGGCGCGAGAGCGTGGCGACATTGACGCCGAGCGCTTTGAAGAAGACCGCTTGGAGCTTGAGCGTAGCCTGCTGGAAGACACCGCCGTGCGTGCGCGCCGGCCGCTCAAACCAGCGGGGGCGGGTCGCCTTGTGGTGCCGGTCGTTATGGTGGCTGTGGTGGTGGTCAGCGTGCTTTGGTATCAGCAGAAGGGCGCCGAGGGCGACCTCGTGTTACTCGCCGTTCAGCAAGAAGTACAGAATGACCCCGAAGGCTCGCTGAGTATGTATATCGAGCGCATGGAAGAGCAGGCCGAGCGTCAGCCGGATAACCCAAACGTATGGAGCGCGCTGTTTCCGGTCTATCGCGAAACTGGACAGATGCCCCAGGCCGTCGATGCGCTTGAACGCTTGATGGAGATTGAGGGCCGCATTCCACCGCTGCTTGCTCAACTAGCGCAAATTCGTTTCTTTATGGCCGAGCGCGAACTCACCGATGAAGTGCAGGCGCTGGTCGATGAAACGCTGGAACAAGATCCACGCCAGCCGACCGTGCTAGGCATGTTAGGTATTCATGCCTTTGATAACGGTGACTATGAACAGGCTATCGACCGCTGGCGCCGTGCTGTGGCCAACATCGAAGACCCCAATACCGCTGCCTCGCTGCGCGATGGCATTCGCGTTGCCCAAGAGCGGATGGGCGTTGCGCCTGAAGAGGCTGCCGTGGAAGCCGCCCAGAGTTCAGGTGTCCGTGTGAGTGTCTCGTTAGACGAAGAACTCGCCGATCGCGTTGACGGCGACGACACGGTGTTTATCACCGCTCGTGATGTGGAAGGTGAACTACCACCGCTGGCTGTGGTACAAGCACAAGTGTCTGAACTGCCCATGACCGTCGTGTTAGATAATAGCGTCGCCATGTCGCCCCAAGCGCAAATCTCTCAGGTACGGGAGGCACGTTTGGTGGTGCGCGTTTCGCCCTCTGGGCAAGCCATGCCCCAACCGGGTGATCTATTTGGTGATCTTGAGAGCGTCAGCGTCGGATCAATCTCAGATGATGAAGCCGCTGAGGTGGTCATTAACCGTGTCTTTGAATAACCCTGCTTTGAATAACAAGAGCACTATCTCGACATGCGCTTAACCTCGATTCGCTTAGTCGGGTTCAAGTCGTTTGTGGATCCCGTGACGGTACCCTTCGATGGCAATATGACCGCCATCGTGGGCCCCAACGGCTGCGGTAAATCCAACATTATTGACGCTGTGCGCTGGGTCATGGGGGAGTCCTCCGCTAAAACCCTGCGCGGCGAGTCCATGGCCGATGTCATTTTCAACGGCTCCACTGGCCGAAAGCCGATTAGCCAAGCCTCCATAGAGCTCAAGTTCGACAACCGCGACGGCGGTATGGGCGGCGTTTATGCGCAGTATGCCGAAATCGTCGTTAGGCGCTTGGTAACGCGGGATGGGCAATCCAACTACTTCTTCAACGGTCAAAAGTGCCGTCGGCGCGATATCGCCGACCTATTTATGGGCACCGGCTTGGGGCCGCGCTCCTACGCCATCATCGGCCAAGGCATGATTTCGCGGTTGATCGAGGCTCGCCCCGACGACCTGCGCTCGACGCTGGAAGAGGCCGCGGGTATCTCCAAGTACAAAGAGCGCCGCCGGGAAACCGAAAACCGCATGCGGCGCACCCAGGAGAACCTGGAGCGTCTGGACGATATTCGCGAAGAGCTGGATAAACAGTTAGAGCGCCTTAAACGTCAGGCCGAAGCGGCCAAACGCTATCAGGATCTCAAGGAGCAGGAGTATCGGCTCAAGGGTGAGCTGGCGCTGCTGCGCGGCCGCACCCTGCGGGCGGAGCAGTCCCATCAGGAGAGCCGCGTTCGCGAGTTGGAAATCGCGGTCGAAAAAGATGTCTTCGGCGTTCGTCAGTGCGAAACCCGTCTGGAACAAGCCCGGGAGCAGCACGACGAACTTTCTGAGGTGCTTGATCGCCACCAACAGCAGTTCTTTGAAACCACCACGCGCATCGCTCGTTTAGAGCAGGATCAGGCCCACCGGCGCAGCCGCGAAACCCAGCTGGCCAGCGACATTGCCACGGCTCGGCGTGATTTGGATGAGCAGCGCCGCGTAAGCGAAGGCGATCAGGAACGTTTAGCCGCGATTGACGAGCGCTTTGATGATCTGCTCCCCGAACACGAAGCGTTGGAAGAGCAGCTCGAAAGTCTGGAACAGGCGCTGGCCGACGCTTCCCCCGCTCTGGAAGCCGCCGAGCAGCAGTGGACCGATGCCGAAACCCGCTGGCGGGATGCCAGCCGCGACGCTGATCGTAGCCAGGATCAACTGCGCGACCTGGAGCAGCGCATTCAGCGGCTGCAAGCCGAAAATCAGCGCCGCCGCCAGCAGCGCAGTGAGGTCGCCGACCTCACAGGGCTACGCGAAGAGCATGCCGTATGCGAAGAGCAGTTAGCGGATGCCCAGCAGCAGGCGGAAGGCTTTCAAGCCCAGCGCGATCAATGGCAGCAGCGCTACGGTGATGCCAAGGCGGCCTACCAGCAGGCGACTCAAACGCGCGATCATCAGCGCGCTGAACTGAGCCAACGTCAGGGGGAGCTGGCCTCGCTGCAAGCGTTGATTGATGCGGCACTGGTGGATCACGACCCTGCGATAGGCACAACCCTGGAAGCGCATGGTTTGGCAGAGGCTCCCCAGCTGGGCGAGGTATTACAAGTAGCACAAGGTTGGGAAGCGCTTACTTCCTGGTTGCTTGCGCCATGGCTCAATGCACGTTTAGTCACTCGCCACCAGTTGGCGGCCTTGCCCGAGGCCTTAGCCACCGATTGGCGTTTGATCGATCAAACCTCGCCAGCTCCCTCAACCTCAGGACAGCGATTAGACAGTTTGGTCAAAGGTGCAGGCGCGCTGGGCGAGTGGTTAGCAAGCATTCACTATACGCAAACGGCCGAAGAGGCAGAGGCGCAGGTAGCGCATTTGGCGCCCGGCGAAAGCGTGGTGAGCCAGGATGGGGTTTGGTTGGGCCGTGGCTGGCTGCATCAGCAGGCCAACGGTGAAGGCATCGACGGGCTTCTATTGACCCGCCGCCGCTACGACGAGCTTTCCGCTCAGCGCGAAAGTGAAGAAGAGGCCTTGGTGCTGGCAGAGGAGCAGTGTGAGGCGGCCAGTGAGACGATTGAAGCGCTGGAGCAGGCTCGCGAGCAGCAGGCCGAACAGGAGCGTGCTCACGCCACCACCCTGCAGCAGTTGGCGGTGAAAGAGCGTAGTTTGGCCCAGCGCTTGGAACACCTTGAAGGTCGTGCGACGGAGCTCGATGAAGAGCTTGCCCAGCTACAAGAGGATGAAGCAGAGTTAGCGCTTACTCTTGATGAGCAGCGCGCCCGCTGGCATGTAGCGATGGAGCAGCTGGAGAGCACCGCCGAAGCACGGGAAACCAGTGCGGAGCAGCGCAACCGGCAGCGCGAGGCGCGTGATCAACTGACCCAGCAGCATGCGCCGCTCAAAGCGCAGCAGCAGGCGTTGGCACTTGAGCGTGAACGTTTAAGCGCTGAGCGGGATAGCCTGCGCTCTCAGCAGGCGCGCTCAAGTGATTCTGAGGAGCGCCTCTCGCTGCGTATTGCCGAGCTTGAAGAGTCGCGGGAGATGTTGGTCGAGCCCGACGAGCTGGCGGGGGAAGAACTTGAAGAGCTGCTTCATCAGCGTGAGCAGCAGGAGGGGCGCTTAAACGCGACTCGTCAGCAGGCCCAGGCACTGGCTGAGCAACTGCGCAGTGACGAACTTGCCCGTCAGCAGCATGAACGTAACCTGGAGCAGAGTCGTGAGCAGCTCCAGCAGCGGCGTATGGACGTGCAGGCGCTGGCACTTAAAGCCGCCACCCAGGATGAGCAGCTAACGGAGCTTGGCCATAACGTCGAGACCCTCACTGAGCAGTTGCCCCAGGACGCGACGGAAACCCGTTGGCAGGAACTTCTGGAAAGTACCACGGACAAGATTCGCCGCTTGGGGGCGATCAACCTCGCCGCCATTGAGGAGTATGACCAGCAGGCCGAGCGACGAAATTATCTGGAAGCGCAGCACGCCGAACTGACCGAAGCGCTGGAAACTCTTGAACGGGCGATTAAGCGTATTGACCAAGAAACCCGGGTGCGCTTCCGCGAGACCTTTGATCAGGTCAATGCCGGGTTGCAGGCGCTGTTCCCCCGTGTATTCGGCGGCGGTGCGGCATGGTTAACGCTAACCGGCGATGACCTGTTGGAAACCGGCGTGGCGATTATGGCGCGCCCGCCGGGTAAGAAAAACAGCACCATTCATCTGCTATCGGGCGGTGAAAAAGCGCTGACTGCACTATCGTTGGTATTCGCTATCTTTCAGCTCAACCCTGCGCCGTTCTGTATGCTGGATGAAGTGGATGCACCGCTGGATGACGCCAACGTGGGCCGTTACGCCCGGTTGGTGAAAGAGATGTCTGAGAACGTGCAGTTTATCTATATCACTCACAATAAAATTGCCATGGAAGCCGCAGAGCGCTTGATGGGGGTGACCATGCAAGAGCCCGGCGTATCTAGGTTAGTCTCGGTGGGTATTGAAGAAGCGGCAGCGCTGGTCGATTAAGCGCCTTTTTCCTTCACCTTCAAAAGTCTTGCTGAGCAAGAAATTAACGATAGCCGCTTAGTGCGTGTACTGGATGAGCGTTGGGATATTACGGTGCATATATATCTAACACGACCGGCCGCCCCATCAGTGCGACAGCAGAAGAATTTTGGAAGAGACTGTAACTATAAACAGCAGTTTGTTAATCATGGAGTGATAAACGTTATGCAAATACGCAAAAAAATGTCCTAACGCGCTCAAGTTAACTATATTACCTCTATTAATGTTTGGTATGAGAACGTTAAGCAGCTTATAAATGGATCTTGCCAAGGGGGATGATTAGCACGTTAGTAAGCAAATGGCTGAAACGGTTATGCACTTCCCAACGGTCAAAATGGCTTTTGTAGCTTTCGAGCTTCCTTTATAAAGCGATGTATAACGATTAGATCAAAGGCTCGTGGCACTTTTGGCTGAAGTTAAGGTCGGACTTTTGCCTTAACCGGCTTCAATAACAGTCTCAAAAGCGTGAAAATAGCGTAATTATCAGCAAAAATTGGCCCTTTTCATAGCAATCGCGCTATGCTTGGTGGCAAGTACTTATTAAATAGCAGTTACCCATATTTAGGCATGGTGCCTTAGCAACCGGCAAGATGACCATGGAACGTTCGACATGGAACTAAGAGAGTGGCTAATCATTTTAGGGCTGGCGTTGGTATCGCTCATCGTTATAGACGGTGCGCGAAGACTTCAACGTCAGCGTCGTGTACCCCGTCTGGATCAGGCGGAAAAGGATCTTTCAGCTAGTCAGCTAGAAGATGATCCCGATGAAGCTGCTAAAGCAGCAGAGATCAATTGGGAACTACCCAATGGCGGTGCACGAGTCGTTAAGCCCGCTGACTATAGTGGCTTAGGTAATAAACCAAAGTTAGAGCGTCAAGAGCATCCTGGCCCTTCCAGAGTGCTTTCTGAGTTTAGGCGTTCGGCGTCAGCTAAAGCAGCCAAACGCAAAGCTGCAAAAGCGGAATCCATCGCTAATTCCCAATCAATAGCAGCAGAAAAAGCGGAGCGCCCAGCCGTCGCTAAAGCAAATACTGCGACGACTTCACCCTCCATGCCGACTGAGCATGAGCGCCTTGAGCCCAGTATTTCTATGGCAAGTACTTCAATGAACAGCACTTCAAAGGCCAGTACCTTAAAGGCTGCTGAGGTTCCTCAAGATAGAGAGGCCGTATCGCAACACGAAGCCGAGCCAACGGCGGCCGCTGATTCTGCTGCAATGGCTAACGCAACCGCTTCTAACGCGAACGCTGAAGCAACTGAGCCTGCTCCACAGGACGCTATAAAAGAAGACTCAACGACCCGTGAGGCAGCTGCTTCGCCTGATGACATGTCTATTCGCGCAAGCGAAATGGATACGGAAGCCTCTGTTCAGCCTGATTATGACGCTGAACCGGTACTGCGTGCTGAGCCAGAAGATGCCGTATTTGCAAAACATGCTAATGATCACTCTCCTAAACGTCGTCAGTTGCGTTCCGATACAGCCGGTGAGCACGACGAGCTGGACGATGACGAAGTGGATGAGTACCGGTTAATCGACTTTGAAGGCATGGGCCGCTCATTGAAGCGCCGGTTGATCGAGCGTCGTAAAGAGAAACAACGTAAAAAGGCTGAGAAAGCGCTGCGAGATAAGGAGCTGGCCAAGCAGAAAGCTGAGCGTAAAGCAGTGGAAGCGGAACAGCGGCGTGAAGCGAAAGAAGCCGCCGATGCTGAGCGTGCTCGCGTAGCCCAAGAGCAGGCGCAGGCACGTGAAGAGGCAGCAGCCAATGCAGCGGCCGCGGATAGACTGGCTGCTCAGCAGCGAGCGGATGATCAAGCTCGTGAAGCGTCTCGGTATGAAGAGCCCCTTTATGAAGAGGGCTACTCTGCTGATTTTGACGAAAACGCCGATTATGCCAGTGATGCTGCTTATGACGATCGCGCTGCTGAGGAGCGCGGGGGGAATGATAGCGTCCGCATACATCCCACATTAGAAAAAGCCCTACGTCACGATGTGAGCGGCGAACACGCCAAAGAGACGCTTTCCAGCGCTGAAGAAGTGGTTGTTATCAGCGTTCTCTCCCGTGATCCCGAAGGGTTTGACGGTAGCAAGCTGCTGGAACTCATGATGGTGTGTGGCTTGCGCTATAGCCGTGAAATGGGCATTTTCCACCGCTTTGAAACGGAAAGTGATGACAGCGAACTGCAGTTCTCCATGGTCAATGTCGTTAAACCAGGCACCTTCCCCATTGAAGAGATGGGCGAGTTCATGACCCCAGGCATCACCTTACTGATGCCACTGCCGGGTGCACTTGATAGCGCAGCCGCGTTCGAGGCGATGGTTGAAACCGCCATGGTCGTGGTACGTCATATGGGCGGCGAACTGAAAGATGAAAACCGCAGTGTGATGACCGCACAAACGATCGAGTTTGCCCGTCAGCGGGTGCGTGAATTTGAGCGTCGCCATCGTCTGCATCGGCATATGCAAGTCCGCTAAATCACACTGGCTGTTCAACACCCGCCTTCTTGCCAGAAGGCGGGTGTTTTTGTTCAATAAACGCTAATTTTACAGTCGTTCAGTTTTCACGTTCGTTCAATTTTTAAATTGCTTAGGTTTTGCGTTGTCGCTGCCGAGTACTGGAACCCATTCTAATGAGCAAGTCTGATTCTCAACCGTTGGAAGAGATTACCCAGCTGCGGGCCGCCCTTGATGAGGCAAACTACCGCTATTACGTGCTGGATGATCCCACCCTTACCGATGCCGACTACGACCGTCAGCTGCAACGTTTACAGCAATTGGAAGCCAGCCATCCAGAACTGATCACCAGCGATTCACCCACCCAGCGCGTAGGCGCCGCCCCCGCCGATGGCTTTCCATCAGTGGCGCACGCAATCCCTATGCTGTCGTTGGATAATGCCTTTAGCCGCGAGGATATCCATGCCTTTGCCGAGCGGGTGGCGGAACGCTTGGAGTGCAGTGCGGACGAGGTTGAATTTACCTGCGAGCCTAAGCTGGACGGTGCGGCGGTGTCGCTGGTTTTTGAGCAGGGCGTGCTGGTGAGCGGCGCCACCCGGGGCGATGGACGTACCGGTGAAGGTATCACCTCTAACCTGCGCACTTTGCGTTCGGTGCCGTTAAAGCTGATGGGCAAAAACGTACCCGAGCTGCTGGAAGTGCGTGGTGAAGTGATTATGCGCCATGCAGGGTTTGAGGCGTTGAACGAGCGCGCTCGGGAAGAGGGCAGCAAGGTATTTGCCAATCCGCGCAATGCGGCGGCAGGCAGCCTGCGTCAGCTCGACCCGCGTATTACCGCGAAACGTCCGCTGGAGTTTCACGCCTATCAGGCAGCGCGCTTGGAGCCTGATTTAGGCGATACCACCCACAGCGAACTAATGGCACGGTTATCCACGCTAGGATTTCGCGCCAGTGCAGAGCTGAAAGTCGTCAAAGGCCCGCAAGCTGTCGCCGACTACTGCGAGCAGTTGGGCGAAAAACGCGATGCGCTTGGCTTTGATATCGACGGCGTGGTGATCAAGGTAAACGATCTGCGCTACCAGCGTGAGCTGGGCTTTGTCGCCCGCGCGCCGCGTTGGGCGGTGGCGTTTAAGTATCCTGCCCAGGAAGAAGTCACCACGCTTAACGATGTCGAGTTCCAGGTGGGTCGCACCGGGGCAATCACCCCGGTGGCACGCCTTGAACCGGTCACCGTGGCAGGCGTCACGGTTTCCAATGCCACGCTGCATAACGCAGATGAGATAGAACGACTCAGCTTGCGAAAAGGCGACTTGGTCAGTGTGCGCAGAGCCGGTGATGTAATACCTCAAATAGTTAGTGTAGTTAAAAAAAATAATGGCGATAAAATAGTATTTCCTACAATTTGCGAAATATGTGGCTCCAATATAGAAAAAGTTATTTTATATAAAAAACTTAAAAATAAAAAAATACCGAAGCCTGGAGCAGCCTATAGATGTGTAGGTAAATTAGTGTGCCCTGCACAACTTGTTGAAACTATTAAGCATCACGTTTCTAGAAATGCTATTGATATAGAGGGTGTTGGGGTATCACTGATTAAAAAGCTTGTTGATGATCACAAATTGAATAATCTTAGTGATTTATATCTTTTAGATGAATGCTATTTGAAAGACCTGCCTGGTTATGGAGAGCTTTCTGCAAAAAATATTAAGTTTTCTCTCGATAGTGCAAGAAATATAGAGCTGGGAAGATTTATATTCTCGTTGGGCATTCCTAATGTTGGCGCAGAAGCTTCTCGGGTTATTGGTGAAAGCTTAGGCTATGTGAAAAGATGTTTTTATATATATCCAGAAATTCTTTCTTTGGTTCCAGACGTTGGCTGGTCTGCTGCTGAAAGCTTCTACGAATTTTTTAAAGATTCGCATAATATTGAAGATGTGAAAAAGCTTGTGAGCATGGGCGTTCCCGATAACAAAGATTATGGTGTTAGTTCTGAACTAGCTTCTAGTGTGAGAATGAGTAAGATAATTTCACAAATGGAGTTTGATGGTGTTGCTTCAGGTACGGCGAGCAAGATTGAAGCTGCTTATGATTCCATTTCAGATTTTTTTGAAGATGCAAGATCTTGTTTTTCTTCGAATAAAATAAGATTTTCGAAAAAGGCTGTTGTTGGTATTGCTTCAAAAGTTGAGGATGAAGGATTTTATCAAAAGTATTTAGAAATAGAAAAACAATTAATTGAGTTGGGTGTTCACTGGACTCAGGCGTTGGCTTTTTCCGAGAAAGGCTCCCAGCCGTTAAAGGATCAGATCTGGGTTATAACCGGAACTTTGGTAAATCTCACTAGAGATGAAGCAAAGAAAAAGCTTCAAATGGGAGGCGCTAAGGTTTCATCGAGCGTTTCGAGTAAGACAAGCTTTGTACTTGTAGGTGATAATCCCGGTTCTAAAAAAGACAAGGCTGAAAAATTAGGTATTGAAGTGGTTGATGAAAAGAGATTTCAAGAAATCGTTGGAGGTCTGAGTGATTGAAGTTCTTTCAGCCGTATATCGTGGTAGCAGGGACTACGCAGTAAAGTTATATGATGTTTCAGGTAGCTATAAAGTCTCTTGCTCTTGTCCTGCTTACCAGCTTGGTGAGAAAAGACCTTGTAAACATTTAAGAGATTTAGCTAGTGGAGCCTTTAATGATGGGGCCAATGAAGAACAACTGATGAACTTTATTGTTGAAATGTCATCTTCAGGTTTGGCGGAGAAGGTGGTTAATGGCAATAGTGAAGCTTTTTTTGGAAGAACCTCGGCGGGTAAAAAAAGAGTATCTTCATCTATACCTAATAAGGTTTCATTACTTACTGCAAAAGATAATAATTTTAAAAAAAATCTAGCATCTACTACATGGGTTCTCACCGGGAAGCTAAGCACCATGACCCGAAATGAGGGCAAGGCGCGCTTACAGGCATTGGGGGCGAAGGTGGCGGGCAGCGTATCGAAGAAAACGACCTGTCTCGTCGCTGGTGAAGCTGCAGGCAGCAAACTTACCAAGGCCGAACAGATGGGCGTTGAAGTAGTGGATGAAGCGACCTTTATTGAACGTTTGGCAGAGTGGGAGCAGAGTTAATGAGCCGTTTTATTGAAGTGCCCGCAAGAATGCTGCCACCGGAAACCCTCAATGCGCTGCTTGAGGCGTTTGTGACCCGCCAGGGTTACGACACGACCGATACCACGGGCGAGGGCATGCATGGCTGGGTAGCCGAGCTCAAAAAGCAGCTTGAGCGTAACGAACTGATCATCGCCCATGACCTTGAGCTGGAGATGACCGAGGTCATGACCCTAGCTCGCTGGCGCTCGTTTGGCCGTGATATCGCCGATGACGAGGAAGAGGGTGATTTTTAGACGCATCTTCCGAAAAGCATTCCGGTATGTCGTTGCGAGGAGTGCAGCGACGCGGCAATCTTTGCTGGCAGTGGCAGGCAAATCCGAGATCGCCGCGCTTCGCTCGCGATGACATTTAGCTGTAGCATCGAGTCCTGTCATTGCGTATAGGGACTCCTCCCCGGTTGCAAACGACGATGATGGAAAAACATAAGCCGATGCGTGCGTATAGTCGGTCTCTTGATGGGGACGCTATCCCCTGACCCTGATGAACGTCGCGCACCTTCTCTCCTCAACGAGGCGTAGGCTTTTTCAGCCATCGCAATGATCAGGTTGCGAGAAGGTCGGTCTGACCTGTTTTTCATCGATCGTTGCCCGGCAACAAGGTAGCCGCCTCTCGGCGCTTAGCCGCTGATGGTGCTACCGCTTAGCTCACCATCAGCGCTGAACCGTCGTTAAACTCTCTACAATAGGACTGTCCGCTGTGCAGAACCGCCCAGGCGGTTCGTACTGTCTTGTTCGCTAACGCGACAGCCGCTTTGTTCTTGCCCACGCGTGCGACCAGCGCGCGTAGCCAACGGCTTTTGGCATCCTGCTTGTCACCCACGGTGTTGATGGCCGAGTGTGCGCCGCGTATCAGGGCGGCTTTCAGCGAGATTTGCCCCGTTCGGCCAATGCCCTTGATCTTCGCGATGCCACCACTGCTGTGTTGTGTCGGCGTCAACCCCAGATAGGCTGACGCTTGGCGACCTTTCTTGAAGGCGTTGCCGTTACCGAGGGCGCTATAGAGCTGGGTGGCGACCACCGGTCCCACTCCCTCAATCGCCAACAGTTGGCGACAAGGCATCACCGCACGGCTCATCTGCTCCACGCGCTTATCCAGTGACTGAATACGCTCGTTGAGTCGATCCAGCTCCGCCATTTGCTCGGCAATCAAGTCACGCATCAGCATCGAAAGCTCGTTATCGGCATCTTCCAGGGCGAGCCAGACACGTTGCTTTAACGCTTTCTGTCCCCGACCGCTGATCACTCCATATTCCTGCAATAACCCATGAACCTGATTGATCAACTGGGTGCGCTGATGGATGTACCTCTCCCGAATGCGGTGCAGGCTCTGAATATCCTGCTGCTCTACGCTTTTGAGTGGTACAAAGCGCATGTCCGGACGACATCCGGCTTCTACAATAGCGAGGGCGTCATTGGCATCTGTCTTGTGCCCTTTGCGAAAAGGCGTCACAAACTGGGGCGAAATGAGGGCAACGGTATGGCCGAGGGCCTGCAGTTGTCGCGCCCAATAATGCGATCCACCGCACGCTTCCATAAATACCCGACAGGCCGGTTGGCGGCGCATAAAATCCAAGACCTGATGCCGTTTAAGCTCTTTGTTGACCTGAACACGCGAGGAGCGGGTGTCGACAACACACACTTGAAAAACACGCTTTGCCAGATCAATACCTATCGTCGTATGCTTGTTCATGGCTCTTCCCCTCCGCATTGATGTGGTTCAACTATCAATGTAGCTCGCTGAAGCTTCGAGAGGGGAGGAGTCCCTTTCATTGAGGAGCGTAGCGACGCGGCAATCTTTGCTGGCAGTGGCAGGCAAATCCGAGATCGCCGCGCTTCACTCGCGATGACATTTATCTGAAACATCGAGTCCTGTCATTGCGTATAGGGACTCCTCCCCGGTTGCAAACGACGATGATGGAAAAACATAAGCCGATGCGTGCGTATAGTCGGTCTCTTGATGGGGACGCTATCCCCTGACCCTGATGAACGTCGCGCACCTTCTCTCCTCAACGAGGCGTAGGCTTTTTCAGCCATCGCAATGATCAGGTTGCGAGAAGGTCGGTCTGACCTGTTTTTCATCGATCGTTGCCCGGCAACAAGGTAGCCGCCTCTCGGCGCTTAGCCGCTGATGGTGCTACCGCTTAGCTCACCATCAGCGCTGAACCGTCGTTAAACTCTCTACAATAGGACTGTCCGCTGTGCAGAACCGCCCAGGCGGTTCGTACTGTCTTGTTCGCTAACGCGACAGCCGCTTTGTTCTTGCCCACGCGTGCGACCAGCGCGCGTAGCCAACGGCTTTTGGCATCCTGCTTGTCACCCACGGTGTTGATGGCCGAGTGTGCGCCGCGTATCAGGGCGGCTTTCAGCGAGATTTGCCCCGTTCGGCCAATGCCCTTGATCTTCGCGATGCCACCACTGCTGTGTTGTGTCGGCGTCAACCCCAGATAGGCTGACGCTTGGCGACCTTTCTTGAAGGCGTTGCCGTTACCGAGGGCGCTATAGAGCTGGGTGGCGACCACCGGTCCCACTCCCTCAATCGCCAACAGTTGGCGACAAGGCATCACCGCACGGCTCATCTGCTCCACGCGCTTATCCAGTGACTGAATACGCTCGTTGAGTCGATCCAGCTCCGCCATTTGCTCGGCAATCAAGTCACGCATCAGCATCGAAAGCTCGTTATCGGCATCTTCCAGGGCGAGCCAGACACGTTGCTTTAACGCTTTCTGTCCCCGACCGCTGATCACTCCATATTCCTGCAATAACCCATGAACCTGATTGATCAACTGGGTGCGCTGATGGATGTACCTCTCCCGAATGCGGTGCAGGCTCTGAATATCCTGCTGCTCTACGCTTTTGAGTGGTACAAAGCGCATGTCCGGACGACATCCGGCTTCTACAATAGCGAGGGCGTCATTGGCATCTGTCTTGTGCCCTTTGCGAAAAGGCGTCACAAACTGGGGCGAAATGAGGGCAACGGTATGGCCGAGGGCCTGCAGTTGTCGCGCCCAATAATGCGATCCACCGCACGCTTCCATAAATACCCGACAGGCCGGTTGGCGGCGCATAAAATCCAAGACCTGATGTCGTTTAAGCTCTTTGTTGACCTGAACACGCGAGGAGCGGGTGTCGACAACACACACTTGAAAAACACGCTTTGCCAGATCAATACCTATCGTCGTATGCTTGTTCATGGCTCTTCCCCTCCGCATTGATGTGGTTCAACTATCAATGTAGCTCGCTGAAGCTTCGAGAGGGGAGGAGTCCCTTTCATTGAGGAGTGCAGCGACGCGGCAATCTCAAGCTTGCCTATTGAGCGTTCTCGCCCCGAATAATCGCGCTGATAATGCGTCGCCCTGGGTGCAAGTGATCGACCAGGGGCGCTTCCAGCGGCATCGGTTCATCGCACATTCTTGAAGCAATCACCTCGGCGCATAGCGGCGCGCTGGCTAGCCCGCGTGAGCCATGAGCCGTCGATATCCACAGGCCTGGGTGGTGCTCGCCTGGCGTCTCTGGCACCCGAGTAGCATCTTTAGCTAGCCGCGCATAGTCGGCCTGCCACGCCTCTGCTACCGGCACAGGCCCTGCATAAGGGGTTTTGTCAGGGCTGGCCGCACGCACCGCCGCGCGACCTTGAAGGTGTTCAGGCGTTAATTCACTACCGGCTTTTTCCAGCTCGGCGACTAAGTTGGGCAATGTCTGACGCAGCTCATCAATATTGCGTTGATGATCGTCGGCGGTTACATCGGTGGTTGCGTTATTGGGTACAAAGCTGGCGCCAAATGTCAGTACGCCATCCAGAGCAGGCGATACATAGCCACCGGCGCATATCACGCGGGTTGGGCCTGCTACCCCATCGGGTAGTTTTATCTCGCTAATCTGACCGCGGACCGACTGCAGCGGCAGTTCGCTGGTTTGCGCAAAGCGGTTAGCCAAATGCGCACTGGCAATCACTACCTGATCGACATTAAGCGTGCTGGCATCGTCTAGATTGAGCTGCCACCCGGCGGTTGTGCGGGTAAGGGAGCTAACGTCACCCTGCTGGAAAGTCACTCCTGGCTGACTAAGTAAGTGCTCACATAGGGCCTTGGGCTGAACCCATCCCGCTTGTGGGTAAAACAGCCCATGGGGTGCGTCAATGGGCATGGCCGCTGCTTCGCTTAGCGCCGGGTTGTTTAGCGCAGTGACAACGTCGCTGGGCAGCGGGTGTTGTTCAATAAAACGCTGCTGGCGGCGTGCTTCTTTATCACTACTCGCCAACTGCACCACGCCGCAAGGCTGCCATAAAGGGGGTGTGGATAACGGCTGTGTGGATAGCTGTTGGGTAAGCCAACGCTGGCTGTACAGCAGCCCGGCAAGGTAAACACGGCTCTGGTGATTAGTCTCGGCAGCCAGCTTTACATACAGCGCGCCCTGACGATTGCCTGAGCCGCCCGCGCCGGGGGCTTCGCGCTCAACAACCGTTACCTGAATGCCGCGCCGCGCTAACGCTGCCGCCATCGTGCTGCCCGCCAGCCCAGCACCGACTATCGCAACGTGCTTTACAGCCGCCACGGGCGGCGGGGTAAACCAGGGTGTTGCCTGGCGGCGCTGCTCCACAGGCGGCGTTTCGATACTGCCCGCGAGCATTTCCCGCTTGCGACCATAGCCTGGCACTTTCTTCCAGCTAAAGCCTGCGGCTTTTAATCCCCGTTTGACGATACCAGCGCAGGTAAAGGTGGCGAATGTCGCGCCGGGGCGTGAACGGGCGGCCATGGCGTTAAATAGCGCTGGCTGCCACATATCGGGGTTTTTAGAAGGCGCAAAACCGTCTAAAAACCAGGCGTCGACTTGGCCATCTAACTGCTCCAGGCGCTCTGTGGTATCGCCGAAATGCAGATCAAGCGTGACGCGCTCGGTTAAGTGCAGGCGGTGAATGCCGCTCACGGCAGCGGGCCACTGGGCGCATAGCACCTGTGCATAAGCCGCTAGCGAAGGCCAGGCACTAAGCGCCTGTTCCAGCGCCTCATGCTCAAGAGGAAACTTCTCTGTGGATAACAGGTGCAGCCGCGCATTGGGCGCTGCATGCTGCTCAAAACAAGCCCAGGCGCAGAGTATGTTCAGCCCGGTACCAAAGCCGGTTTCACCAATGACGAACGGTCTTGCTGCTTTCCACTCAGCAAAGCGCTGGGGAAGATGGTTGGCACCCAGAAAAACATGTTCGGTTTCAGCGCGCCCATCGCCACGGGTGAAATAGATGTCATCAAATGCGGTTGCGTGGGGTGCTCCCTCGTTCCAGGTAAGTAAAGGCGTGGTTAACGCCGCGAGGGCAGGCAAAGCATTGGGACGTTGGGTCACGCAGATATCCGTTTAATGAAGAATTGGTTAAAAAATGATCAATTTGTCGCCGTCGGCGCTGGCTCTGGCTTAGCGCAAAGCGTCCGCCGGGTTTGCACAGAGTTTTCCACAGGCTCTGTGAAAAAGCGGGCGGACCCTCCACACTCGCCTATTGGGGTCAAGGCAAAACTTTCTTGAACGGCTTAACAATTACCTTGGCATAGACCCCCGCAATCATGTATGGGTCGGCATCCGCCCATGCGGTAGCCTCTTCCAGGCTCTCAAACTCCGCCACGACCAAGCTGCCGGAAAAGCCAGCATCGCCGGGATTTTCAGCGTCGATGGCAGGGTGAGGACCCGCTAATACCATCCGGCCTTCGTCACGCAGCGCTTCCAGGCGGGCGAGGTGATCAGGGCGAGCCGCTAAACGACGCTCTAAGCTATTGGGCACGTCTTCACTCATAATGGCGTACAGCATGTGGATATAACTCCTTGAAAAGAAGGGGATGAAAAGTGAGCGTTCATTGACCGCGCAGACAGATGCGCGCACCATATCTTACCCATTGCGAACGATTTATTCACAGCTGAAAAGCGCATTCTGACAAACTGCTCACACGGCGTCATGCTTATGTCTCGACTTCCTTATACCTTTGATGCCGATCAGCGTTACCCGGTTGATTTGCACATGCACTCCACCGCTTCTGATGGTGCGCTATCGCCCACTGAGCTGGTAACGCTGTGCGCCGAGCGCGGGCTGACGCACATGTCGCTTACCGATCACGATACCATGGACGGCATTGAAGAAGCGGGCCGCGCCGCCGAGCAAGCAGGGCTGTGTCTTATCCCCGGCTGTGAGTTATCCACACGCTGGCAAGGGGTCAATATTCATGTCGTGGCGCTGATGCCCGGCGGCTTGCAGGGGCCGATGGTGGAAGGCTTGATTCAGCAGCGTGAGGCGCGTATCCAGCGTGCGGAAGTCATTGCCGAACGACTGGAAAAAGTAGGTTTACCCGACGCCCTAGAAAAAGCGCGCCTTCACGCAGGCAGCGACCGCCCCCTAGGCCGCCCGGATTTTGCCCGCGCGCTGGTAGCAGAAGGAGTGGTGCCAGACTGGGCAAGTGCCTTTAAGCGTTACCTAGGCAGCGGCAAGAAGGGCGATGTCAAAGCCCACTGGCCGGAAATCAGCGAAGCCGTGAGCTGGATTGTGGAATCAGGCGGCGTTGCCGTGATCGCCCATCCATTGCGCCATGGCCTCACTCGACGCAAGCGTGGCCTGTTGATGGATACCTTCCAGGCGGCGGGCGGCCAAGCGGTTGAGCTGGTTAGCGGCCAGCAGAACCCGGATAGCACCCGTGACTTGGCGCGCCAACTGGTCGAGCGTGAGTTATACGCTTCCTTGGGCAGCGACTTTCACTTCCCCGGCAGCCATGCAGCACCCGGCAGTATGAGCTTGGTACCGCGCACGGCAGCGCCCCCGATATGGCAGCATCCGCGCTTGGTGCATCTACGCGATGCCGCCCCCGGTCTGTTAGCGATTGGCTAAGTTATCGTTAGCTTAAGTTCTCGTCAGCTTAAGTTATCACCAGCTAAGGTCAGCTATGCTGTAGGAACCGCTAAGACAGTGAGCTATGAAAGGAGTAGTTTTATGAGCCAATATTTCCAGATTCACCCCGAAAACCCGCAAAAGCGGCTGATTGATCAGGCGATTGCGATCATTCGTAAAGGCGGCGTAGTGGCGTACCCCACCGATTCAGGTTATGCCTTGGGCTGCCATCTGGGTGAGAAGAAAGCCATTGAAAAGATTAAATGGCTGCGTTCACTGGACGATAAACACAACTTCACCCTGGTGTGTTCCGATTTATCTGAGATCGGCACCTACGCTAAGGTAGATAACGACGTTTTCCGGTTGTTGAAAGCGCATACGCCGGGGCCGTACACCTATATCCTGGATGCTACTTCAGAAGTGCCGCGGCTATTGTTGCACCCCAAACGCCGCTCCATTGGTGTACGCGTGCCTGATCACCGCATTACGCATGCGTTGCTGGCAGCCTTGGGGGAGCCGTTGATGAGCGTGACGCTCATTCCGGTGGGCGATGATTTTCCCATGAACGACCCGGAAGAGATCCGCGAGCGTTTTGGCGCGCATCTGGATGCCATTATCGACGGTGGCGCCTGTCATCTAGACCCCACCAGCGTTATCGACCTGCGCGAACTGCCGCCTACCATCATTCGCGAAGGGCGCGGTGATATCACGCCTTTCGTTTAGATTGAGTCTAGTCAGACGAAGGTTCTTCTTTGGCTTTGCGCGGGTCTTCGCTATTTTCATCAAGCCAAGTACCGCAGCGCAGGCAGTAGCGGGCACGCTTCTCATGGCGGTCGTGCCCGCAGCCGGGGCAGGCTTCCTCGGAGTAACGATCCTCACGTATTGAGCGGATCACCTGAGCGGAGAATACCCCGGTGGGCACAGCAATAATCGAGTAGCCCAGCAGCATCAAGATCATGGTAATCGCTTTACCCAACGCGGTGGCGGGGACGATGTCGCCGTAGCCCACGGTGGTCATGCTAACGATGGCCCAGTACATCGACATTGGAATACTGGTGAAGCCCGCTTCCGGTGACTCAATGGTGTACATCAACGCCGCGAACAGCGTGACCACCATGAAAATGGCAGAAAAAAATAGCAGTATTTGACGCAGGCTGCGTTTTAACGCGTCGAGTAGCAGGCTGGCTTCACCGACAAACTCCATCAGGCGCAAAATGCGGAAAATACGCAGCACTCGCAGCAAACGAACAATCACCAGCCCATGAGCGCCAGGGACCAGTAGCACTAGCCAAGTGGGTAAAATAGCGATTAAGTCGACGATTCCATAAAAGCTTTTTAGATAGAGCAAGGGGCGCTCAAGGCAGTAAATGCGAACTAACAACTCTAAGCTGAACAGTATCGTTAATGCCCACTCAATGTAGAAGAAAATGGGCCCGTAGCGTTCGGCGTAAATCTCGATACTACCCAACAGGATGACCGCGACACTCAACAAAATAGCCCCGATCAAGGCAATATCAAAGGCTTTAGCGCCCGGTGTGTCGGATTCGAAAATAATATGAAAAAGTTGAGCGCGTAGGCCTTCCGCACCGGGGGTTAAGTTTAAATTCATCGCATCATCCTGAAGTGGGCCTCAATTCGGTCCTTAAAAACAGTCCTGAAATAGCATTAAGCCGTTAGCGTAGCTCGGTTTGGTACGCCAAGCGATGGGCCAGTGCCAACGCAGCGTTACCGTAAGCCGTGCTGGGCTGACCATTGGCATCTAAGCTGCCGGGTAACGCCTGAGCGTACACGCGGGCGTTGTCATCCAGCGCGGGGTGGTCAGCGAGAGTGACTAACGCCTGTTGGGCATCGCTTAGAAAGCTTGCCTGCTGGCTGTCGTGGTAGGCATCCAGCGCCAGCGTTGCGCGGTGTAGCCACTCAGCCGGTGAGTGCGCCTTGGGAAGTGGCCAGTGCTGGTTGCTAAGTGCATTGCCCCGAGATGCTTTGCTGCTATCTGAAGGGCGCAGCGGTACCTGTTCTGAAAGTGTCAGTGCCAATGCCCACAGCGCTTCCGGGTCGCCGTCCTTTAATTCAAGTTCTACCTCGCGGATGGGCGTGCGGTAGCCACCGCTGATAATTTCGCCCTCATCCAGCACCAGCTCGATATGACTGCGCTGGCCTATTGCGCCTGGGTTTACTAAGCCATCGGTTAGCTGCCAGCTGCGCCGCGTGAAATCGGTGCTGAGTTGGGGGGCAAGGGCATGTAGCACGCTGCTAAGCTGGCCTTGAAAGGGGAGCAGTTCGGCAAGAGCTACCAGATCCAGTTCGTGGTCAGGAACTTGCCACTCCCACTCCTGTCGTTGAGATAATCCGCCGCCGCCCTGGCCTGCGGTTTTCACCGTTTGTAGCACTTTGCCATCTATTTTGCGCAGGCGTAGCGCAATATGCGCCTTCGCTAAATCGCCTTCCGGGGTGTCAAAATAGGTATTGGTTAACGTGTGCTGGTGTGAGGGTTTCGATACTAGAAACGGGTGGTTACACAGCGCGGCAGGTCCCTCTGGTGCAAGGGCAAGTTTCAGTTCTACTTCCATGGGGATTGGGTTTTTCATGACGCTCGCCACCTCGTTATCGTGACATTTAAATGAATATTTGATTACATTTATGAACTTTTCATGACGGCGGCGGGCGCACTCTTTATACTGGCGCCGCCATTTCCAGGCTTCCCGAAAACAGGCTAAAAGGCATTATGGTTACCTCCAATCCTTTTTCTTCGATGTTTGGCCGCTCGCCATTCCAGCCGTTATTGGCCCATATCGTCAAGGCAAATGAATGTGCCGATCTGCTGTTGCCGTTTTTTGAAGCAACGCTGGCTGATGACTGGGACAAAGCGGCTGAGCTGCGCGAAAACGTCACCCGCTTAGAGCATGACGCCGATACGCTGAAAACAGAGCTGCGGTTGAACCTGCCCAACACCATGTTTCTTCCGGTGTCGCGCTCCGATCTGCTCGACCTGATCAGCGTGCAGGACAAGATCGCCAACAAGGTGCGTGACATTACCGGCATTATGTTGGGGCGTAAAATGCGCGTGCCGGATGAATTGGCCGATGCAATGCGCGATTACATCCGTACCAGTGTTGCTTGTGTTGCCCAAGCCCGCCAGGCACTGGAAGAACTCAAGGATCTGCTTGAGTCCGGCTTTGGAAAAAACGTCTCCGACGTCATGCAGAACATGATCCGTGAACTGCACACCCTTGAGCACCAAGCCGATGACCAACAAGTGACGATCCGTCGCCAACTGTTCTCGCTTGAGAGCCAGCTACCGCCAGTGGACGTGATCTTTCTCTACAAAATCATTGAATGGGTTGGCGAACTATCCGATCGCGCTGAGCGTGTGGGTAGCCGTCTGCAGATACTGACCGCCCGCTAAGGGGATCTTCATGCTGATTATTGCCCAGTACGGTGAAATCTTCATTATCCTGGCCTGTTTGTTTGGCTTCTTTATGGCCTGGGGCGTTGGTGCGAATGATGTCGCCAATGCGATGGGAACCTCGGTGGGGTCGAAAGCGATCACCATCAAACAAGCGATCTTGATCGCTGTTGTTTTTGAATTTCTCGGCGCCTGGCTAGCCGGTGGCGAGGTTACCAATACGATTCGTAAAGGTATTATCGACCCCGAACTACTGCAAGACGATCCTCAGCTGTTGGTATACGGCATGCTGGCAGCACTGCTGGCGGCGGGTACGTGGTTGCTTGCAGCGTCTATGAAAGGTTGGCCGGTTTCCACGACGCACTCGATTGTCGGCGCGATTGTGGGCTTTGCTGTTGCAGGGTTAGGCCCCTCCACAGTGGACTGGGGCGCCGTAGGCACGATTGCTGCGAGCTGGGTGGTTTCTCCCTTACTGGCGGGCACCATTGGCTTTTTGCTGTTTAAATCGGTTCACCACCTGATTTTTGAAGATGCCAACCCGTTCACGGCTGCTAAACGCTACGTGCCGGGCTATGTGTTTCTGGTGGGCTTTATCGTTTCGATGGTCACGCTGACGAAAGGGTTGTCCCATGTGGGGCTGGACTTAACCTTTAATCAGAGCCTGCTGCTGTCAATTTTGCTGGGGTTGGTGATTATGGGCATCGGCTTGATTATGCAGCGGCGTATCAAGTTCGAGCACAACGCAAATGATCACTTCGGCTATGCCAACGTAGAGCGCGTGTTCGGCGTGTTGATGATCTTCACCGCCTGTGCCATGGCCTTTGCACATGGTTCAAACGATGTGGCGAATGCGGTTGGCCCGCTGGCAGCGGTGATCAGCGTAGTACAAACCGGCGGCGAAATTGGTGGTTCTGCGCTGGTGCCTTGGTGGGTGCTGGTACTTGGCGGCGGCGGTATTGTCGTGGGTCTGGTCACCTATGGCCATAAAGTCATCGCGACCGTGGGTACCGGTATTACCGAGCTTACCCCCAGCCGTGGCTTTGCTGCCACGCTGGCGGCGGCCACCACGGTCGTACTGGCTTCTGGCACGGGCCTGCCAATTTCCACTACCCACACGCTGGTAGGGGCGATTCTTGGGGTGGGGCTTGCACGCGGTATGGCGGCGTTGAACCTGCGGGTTATCGGCACGATTGCCATGTCGTGGCTGATCACGCTACCCGCCGGTGCTGGCCTTGCGATTTTGTTCTTCTTTATGTTCAAAGGCATGTTCGGCTAACCACTGGTTGGCTAATAGCTAATAAGCAGTGCCTATAAAACGCAGTACGCCACGGCTCGAAAAACGTTAAGAAGTACCTGAGCGGGAACATCACAGCGGCATCTTCATGTTTATCTGCATTAGATTCAGCAGATTTGCATTAGAAGGTGCCGCTGTTTTTTGTGCTCTGTTAAAGTAACCCAGTTGGATGTGGTAAACGTCTGATGTTTCTTTCACCTGCTGCCGGAGAGCGGCCCTTGGATACGCGCTTCCCCTTTGTTGATTGGTTTCGTAACGCCTCCCCCTACATTAATGCTCACCGGGGGCGAACCTTTGTCATCTTAATTGAAGGCGAAGCGATGGCGTCTGGCCGCGGGGAGCAACTGATTCAGGATTTAGCCCTGTTGCACACCCTGGGCGTGCGCTTGGTCGTGGTGTTTGGTATTCGTCCCCAGGTGCATGAATCGCTCACCGCCGCGGGCGTTGAGCCCACGCGTATCGACGGCCGCTGGGTAGCGGATCGCGCCGTGATGGCCCATGTAGAGCAGGTCGCCGCCCGCCAGCGGCTGTGGCTGGAAGCGCGGCTGTCGCTGGGCCTGCCCAGCACACCGCTGCACGGTGTAGAGCTCAGCGTGATCTCTGGCAACCTGGTGACCGCCAAGCCACTAGGCGTGCGTGAAGGCGTCGATTTCGACCACAGCGGTGAAGTGCGTCGGGTGCGTGCCAACGCCATTGAAGGTCTGCTGGAAAAAGGTTCATTGGTGCTGCTGCCGCCGCTGGGCTTCTCCAGTACCGGCGAAGTGTTCGATTTAGACGCCTCCGAAGTCGCCCAGCACGCCGCCGTCGCGCTGAAAGCCGACAAGCTGATTCTGCTCGGTGAGTCGGAAGGGCTGGAAGATGAGCACGGCGCGCTACTGCGCCAACTCTCGCCAGCAGAAGCCGAGCCGCGTTTAACCAATGCCGTTCCTGGCAGTGAGTTAGCCCGCCATTTACAGGCCGCCTGCACCGCCGCACGGGAAGGCGTGGCGCGTACGCACCTGCTCTCCTGGCACAACCATGACGCCCTGCTGGGTGAGCTGTTCACCCGTGATGGCGTGGGTACCATGATTACCCAGCACCGCTACGAACAGCTGCGCCCCGCAACGCTGAACGATGTGGCGGGCCTGCTGGAACTGCTGGAACCGCTAGAGCGGCGGGGCATGCTGGTCGCCCGCTCCCGGGAGCGCCTGGAGCACGAAATCGATGATTACATGGTGATCGAGCGCGACGGCATGGTGATCGGCTGCGCCGCGCTGCATGTCTTCCCCGATACCAGTATTGCCGAACTCGCCTGCGTAGCCGTGCACGACAGCTACCGTGGCGGCGAGCGCGGCGAGCGCTTGGTGGAAGCCATGGAGCGCCGTGCCCGCCAGCGCGGCTTAAACGAAATGTTCGTGCTGACCACCCACACCGCCCACTGGTTTGTAGAGCGCGGCTTCCGCGCCGCCAGCCTGGAAGATCTCCCGCCACTAAAGCGCGAAACCTACAATCACGCGCGTAAATCGAAGGTGTTAGTCAAGCAGTTAGCGTAATGCGCTTATTCACAGCGCTGGATTAACGGGTTGGATCAACTAGCTTCACGCGGCATCAGCGAAAACATCGCCGGCTGTTGTCGCGCTTCTTGTTGAACAGCTTCATCGATCGGTGTGTCGTAGGTGTTGAGCAGGTAGCCCAGCACCGAATAGAAACCCACCATGGCGATCAGATCGATTACTGCCTTACGCCCGATCGCCTCGGCAAGTTCTGCTTCCTGCGCCTTGGCCAGCATGCGCTCATCGAATAACGCATCCACAGCGTTGACGATAAGGCCGTCGATGCCTTCGGGTGTACCGCGAATAGCCGTAATGCGGTGTTCGGAGAACCCCAGGGCGAGCGCCCGGCTCACATGATGGGCCCACTCGTAGGCGGAGCCCATACGCAGAGCCGCGCGTAATATCACCACTTCGGTCAGCGCTGGGCCTAACGCATTCTCCTTAACGACGTGTTGGCGCAAGGGCGCCCAGGCGCTAAGCAAAGCCGGGTGATGGGCCATGGTGCGATACACATTGAGCGCGCCAGCAAAGCCCTCGCGTAAGTCAGCGATCTCCTCAGGCCAGTTGGCGTCAGAAATGGGCGGGCAGGGGGACAGTGGCATGGGTGAACTCCAGTTAGATCGTTATTCAGATAGTTGTCGTGTTATTACTCTGCAATGGCGGCGTCGATGGCCCCGACGATACGCTCAATGATCAGATCTACTTCGTCAGGCGCAATGATATAAGGCGGTGCCAGCAGGATATGGTCGCCGTGAATGCCATCAATGGTGCCGCCCATCGGGTAGCTGATCAGGCCACGCGCCATCGCCTGCCGCTTGATCTTAGCGTGAAGCTTGCGAGCCGGGTCAAAAGGCGTTTTGCTTTCCCTATCCGCGACAACCTCGATACCGCGAAACAAGCCCCTGCCGCGAATATCACCCACATGGGGCGATGCATCGAGCGCCGCTTCAAGGCCGCTCTGCAATCTCATGCCCATTTTATTAACATTCGCCAGTGTCTCCGGCCGGGCAATGATCTCCACCACCTTGTTAGCGGCTGCGGCAGCCACAGGGTGGCCAAGATAGGTATGGCCATGCTGAAAAAGCCCAGACCCATTGGCGAAACTGGCGTAGAGGTTGGCCGATAGCATCACCGCGCCGATCGGCTGGTAGCCGCCACCCAAACCCTTGGCGATCGTGATGATATCCGGGACGACTCCATCTTGCTCACAGGCGAAGACGGTGCCGGTTCTTCCCATGCCGCACATCACTTCGTCGAGAATCAGCAGTACGCCGTATTTATCGCAAATGGCACGCACGCGCTTGAAGTAATCCGCCTCGGAGGCGACCGCCCCTAAGGTGGCACCGACCACGGGTTCGGCAACGAAGGCCATGACCTCTTCAGGGCCAAGTTCGAGAATTTTCGCCTCAAGCTCTTCGGCAAGCCGCGCCGCGTAGGCCTCGGGCGATTCATCGCTGCCCTTATCGCGATACGCATAACAAGGCGATACATGGTGGGTTTCTGGCAGGATAGGCTGAAACTGCTGGCGCCGCATGGCGTTGCCACCAGTGGCCAATGCGCCGATGGTATTGCCGTGGTAGCTCTGGCGTCTGGCGATGATATGCCGCCGCTGAGGCTGATTGATCTCGACAAAGTACTGCCGGGCCATTTTCAGCGCCGCTTCAACGGCTTCTGACCCACCCGACACCAGGTAGACGTAATCCAACCCGTCTGGAGCCAAATCCACCAACTTTTCGGCTAGCGCTTCGGCGGCATCGGTAGTGAAGAATGAAGTGTGGGCGTAACAGAGGCTATCGATCTGTGAGCGCATGGCAGCCAGCACTTCCGGGTGGGCATGACCGACGCTGGTGACCGCAGCGCCTCCTGAGCCATCCAGATAGCGGCGCCCCGTAGTATCCGTGATATAGACTCCCTGTGCTGATGCAGCATGAGGCAACTGCGCGCCGATACTGCGGTGAAGAATACGCGTCATAGTCTCTTTTCCTCATGATCAAAACGGTGAGCAGCTCACATGACAATGAGATTGACATACTCACAAAGATATTTGCAACAAATAAATCATTAAAATAACATATGAAACATATAGATCATTTGTTCGCAGAGCCAACCCTTATTTCTTCACAGAGCCAACGACTATGCAGCCGAGCTATTCGCTGAGAGAGCAGATGATTGCCCAGTACGATGCCATGTCTGCACAGCTGCAGCAGGCCGCGCGCTACGTTCTTGAGCATCCGCAGGACGTGGCGCTGGTGTCCATGCGCGAAGTGGCGCGCCATGCCGCTGTACAACCCGCCACCATGACACGGCTGGCCAAATTCTTGGGGTTGCCAGGCTACGACGAACTGCGGGCGCAGTATGCCGCGGCGTTACGCGAGGGGGGCGATGGCTTTGCGGCCAAGGTTCAAAAGCGGGTGGATGAAGGCAGTGAAAGGGGAGTAAGCGATATCGCCTCGCATATGCTTCAGGGGCTAAGTGTCCAGCTTGAAAAGCTGTGTGAGCCCGATTCGCTACGGCGGCTGGAAGCAGCGGCCGATAGGCTAAAGTCAGCGAGAAAGGTGTACGTGCTGGGTTTACGTTCCAGCCATGCCGTTGCCTGGCACTTCCATTACGTGATGACCCTGCTAGGCGAGCGTTCGGTGCACCTGGATGGGCCTGGAGGAACCGGCGGAGACGCGTTAATCCGCGCTACCTCTGAGGATGTCTTGCTCGTTATTTCCATCAAACCTTATGCAACCGGGGCGCTGGAACTGGCCCAGTTGGCAAAAGCGCAGGGGGTAGGCATTGTTTCCATTACTGATAGTGAAGTCTCGCCGCTGGTAGCGCTGTCAGAGCAGGCCGTTTTTTGCCCCACAGAAAGCGATAGCTTTTTCCATACGCTAACCCCGGCATTAGCCGTCTCCGAAGTGCTTTGCAGCTTATTGGCGGAGTTCGATCGGCCCAAAACGCTAGAGGCGTTGCAGCAAGCGGATGAACACCTCTTGCATCTCAATACCTATGCGACGGCTATCCCCAGGCGGCGGTGAGAAGCTGACTTAAACCGACCAGCGTTTTGTCATTTTTTGGCAGTTTTGTTTAATGCGCCGAGACAGGCGCTCTAACAATACATGCTCTGTACCTGGCGTTGCGACCTCCTGCAATGCCTCTATCACAGTGGGTAAAACGCTGAGTATTTCATCGGCGAGACGTGCGCCTAAGCTCATGAAGTATGCAGGTTTAAATCCCAACGCCTGGGCGAGAGAAGCAAGGTGTGAGCGTTCGATACTGCCGGGCTGATCAATGCCAGACACTCGAAATGCAAAGCGGTTCGAGAGACCGCTATAGAGCGTCGTGCACATGAGATCGTAAAACGGGGCTAGTTGAACGCCCTGAGGCGTTTGCAATATAGAGAGGTTTTTGGCGTGGCTGTCATTGTTACCAATAAACAGGTTGAAAAAAAACCACTGCGAAAAACGCAGCAGGTCTTTTGCGGGAACACCCGCCGCCTGAAGTAACTGCCGACACTCAATGAGGCCAGGCCCTCCGTCGCTTTCGTATTTGAGGGTGGAAGGTGTCCCTGCTAATTGGCAAATATCTAGCTGGTGATAACGCTGTAAGTTGCCGTGCTCATCATAAAACCGGTCATAGCGCTTAACTAAACAGGCGCGTGTTTGAGGCTGGAAGGTAGCTTCAGCTACCCCTAGCGCTAACGCGGCGGCTAGTTGCATACAGAGCGTTTCATTAAGCGCAGAACACCACACGCCTTTCAAACCACGGATATCCGGTTTCAAAATATGGCTTGAAGGCGCGGCCCCTTCAGGCAGCGCCGGGCTGCCATCAGCGAGTACCATTAGCAGCAGTTTAGTTTGAGCGCCCGCTAATGAAATTCGCGCTTGGGGAGCAAGTTGCCCGGTTAATTCACCCTGGGTTTCATTATGCAGAAAGTCGTTTATAGCTTCCCAGTCCGTCTTGCGATAGCTGGCTGGTCGAGGCGTTTCACCTTGCGGGAGTAGGGTGTAGCCACTCGCCGTATCACCGCCAATCGACTTTAAAAGACCAAAAACAGTGGTGGTGTGGTGGCGTAGCTCAATATAGCGACGTAGTTCGCCCTCAGGCAGTAGGTTTTCGAAGTAGGCCAGCACACTATCGCCGCTATGTCGTTGTTGAGTCAGCGGTAGCTGGGGCGAAAGGCTATTCGCTTGGTTATTGGCTAGCCACTCCTGAGTATAGTCAAACCGCAACGGCTGAGTGTTATGCAAACGCCCGACATGCAGTTCCCCCCAGAACAGGTCAAGCGCTTCGCTATGGGCGGCCATGGTGATTCCCTTTGCGCTGTATAATCACTTCCAATCCCATTAGATCCAAAACATCGAGTACTTTTTGTAGCTGCAGGGTTGGCTTGCCGCGTTCAAGATCGACGATAAAGCGGTTGCCTGTACCCGCAAGCCCGGCAATATCACTTTGCAGCAATGATTGATCACGCCGGGTTTGTTGAACTAGCTTGCCCAGCTCTTCACTGCTGCGAATACGTTTTGCACTCTCTATCTGGGAGGTCATAGCGACTGTCCGATAAAATTACCGTACGGTAATGATAGACCATATTAGTGATCAAAACGCTATGATTATTCCCGATCGGTAACTTTCAGTGATTAGAGAGGCTTTCTGGAAGGAAATATTACCGAACGGGAATATTTCGGTGGTCAGTGATTTTATACGAAACGCATTAACGGGGCGGCTCGAGGCCGCCCCGTTAATGTGTGCGCTATATCTGAATAACAAACGCTTAGGTGTTTAAAATCACGCCACCATTGAGGTGCATGGTCTGGCCGCTCATGTAGGAAGACTCTTCGCTGGCCAGATAAACATACGCAGGCCCCATTTCGCTGGGCTGGCCTGCGCGATTCATCGGTACCTGACCGCCGAATGAGGCTACTTTTTCATCCTCAAAGCTGGCCGGAATCAGCGGGGTCCACACAGGCCCTGGCGCCACGGCGTTTACGCGAATGCCGCGATCCATCAGCGACATCGCCAGCGAGCGCACTAACCCCTGAATAGCGCCTTTGGTGGCGGTGTAATCGATCAGCGTCGCGTTGCCCTTAAAGGCGTTGATAGAGGACGTGCAGATGATCGTATCGCCCTTGTCGAGATGCGGCAGGGCAGATTTGGTGAGATAGAAATGGCTGAAAATGTTGGTCTGAAACGTACGCAGCAGCTGTTCATCGGGGATCTCGGTAATATCGTCCCAATCATACTGTTCAGCGGCATTATTGATCACAATATTAATCTTGCCGAAGTGATCGAGCGTGCGCTTAACAATATCGCGGCAAAAGTCTGGTTCAGCCACATCGCCTTTTAACACCAAGCAACGGCGGCCTTCCGCTTCGACTAACCGTTTGGTCTCTTCGGCATCTTTATCTTCGTCTAAATAGGCAATCGTGCAGTCCGCGCCCTCGCGGGCATAGTGCACGGCCACGGCACGACCAATGCCGCTGTCGCCGCCGGTAATAATCGCGACTTTTTCCAACAGCTTGTCAGTGCCGCGGTAGCTTTCGCGAATGTACTCAGGCTCCGGGTGCATCGCGTACTCATCACCCGGCTGCTTATCTTGATGCTGGGGAGGTTGCTTTTGATCACTCATGTGCGGTCACTCCATTGTTGGCACGGATGTGTGTCGTTCAAACTGATGGTTACTACCTATGACTGATGGTTAACATTGATGGTTAACACCTAAGGCAAACAGCAAATATTCACTCCTCGAATATTCGCCAACCTTCAACGTAGACCAAAGGCGTAGAAACAAGCAAGCCGCCGTTAATTAATGGACTTTTATAGATTTCAGGGATTTAGCTGATATTCGATAACAGGCGTTAAGGTAAAACCCCATTCTGATAAATAAATAACCTATGTTAAGTAAATAAATGGGTTTTTAAATGGCGGCGCGCATAAATTGACAATAATAGAAAGAGCGCTATGTTTTAAAAGTGCTCGGTTTTAAAAGAGCTAGGCTTTAAAAGACTAACTTTTATAAGCGCTATATCAAGCACTATGTTTTGAAGGTAATCAATCTATTAAGGAGGATGAGGATAAGTTCACTAGGATAAGTGCTTATTTTCTCTAAGTGCATAATTTTATTAACGTATTAGGTATTAACATCGTAGCGTTAATGAGGTGCACCCGATAGATTCGCAGTGACGCTGATTGTGTTTCACCACGGATGCTGACAAGTGAGACGACAAGGAGGAAGTGACAGATGACCGATCAAGGAAAGCAGCCCAATCCAGGCGCACCCAACCAGACAAGCCACTCAACGGAGTCGCTCAAACAGCAAGGACGCGATACCGCACATGAGGTGAGTGATGCGGCCCATCATCAGGCTGAAAGCTATTTCAATCAACAGCGCGATACTGCTGCAGATCAGTCCCACAAGCTAACCGGCGTTCTGCAAAAGATGGCCGACGAGTTTGATAATCAGCAGCAGCCTTATTTTTCTAAACAAGCACGAAAGTTTGCTGATACCACTGAGCGCTTTTCGCATGGTTTGCGGGATAAAGATTTAAACACCGTATGCAATGAAGCGAAGAGTTTTAGCCGCCGCGAACCCGCGCTGTTTATTGGTGGTGTTATTGCCGCGGGTTTCTTGGCTTCCCGCTTTCTGCGTAGTTCTGGCCAGCACTCGCATAGTGACGATTCGCACTCACGTTATTCAAATACCACCGACGAGCGCGCAACGGGTCTTCCGATGCAGGAAAACGTACCTGCCGGGCAGGCGTCACCAGTTAGCCAATCATCAAGTCTTTCAGGCAGCTCCGTTGCCGGTAATGCAGCAGTAGGTTCATCGGGTCGAGAAAATGGAATGCCCTAACGTAAGGGCCAGGGAGGCATAGAATGGATTCGGATAACAAACCCACGTCGCAAAGTTCATCGGTCGGTACGCTACTGTCGACGGTGATGCAGGAAATTAGCTCGCTGGTGCGCAACGAAGCCGCGCTCGCCAAGACCGAGATGACCGAGAAAACCCATCAAGCGATGGGCGCCATCGCTTCGATTGCGATGGCCGGTGCGGTACTGATGGGCGGCTTTTTAACCCTGTTGGCAGCGTTAGTCTTTCTGCTTAATGAGGTGCTTCCGCCCGAGACCACACCGTGGCTCTCTGCGTTGATTGTCGGCGTCGTTGTGTCGGTTATCGGTGTGATGATGCTTAAAGCGGGCCAGAAGAAACTGCAGGCGCGTAATTTGATGCCCAGCCGTACGATGCATAGTTTGCAAAGCGACAAAACAACGGCGAAACAGCATCAGCACAACGTCAAGGAGGAGTTGAAATGACGGATCATGACCATCAGCGCAGTCCCGAAGAGATTGAAAAGGATATCAATCAATCGCGCGAGCGCCTTGATTCTACCCTGCATGAAATCGAAGAGCGCTTCTCTCCTCAGCAGCTGTTGAATACCTCCTATGAGTATATTCGCCATGGAGGCGCTAACGAATTCGTGTCTAATTTAGGCACCACCATTAAGCAGAACCCGCTGCCGTTTCTGGTCACCACTGCCGGTCTTGGCTGGTTAATGCTGGCACAGCGTCACCCAAATGAGCCACACCACAAGCAGCAGTACGCATCTGATATCGACCAGCGCTTTTACACCGGCGGGCAGTCTTCATCGGGCACTAGCGGCTCCCATGGCGCGCCAGGTATACCCGTGCATGAAGGCACGCATCCCAACGCTGGAACGCCCACCTACAGCGGTAGTTCAGAAAGCCATAGCGATGGTCAAGGCCGTATGAGCCGGGCGAAAGAAGGTGCCAGCAGCATGAAAGACGGTGCCAAAGGCAAAGCCCAACACTTAGGCGAAAAAGCCAAGCACACCGCACAGCAATGGGGCAGTAAGGCTCACCAAATGGGGGATAATATGCGCAATTCTTCATCCCATCTTCAGCACAGTGCTCACGATCGCATGCACGATATGGAGCATCGTGCTCACCAGTCCGGGAGCCAAGCCTCCGATTTTATCCAGGATCATCCGCTAGTGGTCGGCGCACTTGGGTTTGCGCTGGGTGCTGCCTTAGGCGGTATTTTCCCCGCCACCAAGAAAGAGGATGAGTACATGGGTGAGTATCGCGACCGCGTTATGCATAAGGCAGCCGAAACCGGGCAAGCGCAAGCGGATAAGGCTCAGCATACGATCCATGAAAAAGCCGAATCTGCTAAGGGCGATTCCCATCGCGCTAATGATGCGAACGTAAACGCCCCACAGCATCAGGAAGCGGGAGTTGCAGGCTCACCCACCCCAACGCCCACAACGGAGCGCTCTGCACCTGAGAGCCATGACCAAAAGCATGACCATCAGAAACATAGCCAGGGCTTGGCGGGGTCGAGCACACCTTCCGGCAACACCCAAGGGTCGGGGACTAACCAAACGCCCTAACATTGCTGATGTGGCTGATAAAAAATGAGTGAAACCAGTGGCCGCTTAATGCGGCCACTGCTCTTTAGCAAGAACGGTTTAGCAAGACCGGTTTGGCTAGAACAGTCGGCATAAAAAGCCAGCACAAAAGCCGCTAACAGCGCTAATCGATAGCGGCAAACCATAAGCATTATTGGGATTCCCAATACGGTCCGTTTAATACGCTATTAATTATCCAACTGTCTGTTTTTAAATGGTTATATTTAAAATGGTGATTGGTTGGACGCCGCGCTGCTGCATTGCAAGTTAGTCAGTAACAGCTACAGTAAAAGCAGCTTGGATAGGAGGTGAGATTGATAGCCTTCATTCTTGCGTTTATCACGCTATTCAAGGAGCCCGGTTGGCTGAGATAGCCAGGGCAATAAGGAAACCCAGACCCTCACCATAAGGAAAAAGCGATGACTCAAGCCTCCGAGCACGACAAAAAAGCGCCTAAAGATCGCGACGATCACCACGATGATGCCAATCCAATGCCGGATACCCATCACGTTAATCCCGATTCCGACAGCCAGAAATCAAAGGATGACCAGAAAAAAGGTCACTGAATATGCTTTGAGCGCTGCTGATAACAGCGCTGATACCGCTAAGGCGCTACTGATGAGTAGCGCCTTTTTCATTTAACGCTAAACCTCGATGTTGATAGACGACGTTGATACGGAAACGTCACCTAACGAGGTAGGCAGCAACTGCCCCAATGAGGAGTAGAGGGCGTCAGAAGAGGAGGCTGCAACCGCTTGATCCGTCTTTTCCATGGCTTCTTCCGCTTTCTTTAGCTCACGACGAGCTTCCTTGTCTTCTTCACTCAGCCGAATCTTGAGTTCGTTAACCGCTTCGCGAAGCGCTTTCTGGGCGTCAGTCAGTACGCCGCGTAGTGCATGTTCACTAGCGCTGGCGCCATTGGATTTCGAGCGGTTGTCTTCATTCTGAATGGGGCTGGGTAGGCTAGGTAATAAGCCGAGCTCGCTGGATTCATCGCCTTCAGGCTCGCCCGCTGCTTTTTCGGCCTCTTGTTCCGCCTCTTCCTCTGCTGTTTGCGCATTGGCCTCGGCTTGCTGCGCGTCACTCGACACCGTTGCCTCAGCGCTCTCATCGCCACCCGTTTGGGCCGCAGCTGAATCGGCCCCGCTGGCTTGAGCGACTGTTGTTGGCGCTGCTGCTGCTGGAACCATTGAAGGGATAGCGGTCATGCCAGCACCGCCGCCACCTTGATTGCTCAATAGTTTAGCCGCACCGGCAAGTTCACGAGCGATGCTCTTGAGCTCCTTGGCCATGTTTTTAAGCTGTTCAGGAGAGGCGAAGGCCATCATGGCTTTCAGCATTTCAATCCGCTGCCGCAGGAAGCCCACTTTATCGGTAGCCTGCTGCTGGGAGGCTTCCTTTGGCGTAGGTAAAGACGCCAAGCTCTCCAACGCTTCCTGCTGCTTTTTAAGACGTTTAGTGAACGGGTCGTCTTCAGCGGGCTCGCTCTTTTGGGGAGCGACACGAGTAGGCGTTAAAAACTGTGGCTTATCCTGGCGCTGGTTAATCAGTGTAAATAACGAAAATCCTATCTTCATGGCGATGGCCTCTTCTCATTGTTATAAGGTATCGGCCATTTGGCTTAGGTCTTTAAAACCCGGTCTTTAACCCCCGGTCTTTAGACGTCGCTTAACTTCCACGCTTAGCCTGCCTTCACCTAGCTTCAGTTTCAGCTTCTGCCCAGGCTGGGTATCTTCCGCGCGTCGAATGACCTGGCCCTGTTCATCCTGGGCAATCGCGTAGCCACGCCCCAATACCGCCAGCGGGCTGACCGCATTGAGTTCCCGTGCAGCACTGGTTAATCGCGCCTGACGGTTTTCGAGCTGGCGCTGCATGGTCGCACCCAAGCGACGCTGAAGCTGGCTCACCCGCTCGCTTTCTGCCCGATGCAGCCGCGTCATATCCTGGCTGGCTAAGCGCCTGCTCAGCTGTGTTAGCTGGGCTTTTTGCAGGCTGAGCGTTTGCTGAATGGCGCGATTCAAGCGCTGATCAAGGGCGGTTAAGTGCTGGCGCTGGCGGTTGAGCTGCTCGCCGGGGTGGCGCAGCTTGGCGCGCAGGGTATCCAGCCGCTGGCTGTCGCGCTCTAACCGTGCCTGCATGGCCCGCTGCAAACGGCTGTGCTGATGCTCCAGTTGGCGCTTGAGGGTGTTCTGATCCGGCACTAATCGTTCGGCAGCGGCAGACGGCGTAGGCGCGCGCATATCCGCGGCGAAATCCGCCAGGGTGACATCCACCTCGTGACCTACCGCTGACATCACCGGCAGCCGGGAGTGAAAAATCGCCCGCGCTAGGTGCTCGTTATTAAACGCCCATAAATCTTCCAGGCTACCGCCGCCACGGGTGATCAAAATCACATCCCGCTCGGGGTCCAATCGCGCCTGACGGTTGAGCAACGCCAGCGCCGATATCATCGCCGGAGCGGCTTCAGCGCCCTGTACCGGCACCGGAATCAGCGTTACATCCGCCAGCGGCCAGCGCGCTTCCAGCACCGCCAACACATCGCGAATGGCCGCCCCGGTGGCGGAGCTCAAGATCAGCAGCTTGCGGGGCGGGAAGGGCAGTGGCCGGGCGTTGGCAAACACGCCTTCGCCTTCCAGCTGCGCTTTCAAGCGCTCAAACGCCGCCAGCAGTTCTCCCAGGCCCGCGGCCTGAACGGCATCGGCAATTAGCTGATAGTCGCCTCGCGGCTCGAACAGCGACACCCGCCCGCGAAGCTTGACCTGATCGCCATCTCGCATCGGCGCCGAGACAAATCGCGCCCGCTGACGAAATAGCGCACAGCGGATCTGCGCGCGGTCATCCTTCAGCGTGAAATAGACATGCCCAGAGGCCGGGCGGGAAACGTTAGAGAGCTCGCCCTCCACCCACACCTCGCCCACATCGCGCTCAAGGGTCTGCTTGGCGCGCTGGTTGAGTTGGCTGACGGAGAGTGCCTGGGGAGTAGGGGAGGCCATAGGGTTATGCCCGCTCTAATAAATAACGTTTTAACGCGGCAGGATCAGGCACGCCCTGAATCACTTCGCCATCGATCACCAAGGTCGGCACCGACTGAATGCGTGCCTCTTCCACCGAGTGACGTTGTGCCGCCTGGTGCTGCTCGCGGTAACGGCCTTCGGCCAGGGCATCCAACACCGCTTGGCGCTCCAAGCCCACTGACTCACCAATATCCGCCAGCACTTCCGGATCGCCAATATCGCGCTCCTGCTGGAAAAACGCTTTTAAGGCCGCCATTGAATAGGGGTGACCCAATCCCTGCTCTTCGGCCATGGCAAATACTTCAAAGGCTTTATCCGTACGTGGCTGCGGGGAAATGTTGGGCAGCGTAATGGGCACGCCGAGTTTTTCCGCCATGGGGTAAACCGAATCGCGCCACACCTGGGGCAGGTAAGGGTCTTCCACTTTCAGCGTAGGCACCGGGGCAGGGCGCAGCTCGAAAGGCCGCCAGCGAATTTCTACATCCATACCGTCGGTTGCTTGAACAATGGCTTCTTCAGCCAGCAGGCAGAAGGGGCAAACATAATCGGTGTAAACAATAATTTTTTGAGACAAAAGGCCCCCTTTGGATGAAAAAAATAACCGACAAACAGCCTACCAGCATTCGTCATTAGCATTTGGTATAAGTCTAACAGCGTCACTGCATTGCTGGGGTGGCCCTCAAAAAGCTATAATAGGCGATTAACCTTTCACGCCCCACTTCCTCTCAATCAGGGTGTTGCCGCTATGCTACGTATGGCCCAAGAAGCACTAACGTTCGATGACGTTCTCCTCGTTCCCGGCTTCTCCGATGTCCTCCCCAAGGATGTCAGCCTCAAAACCCGCCTGACCCGCAATCTATCGCTCAACATTCCGCTACTTTCTGCTGCGATGGACACCGTTACCGAAGCGCGTCTAGCGATTGCGATGGCTCAGGAAGGGGGCATCGGCATCATCCATAAAAGCATGACCATGACCCAGCAAGCCGCTGAAGTGCGCAAGGTCAAAAAGCACGAAAGCGTGATCGTGAAAGACCCGGTCACCGTTAGCCCCAAGGCCAAACTGGAAGATTTGCTCTCCATGGCGCGGGAGTACGGCTTCTCCGGCTTCCCCGTGGTAGAAGGCGAAACCCTGGTGGGCATTGTGACCGAGCGCGACATGCGCTTCCAGCCTAACCACGGCGACAGCGTCGAAGCGATCATGACGCCGCGTGACCGGCTGGTTACCGTTAAAGAAGGCACCGACCTCGAAACCAGCAAAGCCAAAATGCGCGAACACCGCATCGAGAAAATGCTGATCGTCGATGACGAATTCCATCTGCGTGGCCTGGTCACCTTCCAGGATATCGAAAAAGCCCGCACCTACCCGATGGCCGCCAAAGACAGCGATGGCCGTTTGTTGGTCGGCGCGGCAGTCGGCACCGGCCCGGAAACGCCGGACCGCGTCGCCGCGCTCGCCGAAGCTGGTGTGGACGTGATCATTGTCGATACCGCCCACGGCCACTCCCAAGGCGTGATTGACCGCGTACGTTGGATCAAACAGAACTTCCCGGCCATTCAGGTGATTGGTGGCAATATTGCCACCGGCGCCGCTGCCATAGCACTGGCCGAAGCGGGCGCCGATGCCGTGAAAGTTGGCATCGGCCCTGGCTCGATCTGCACCACGCGCATCGTCGCCGGTGTTGGCGTACCGCAAATCACCGCGGTTTCCAACGTGGCCGAAGCGCTCAAAGAGTACGACATTCCGCTGATTGCCGATGGCGGCGTGCGTTACTCCGGTGATTTGGCCAAAGCGATTGCCGCTGGCGCGAGCGCCGTGATGGTCGGTGGCCTGCTGGCCGGTACCGAAGAAGCCCCCGGCGAAGTCGAGCTTTACCAGGGCCGTACCTATAAAGCCTACCGTGGCATGGGCTCCATGGGTGCCATGTCCCAGAACCAGGGCAGCGCTGACCGCTACTTCCAGGATAAGAGCGAAGGCGCCGAGAAGCTGGTGCCGGAAGGCATCGAAGGCCGCGTACCCTATAAAGGCATGATGAGCGCCATCGTTCACCAACTGATGGGCGGCCTGCGCGCTTCCATGGGCTACACCGGCTGCCGCGATATTCAGGAAATGCGCACCAAGCCGGAGTTTGTACAAATTACCGGCGCTGGCTTCAACGAATCCCACGTCCATAACGTGCAGATCACCAAAGAAGCTCCCAACTATCGGGTGAGCTAACCAGCGTATTTAGTTAAAACGGCGGCGGGCACAACAGCTCGCCGCTTGCTTTTTGGCCTTACCAGCGGCACCCACACCGCTTAACCGAGACCCCGCCATGAGTGACATTCACGCCCACAAGATTCTGATTCTCGACTTCGGCTCGCAGTACACCCAACTGATCGCCCGCCGCGTTCGCGAGATCGGTGTTTACTCCGAAGTCCGCGCGTTTGATATCACCGAAGAAGAGATCCGCGAGTACAACCCCAACGGCATTATCATGGCCGGTGGCCCGGAATCCGTGACGGAACTGGACTCCCCGCGTGCGCCGCAGTGCGTGTTTGAAATGGGCCTGCCGGTGTTTGGTATCTGCTACGGCATGCAAACTATGGCCGAGCAGCTGGGCGGTAAGGTAGAAGGCTCTAATCAGCGCGAATTCGGCTACGCGCAGATCCAGATCGACGAAAACAACGCGCTGTTCAAAGACATCAAAGACCACGTAGACGCTAAAAGCGGCAAAGCCCTGCTGGACGTATGGATGAGCCACGGTGACAAGGTCGCCCAAGCGCCCGACGCGTTCACCGTGACCGCCTCCACGCCGAGCTGCCCGATTGCCGCCATGGCCTGGGAAGAGAAGCAGTTTTACGGCGTACAGTTCCACCCGGAAGTGACCCACACCCTGCAGGGCCAGCGGATTCTCGAGCACTTCGTGCTGGATATTTGTAAAGCCGAAAAGCTCTGGACGCCCGCACAAATCATCGAAGACCAGGTACAGCGCGTGCGCGAGCAAGTGGGCGACCGCCACGTACTGCTCGGCCTCTCCGGCGGTGTGGATTCCTCTGTGGTTGCTGCGCTGCTGCACAAAGCGATTGGCACCCAGCTCACCTGCGTGTTCGTCGACAATGGCCTGCTGCGTAAAGCGGAAGGCGACCAGGTCATGGAAACCTTCGCCAAGCACATGGGCGTGAAGGTGATCCGCGTAGACGCCGAAGACCTGTTCCTCGGCAAGCTGAAGGGCGAAAAAGACCCGGAAGCCAAGCGCAAAATCATCGGCAACACCTTTATCGACGTATTCGATGACGAAGCCAGCAAGATCGACGGCGTCGAGTTCCTGGCCCAGGGCACCATCTACCCGGACGTGATCGAATCCGCTGCCTCTAAAACCGGCAAAGCGCACGTGATCAAATCCCACCACAACGTAGGTGGCCTGCCGGAAACCATGAAGCTCAAGCTGGTCGAGCCGCTGCGCGAACTGTTTAAAGACGAAGTGCGCAAACTCGGCCTGGAACTCGGCCTGCCCTACGATATGGTCTACCGCCACCCGTTCCCCGGCCCCGGCCTGGGCGTGCGTATTCTGGGCGAAGTGAAGAAAGAGTACGCCGACATCCTCCGCGATGCCGACGCTATCTTCATCGAAGAGCTACGCGCCTCTGGCTGGTACGAAAAAACCAGCCAAGCCTTTGCCGTGTTCCTGCCGGTGAAATCAGTAGGTGTCGTTGGCGACGGCCGCCGCTACGAATGGGTTATCGCGTTACGCGCGGTAGAAACCATCGACTTCATGACCGCCCGCTGGGCGCACCTGCCCTATGAGTTGCTGGAGAAGGTTTCTAACCGGATTATCAATGAGTTGGAAGGTGTTTCGCGGGTGACTTATGATGTTAGTAGTAAGCCGCCTGCTACTATTGAGTGGGAGTGATTTTCGCGAAGTGATTTAGCCTAAAGGTAAGTAAAGCCATCCAGCGTCCGGGTGGCTTTTTCTTTGCACAGCTGTTTAGGCTGCCGAGAAGCTAGTACGAGTGCGGCAACGTAAAACTAGCAAAGATTTCCGGCTCTACGACTATTTTGTAAGGCCTGTTCGGTATGTGTTGAGTGTAGGTAATGTAGCAGCATGGTGTATGTTGAGTTAATATAAGTATTTGAATTTTATTGTTTTTATTCTGGGGTTTTAGTTATGAATATGTTGATACATGACCAACTGAAAGGCCACGTTTGGGAAATCGCCAATCGACTGCGTGGCCCTTATCGTCCACCGCAATACCGTTTAGTCATGCTGCCCATGGTGGTGCTACGTCGACTGGATTGTGTTCTTGAACCAACCAAGGACAAGGTGCTTGCCGAGCACGAGAAACTGCTTGCCCGCAATACGCCTGAAAACGCCATGGAGAAGCTGCTGGGTAAAGCCGCTGACCCTAAGCGATCACATCCGCTATATAACACCAGTCCCTACACCTTCGAAAAGCTGTTGGGTGACCCCGAAAATATTGCCCCCAACCTGGTTGCTTACATCAACGGATTTTCACCTACCGCGCGTGCCATTTTCGAGCGTTTTAAATTTACAGATCAAATTGAAAAGCTCGATGCCAGCAACCGCTTATTCACTATTGTAAAAGCAATGGCCGAGGTGGATTTGCACCCTAAGCGTATCGACAACCTGCAAATGGGCTATTTGTTTGAGCATCTGGTGATGCGCTTTAACGAACAGGCCAATGAGGAGGCTGGGGATCACTTTACTCCGCGTGAAGTCATCCGTCTGATGGCTAACCTCGTTTATACTGGCGAACAAGACGTTTACAAGCCTGGTATTTTTCGCACCATTTATGATCCGACCTGTGGCACGGGCGGCATGTTGTCGGAATCGGAAAAATTTATTCTGGATCAAAACGACCAAGCGAATCTGGCCCTATACGGTCAGGAGTATAACGACGAATCCTGGGCTATCTGCTGCTCGGACATGCTGATCAAAGACGAGGACACCAGCAGCATCGTGCTGGGTGATACTCTGGGTGATGGCAAAACCCGCGACGGTTTTCAGGGCCATAGCTTTCACTACATGCTCGCTAATCCACCCTTTGGCGTGGAATGGAAAGATCAGAAAACCGTTGTCGAGAAGGAGCAAAAGGAAATGGGTTTTGCCGGCCGCTTTGGGGCTGGGCTACCCGCCATCAACGATGGCTCGCTGCTGTTCTTGCAGCATATGATCGAAAAGATGCACCCCTATGCCGAAGGCAGCGAAGACGCCACCGGCTCTAAGATTGCTATCGTCTTCAACGGCTCGCCGCTGTTCTCCGGTGATGCAGGCTCTGGCCCGTCTAATATTCGCCGTTGGATTATCGAAAATGATTGGCTGGATGCCATCGTTGCGCTCCCTGATCAGTTGTTCTACAACACCGGTATTTTCACTTACGTCTGGCTGGTCACCAACCGTAAAGCACCCGAGCGACGCGGCAAGGTGCAGTTAATTGATGGCACGCGTTTTTCCCAGCGTATGGGGAAGAGCCTTAACAATAAGCGCAATGAAATCACCGAAGAGCAGATCCGCGAACTGACCCGCCTTTACGGCAACTATCAGGATGGTGAACAGACAGAAGTGGCCACCGATCATAAAACGGGCAAGCGCGAAATCCGTGTGGTATCGCGTGTTTTCGAAAACCGCGAATTTGGGTTCCTTAAAGTGACGGTAGAGCGCCCACTGCGCATGAACTTTGAGGCCACAGCGGGACGCATTGCTCAGTTGGACGAACAGACGGCCTTTACTAACCTTGCTGCTTCCAAAAAGCGCAAGAACGAAGCAGCGGCTGAACGAGAGATTGAAGAAGGGCGAGCACTACAAGCGGCGATTAAAAACATGTTGTCGTCCTTGGCAGCCAAAGGCCAATACAGTGACCGCGCCATCTTCGATGCTGACCTGACGGATGCCAGCAAAAAAAGTGGGCTAAAAATTTTAGGAACGATCAAAAAAGCCATCTTTAATGCTTTGGGTAAGCGTGACCCTAACGCTGACATTTGCCGTGACAGCAAGGGCCGCCCAGAGCCGGATAGCGAACTACGTGACACGGAAAACATTCCGTTACCCCAAGGCACACAACTGCCTCTACCCATGCAAATGGGGCCGGATAAGCCCAACGATGAGTTGGTGGAGGCTTTCCGCACCCACATTGAAGCCTATATGGCGAGCGAAGTACTACCGCACGTGCCGGATGCCTGGGTGGACTACAGCAAAACCAAGGTCGGGTATGAGATTCCCATCAACCGGCATTTCTACACTTATAAGCCACCACGTCCACTGGAGGAGATCGAGTCGGAGATCAACGAGTTGGAAGGTGAGATTGCCGGGCTATTGAAGGGGGTGGTGGGATGAGCTATTTCGCCAGAAGCGATGAACTGCCCGCTTGGGTTGGGGCCTTACCAGGTGGCTGGAAAAGCGATTGGCTCAAGTGGAGTGTTCGACTATCAACTGAGAGGCCCACGGATGAGGAGCAGGTGCATCTGCCATATATATCGAACGAAGACATCGCTTCGTGGACAGGAGAGCTGTTGAACGATCAACCACTGCCTGCGGAGTCGGATGGGCGGAAGTTTCAGGTTGATGATGTGTTGCTGAACAAACTTCGACCGTATCTTGCCAAGGTTTATCACGCCGGTTTTAACGGTGTGAGCTCTGGTGAACTACTTTGCCTCCGGCCCTCGGATATCGTTCTTCCCCGTTTTCTTTTCTATGTCCTCGTTTCCAAAGGATTCATCGACAGCATTGATGCGGAAACCTTTGGGTCAAAAATGCCTCGGGCTGATTGGGAAATTGTAGGTCACCAACCACTCCCTTTGCCTTCCTTCGAAACCCAACAACGCATAGCACAATTTCTGGATAAAAAAACCGCCCAGATTGGCGGTTTGATCGAAAAGAAGCGCACTTTACTAAATCAGCTGGCTGAAAAACGCCAAGCCCTGATCACTCGTGCCGTTACCAAGGGACTAAACCCCGACGTTCCAATGATGCCCTCCGGCATTGATTGGCTGGGGGATATTCCGGCACATTGGGAGGTGAAACGACTAAAATTTGTTACCTCGGCTCCTCTTTCTTATGGAGCGAATGCTACGGCTGAGTTTGATGAACCTGCATGGCCACGTTTTGTCAGGATTACTGATGTTGATAAGTTGGGACGATTACGCGACGAAACTTACCGTTCGTTGCCTCCTGAAGTTGCGAAAGGGTATTTGCTACAACCTAATGACATCCTTTTAGCGCGGAGTGGTGCAACCGTTGGGAAGAGTTTTATCTACAAGGAATCGTGGGGTGTCGCCTGTTATGCTGGCTACTTGATTCGCGCTCGAATTAGCAAGAAGTATGATGCTAGGTTCTTCTACTGGTTTCTTAACTCTAAGCACTATTGGGAATGGGTGCAGTCAACTTTTATACAAAGTACGATTCAAAACATCAGTGCTGACAGGTATGGGAACCTTCAAATACCTCTCCCCGTAAATAAAATCGAACAAGAGCGAATCGTAAATTTTATCGAAAATACTTGCGCGGAGCTTGATGGCCATTTTGAGAAAGTGATGTTCTCTGTCGAACGTCTTGAAGAATACCGCTCAGCACTAATTACTGAGGCTGTAACCGGTAAAATTGGAGGTTTGCAATGACATTGGCAGCCTCCACCTATCTTGAACATCTAAAAGCGTATATTAACAGCGAGTATGTAGTGCATGATGGCGCGGAGGGGAAGATTATTTTAACTGAAAAATATTTTCGGCCCGAGGATACCAAACCACAAGTGCGAAATATTGAGTTATTGCTGCCCGGTGAGGGCATCGCATTCAAGCTAGATAAAGATGACTTTGAAACTGATAAAAAAAAGAAAAAGAAAGGAGAGCCTGAAAAACCAAGCAAGCCACCTCTTTTTCACTTTCTCGATGATACGGCCAAACAGTGGTCAAAACGCTGCGATTTCGTCATTTTTTATGTGAAGGGCCAAAAATTCTGCGCCGACTGCATTGAGTTTAAGTCCAAAAGTCTGACCGCTGAAAAAATCGTACCACAGCTTAGGGCAGGCATGTGCTGGGTTCAAAGTCTCAAACGAACTATAGAGATTTATACTGGAGACAAGCGCAAAATTCATCTGCGTAAATTTGTCTTTGCAGAGAATGATCAGCCTGATGCCTATCTAGAAGCCAACCGACAGCTTAGAGCTGATCCTTCCATTCGCTATTACCATTTTGATGAGGTTCATGGCCAAGCATTGGCTGATTTACAGAATACCTCTGTGCAGGAGATTTAACCATGGCTAGCCATACAGAACTCGACTTTGAGGTCGCTATAGAAGCGGGACTGATCGGCGAGAGTGGCTATGCTAAGCGCGAAGCCTCTGCTTATGATGAGACGTTGGCTTTATTCCCTAATGACGTTATCGGTTTTCTACAAGACAGCCAGCCCAGCAAATGGGCTCAGCTAGAAGCGCTGCTGGGCGATAAAACCGGCGCTACAGTGCTCGGTAGTCTGGCTCAAGAGCTGGAGATTAAAGGCACGTTGCACGTGCTGCGCTACGGCTTTAAGTGCTACGGAAAAACCTTTCGTCTGGCACACTTTCTCCCCAACTCGACTATGAACCCAGAGGCGGCAGCTGCCTACCGTCAAAATCGCCTGACCATTACTCGGCAGGTAGCGTTTACTTCGGTGATGAAGAAGGCAGATAGTAAGAATCGCCGATGCATTATCGATGTGACCCTGAGCCTGAACGGCTTACCGGTAGCCACAATAGAACTAAAAAATCCGCTGACCGGCCAGCGCGCGGCGGATGCGGTGACTCAATACCAAAACGATCGAGATGAGCGCGATCTGCTATTCGCCTTCAAAAAGCGTGCGCTGGTGCATTTTGCCGTAGACCCTGATGAAGTGTGGATGACTACTCGGCTCAAGGGTAAAGAAACCACTTTTCTACCCTTTAATCGCGGTCATAACCTGGGGGCGGGCAATCCACCGGTAGAGGATAACTGGAAGACACATTATTTATGGGATGAGGTGCTGCAAGGCGATAGTCTGATGGATATTTTGCAGCGTTTTATGCACTTAGAGGTAAAAGAGCGGCAGGTTAAAACCGATAAGGGCATGCGCACCATCCGTAAGGAAACTATTATCTTCCCGCGATACCACCAGTTGGATGTGGTGCGCAAGCTGGTAGGCCATGCACAGGTGAATGGATCGGGACGGAACTATCTGATTCAGCATTCGGCGGGCTCCGGCAAGTCGAATTCGATTGCTTGGCTGGCGCATCGGTTGGCCAGTCTGCACGACGGTAACGACGAAAAAGTATTTCATTCCGTCGTGGTAGTCACTGATAGGCGTGTACTCGACCAACAGCTACAAAACACGATCTATCAGTTTGAGCATAAAACGGGGGTGGTAGAGAAAATCGATGAGAATACCCAGCAGCTCGCCGCGGCGCTGTCTAACGGTACACCGATTATTATCACCACCTTGCAGAAATTCCCGTTCATTTCCCAAGCGCTAGCGACGCTGGAGAGCAAAGGAAGTGGTATCAAGATCAATACGGCAGGTAAGCGCTTTGCCGTGATTGTCGATGAGGCGCATTCCTCCCAGAGCGGAGAAACCGCCACCGCACTGCGCGGCATGCTCAATAAGGATGGCATCGAATCTGCCATTGCGGCGCAAATGTCGGAAGAAGAGGATGATGCGCTGTCTGACGATGCCAAGGCGGCTATTCTGCGCGATTCACTACGCCGGGCACGGCAACCCAATCTAAGTTTTTTTGCCTTTACCGCTACCCCCAAGTTCAAGACAAAAGTTTTGTTCGATGAGCCAGGCCCCTCAGGTACTTCTCCATTTCATGAGTACTCCATGCGCCAGGCCATCGAAGAAGGCTTCATCATGGATGTGTTGCAGAACTACACGACTTACAAGCGCTTCTTCGGCCTGATCAAGCAGGTGGAAAACGACCCAGAAGTGCCGCGCAAGAAAGCGGCTAAGGCCTTGGGCCGCTATCTGGAGCTGCACCCCGTCAACATCGATCAAGTAGTCTCGGTCATTGTCGAACACTTCCGTATGTATGTGATGAGCGAAATGGCTGGGCGGGCTAAGGCGATGGTGGTCACTGGTTCGCGCTTGGCAGCCGTAAAATACAAGCTGGCGTTTGATCGTTATATTAAAGACCATGGCTACAGTGGCATTCGCTCGCTGGTGGCTTTCTCAGGCAGCGTGGAAGATCCCGACGACCCCGGCGCATCCTACACCGAAGTAGCGATGAATGAAGGCTTGGCCGAGAGCGAATTGCCGGAGACCTTCGAGCGCGACGATTACCGTGTGCTGTTAGTGGCCGAAAAATACCAGACGGGTTTTGACCAGCCTTTGCTTCAAACTATGTATGTGGTCAAACGCCTAGCTGGGGTCCAGGCAGTACAAACACTCTCGCGGCTTAACCGCATGGCTCCGGGTAAGGCACGTACTTTTGTGTTGGATTTTGCCAATGAAGAAGACGATATCTATCAAGCCTTCAAACCCTACTATGAAGCTACCACTATTGGCGAAAATGCTGACGCTCACCAGCTATCCGAACTGCAGCATAAGTTATTAGCTTGGGCGATATTTGCGCCAGACGATATCAATGCGTTTGCCGAGATCTGGTACAAAAGCAAACGTGATCATTCGGCAGCAGACCATCGGGTAATGAATGCGGTGCTGGACGCGGTAATTGAGCGTTTTGGCGAAAAAGATGAGGCCGAGCAAGAAGAATTTCGCGGACAATTGACCGCCTTCCGTAATCTTTATGCGTTTTTGTCCCAGATTATACCGTATCAGGATAGTGAGCTAGAAAAGCTTTACGCCTTCGTGCGTAATTTAATGGCGAAATTGCCTCCCCCAAGCGATGGCCAGGCTTTTACACTGGATAACGAGATTGCTTTGCGTTATTTCCGTTTACAACAGATGACCGAAGGTTCTATTGATCTTGGTCAAGGCGAAGCTTACCCCTTGAAAGGGCCAACCGATGTGGGCACTAGCGGAGTTCGAGAAGAGCCTGTGACGCTCTCTTCGTTAGTAGTAAAGCTTAATGAGCGTTTTGGCACCGACTTCACAGAAGCCGATCAGCTGTTCTTCGACCAGATCACCGCCAGTGCGGAGAACAATGAAAATATTGTCGAAGCAGCTAAAGCTAATAACCTACCAAATTTTTCGGCTTATCTTGAGCGCATGTTGGATGAATTATTCATTGACCGCATGGAAAACAATGAAGAGATCTTCTCTCGCGTGATGAGTGACAAAGAGTTCAGAGGCGCTGCCCATCAACATCTAGCCTTAGAAATATTCAAGAAAATACGACAATAATCACGCGTACGCTAAATAAAAGGTAGGTTTATTAGCATGCATAAAGTTCAACCCCGCCCAACCTCTATTCGCATCTTTCTGGCTGATGGCACGCCAGAAGGCTTGCGTATAGTCGAGAAATCCAACTGGACGGGCAGGGCGGTGGTGGCTAACCGCTCCCAGCTTGAGCGTGCGCTGGCAAGAAGCGAAATGGCGCAGCCGGGCGTGTATGTGCTCACCGGTCAAACAGAAGATGGTGCGGCCAAGTTGTACGTAGGCGAAGCAGATGCTCTAGGGGAACGTATTAAGCAGCATGTGTCAGGTAAGGAGTTTTGGACGCGGATGGTAGCCTTCACTAGCACCAACGAAGGCTTGAACAAAGCTAACGTGCGTTACCTGGAAGCAAGTTTACTGGCTTTGGCGAAGACCGCTAACCAGTGGGCGCTAGATAACGGCACCTTTCCTGCGCCGCCCCCGCTTTCTGAAGCCGACCGAGCCGATGCCGAGTGGTTTTTAGCTGAAATGCTGGTGATTTTTCCGCTGCTAGGCATTGATGCGTTTGAATCTGCCAGCAATCAGGCCTCTACCACGCAAACAGAAAAGGCTGAGCCGCCGTTAACGCTTTATCTAAATGAGCGTGGAGCTGAAGGCACTGGTAGAGAAGTAGCCGATGGCTTTGTGGTGTTAAAAGGCTCCTATGCTCGCGCTGAAGAGACGGTTTCTATTCACGATTACATGCGCGAGCAGCGTCAACTTCTGCAAGAGCGGGGCGTATTGGCGCCGCTAGATGGAAAGCTGGTCTTCACCCAAGATTTTCGTTTTTCGTCGCCATCAACCGCGGCGGGTGTGTTGGTCGGTGGCGCTTCAAACGGGCGGATTGCCTGGAAAGATGCGAGCGGTAAAACACTGAAGGCTATTCAAGAAGTGAGATTGGAAAAACTGAAAAAATGATTATAGGCGTTACGATATTTTCGTCTGTCACGAAAATCACAGAATTGCCTCGTGTTGGCCGAGTGGTTCTCTAAGCTCAGAGTAAGTTTATATGTCTGAAATTCATCACTACTTGCAAGAGTTCGATGACGCTTTCGATCAAGTGCGACATTATCAAGCCTACCCGCGTATGCGTCCTTTCATCGGGCGCCTTTATGGCCAGTATGGCCCAAAAATCCTATTGGTCGCTGAAAGCCATTACCTGCCAGCGGGAAGATCGCTTCACCTTGATGCACAACGCTGGTATGCGGGCTCTGAGAAGGATTTTGGAACTGACGACATGCCAGGTTGGATACACACGCGCAACATCATCGATAAACCAGACGGTAAGTGGAGTGCGAGGGGCCACGAGATCTACCGGCGTATGAACCGCGCGCTAAATGAAGCGGGTTATTCGGGAGGCGGCAACCTGTTCAGATACGTCGCGTTCATGAATGGGTTTCAACGGCCAGCCGTTAGCGGAAAAAGCCTCAACGTCCAACGGGAAGATATTGAGGTTGCTTCACAAACACTCAATGGTGTGGTCGATATCATTGAGCCGGATTGCTTGATTTTCGTTTCCTCGAAAGCGAAAAGACACTTGGCAAAGCACCTTGAAGTTGAGTCAAGAGGGGTGCCCCATCCAGCTTGCGCTTGGTGGTATAGGGCTTCGAAACATGAGACGGGCAAGGAGCGCTTTATTCATTATCTTTCAGAAAACCGAAGCCATTAGTCTTTTTTGTGGGCAGTAACCGGTTGGCTTCATGATTTTGAGTTGCTGGCCCACTGCTGCGGCATTTTCCGACAATTGCCTAACAGCCTCTGCTTGAGTCGCTCTAATAATATTTGCTCGGTTCCTTTATTGAGCTACAGGTCTCAGCGCGGTGATAGTAGTGTCGATGATTGCACCACCACGCTAATCCAGCGGATTGGCTGGAGTGGGATGGCTGATTTCGTGCCATAGGGCACTTTGAGCTCTTATTATCGAAGAGGGCTATTTTCGACAGCTATCCATTGCTAATGCAAGCGGCTCTCGCGGGGCACGATATCGCCTTGGGTTGGCGGCGCACAACACAACGCTTAATTGAAAATGGCGAACTGATCTGCCCGGTGGCTGAGAGCTTGCCCGAGCACAATGCCATCGCCCTCTACACGCACTAAGGCGCGCCCTAACGTCCAGGCAGCGAAGCGTTATTGGGCTAGCGTCGACTCAAGGATTCAGCTGTAGCGCTGTTCAATCTGGGGATGATGTCGACGGCGGACTATATGCGCGAGCAGCGACAGCTTCTAAAGTGCTCAGTGTGCTAGTCCCGATGCACTGTGAAGGTGAAATTATCGGTTGCTGCCAAATTCTCTATCAAATTCAGAGCCTTAAATATTTCTGAATTAGTTGTCGCCAACTTGGCATTGCTACTGTGTTTAAGGCTACATACCTAACTCTGGTCCATCGTAGTTCCGTTGTTTGCGGTGGCTTTTGTTAATAGCTTTCTGGCGTTCCTTGTCCGGCATGCTGTGGTAGTACTCACGTAGCTTTTTCTTTAATTCAAGCACGTAGGGTTCGTTCTCAATGGCGACCACATAAACATATTGGGGGAGATGGCCGGTTGAGCCGCTACCGAGGATGCTTAGTGCGTCCTCGAACGTATCGAATGTCTCGCCTATTTCAGACTGCGCATCACATAATCCAAAACTAAAAAAACTAGCCCAGTCCCAGCCACTGGTCCGAACATCGAGTGGAAGGTTGCATGCTTCAGGTGATTTTTGCATATCAAGTATGTGTTGTTGCAGAAGCTCCGCTGAACTTACGGTTGGTACGGGGCAAAATGGTGTGGTCGGAGACTCGTGATAGAACAGGTAGTAGCCAGCGCGTGGAAGTTTGGAAAGCTTTGGGAGCTGGCCCTTGGTACTACCCACATTAGCAATACCTTGTTTCGCTCTCTTGGCCTGCAATAGCACTGCTTTTCGACACCTCAAGCCACCCACGTTTAATGCAATGATCACACCGATATCGGCGCCAGTGCGGGTTTCTTCGGTTGTGTTAGCTAGCTGAAGAGTTCCTAGGTAAGAATAGGAAGATGGGTAACCGTAATCCTGAATTCGTTTGGCTGCCCATCCAGTAAGCCAGTTTTCAACATTGGCACTGAAGCGGCCATTTAGTATGTCCTCATGTGCTTTGGTATCAGCAAGAAGCTCAGCCATCTGCTGCTCACACTGCAACATAGCCCAGTAGATAGTCCAGAGCACATCGACGTTGAAGTTCAGAGGCGATGCAGCCTGTAAAGGAAGCAATTGCCACTGGTCTGCAGGGTGGGAGCAGGAAGCTATTTTCTCGGCGGAAGCGCTACACATACTAGTCATGGCAAGCTTGGCTGATGCCCTAACAATTTCGCTGAAGCCACCTGTGACGAGTAAGCCATTATGGCTACGATATACTGCATTAAGTATACCTTCTGCTTCTTGCTGCCAACCTACGTATGTATCCTTTGAGGGGCGTGCTTGGAAGACGAGCTTTGGGAGTAGTCTCGTAGCATCTGCGATGTAGCCCTTTTGTACTAACGCAGCAATGTTCTCGAAATACTCGGCAAAATCACCAGCTAGCCAACCTTCGCCGCCTGCGGCTGCCATCGGTGAAGCTGCAGCCTTTTGAAAATCAGTAAGAGCTTTATATTGGGAGCGATAGGACTTAAGTGCCGCACTCTGTTCGGACCGCTTGCTGCGTTCTACTTCTACCTTATGATTATGCGAATGAATGGCAGCAGCTCGCAGTGTTTGGGTCGAAGGAGCGTCGAACTTGCACGCTGCTTGGGCATGCTCCTTTTGAGCGTGTTTCCATTCGCGCCAATTGCGGAAAGTGCTCACTGGTGTGAATAAATAACCTAATCCACTCTTGCGTTTGGCGTTAAGGAAGCGCTTTCTGCATATTTCCATTTGAGAATAAGTAGGCTTGAGAGTGTCTTCGCGCTCTTGAGCCTCTTTACGTAAGGCCAAGCTATCAATTTCGCGGATTACTTGCTCAGTCGCCCGTATTTTTTGCTCAAGGTTCTGGGTGGCGCTACCAAGAAATGATGTGAGTCTATGGCTGGTGGCTTTAAGCATTTTGCGTTCTGGGGCGTCCATGGATGGTGTGCTCTGCTTATTGTTCAAAAAGTTAACTTGCGTGATTGCTAATAAGTATTAGTTGACAAAAGTGCTTTCAACATTAAAGCCAAGTGCCACCCAAATAGAGTTCATAAATCACCTCTGATATAACATGCTAAATTTATTCGGTACCATCCTGGCAGTTTGTACGCACATAGTTAAGAAGTTCAGTAACTGCTTGAGATGTCCTTAAATCGGTATGCATCAACCCCCACATATAAGTGCTTAATTCAGGGATAATGGGGCTTATTCTTTTAATTCCAGCTCCTTTTTTCTCAAGATAAGTTGGTAAAACTGCAGCATAATCATAATTGGATACCATGAAGAAATCCATAAGTATAGAGTTGCTTTTTAATAGTCTATTGTTTAATAAATTGTTTTTGTCAAACCATTCACTGAGCAGTGGATATTGCATTTCTGCATTAGGTGCAATCCAAGGGATGTCTTTCTCTAACCAATCCGTATGCTTACTTTCTTGTGAAACATATACAGCTTGATTAATTGAAAATATCTTTTTACCGATGAGTGTCTCATTAGGGCTAACCACCGGGCGAAAAGCTATATCAGCGTCTCGAGCCTCAAGGCTCATAAGTTCATTGCTTACAATAATGCTTATATTTAGCTCTTTATACTTACAATTAAAATCATGAATAATGTTTCCTAGTAAGCCATATAATAATGTATCTGTGGTGGTTACGGTTAAACTCCCAGAAAAACTTTCATTAGCGGAGTAGAGTTTGCGCTGGGCATAAAGAACTTGTTTCTCTATTTCTTTCGCGCTTCTAACTAACTCTAGACCAGCTAAGGTAGGTACATATGAGTTGTTTTCTCGATGAAATAGCTTTACACCACATTTTTTCTCAATCTCCGCTAAACGTCTATATATTGTTGGATAGCTAAAGCTCAGCTTAAGAGCTGATTTTTTCAATACCTTTTCTTCAGCGATTGCCAGTATAACCTTGAAGTCATCCCATTTAAGATTTTCAATCATGATAACCTCATTTTCATTAATGATAATTTACATATTAGACATGATGAGCTAATGTTTCAATAAATTCATCAAAAGAAACTAATGCAAATATGAGTGAAGTCAATAGAGTTGCTCCTGTTATATCTAAAAAACAGCAATTTAACGCTGTGTTTGTTGCCGCTTTATGCGTTATAACTGCTGGTAGTTATGCGACGTTATCAGGTCTGTTAACTTCACAGTTAATTAAAGAATTAGGGTGGACAACACTTAATACAACATTTGGCATCACCATAAATATGATTCTTTATGGTGCAACAGCACCATTTGCGATTCATCTCATGGAAAAATATGGGATCAAAAAAATTGTCATACTCAGCCTTAGTACCCTTTGTATAGGTGCATTGTTTTGCACGATAAATTCGAAAATTATTTTCAATCTTGCATGGGGTATTTTAGTTGGACTTGGGTGTGGCTCTCTTACGATGTCATTTGGTGCGCTATTTGCTCGTTCGTGGTTTAAGAAAACTGGGCTTCCGACTGGAATCTTGACGGCTTCGTCTGTTACTGGGCAATTTGTTTTACTACCTCTATGGGCTAAATTAGCAAATGAATTTAGCTGGCGAGCACCTTTGATTGGCTGCATTGCTCTTACATTAGTTACATTATTAATCATATATTTAGTTTTTAATGAAAAAATGTCTGCGATTAAAACAGTCACAGAGTACAACATTAAGCCAGATAGCACTTTTGCAGATGTATTTATTGATTTGAAAAAATTCATGAAAAATAAGAAGTTTTGGGTGATAGCGCTAGCATTTGGAATGTGTGGTGCCACTACAAATGGTCTTATGTGGAGTAGTTTTACTCCTGCAGCATCTTTAGAAGGAATATCAGTAGCCGACTCTTCTTATTTGCTATTGATAATAGGTCTGTTAAATATTCCAGGTACTATTGGAGCAGGATGGCTTTCAGATAAAATAAATAAACAGAAACTACTATCAGTTATTTTTATTTTACGAGGCGCTAGTTTGATTTGTCTGCCCTTTATATTATCACAACCAGTAGGTTGGGAACTGATAGTCTTTGCCGTCGTGTTTGGCGTATTTGATGTTGCAACTGTTCCTCCTGTCATTAATTTATGCAACCAAATATTTGGAGATCGAGGGCCTTTTGCTTTTAGCTGGATAAATGTGGCTCATCAAATAGGGGCTGGTCTGGTTGCTTTTTTAGGGGGGGTGATTGCATTTATGACTGGATCGTATTTTACACTGTGGTTTATTGCAGGAGGTATTTTTTTCACAGCCGCTATTATAGTTCTTACTCCTTATCATAGCGAAAAGGCAATATAGCCTTTGGAGGTAAAATGGAAAATGTAATATTCACTAGACCTGAAGCATGTCATGCTCAAGAGGTTAAGACACTTGTCGACGAAAATGAACAGTTAGATAGTAACAGCTTATATATATACCTTATATGGTGCTCTTTTTTTTTCGCAAAATTCTGCAATAGCAATAAAGGACAATAAAGTTATTTCATTTGTAACGGGGTTTAGAAAACCTGATGATCCCGAAACATATTTTTTATGGCAAACAGCTGCAAAGAAAAGGCATGGAGTAGCTAATCTTGGTTTAAATCTAATTTTATATGCGGTCGAAAAAGAAATAGAAAATGGAATTACAGCTATTGAGGCATCTGTAAACAAAAAAAATACACCCATAGTAATGTTAATGAAAACACTGAATAAAAGGATAGAAGGTGATTTGTCTACCACATCACTATTTTCCTCGGAACAACTTAGCCATGAGGGCATGCAACACCACGAAGAAACGTTAATGAGAATCGAAATCAACTAATGGAGGATTTATGTCTTCTTATTGGATTCCTGATGAAAATTGCATAAGTAATGTGGCTGATAAATTTGGAACGCCTACATACTTATACTCTGAAAAAGATATAATAAATAATATTCTTACTTTAAAAAGTAATTTAGGTGGTTGTGCTAAAATACTTTATTCTTTGAAGGCCAATCCAAATGTGCAAATAGTTAATATCATGAAAAAATATGATATTGGCAGTGAGGTTTCTTCTTATGGTGAGCTTGTTATTGCCAAAGAAGCTGGAATGTCTCCTGAGGATATAATTTTTGTAGGGCCAGGTAAGTCTGATGTTGAGCTGAGAGCATGCATAGAATTTAAAATACAGGCGATAGTTTGTGAATCTGAAAGTGAAATAATTAGAATTATTGAATTGTGTGATAATTGCTCTAATGGTCCGGTCAATATAATAGTAAGATTAAATCCATCGTTTAAAGGAGGTAGTGAAACACTGAAAATGTCAGGAAAGCCTCGTCAGTTTGGTGTAGATGATACTGAAGCTGCCAATTTAATTAAAAAATACAAATCTTATAGCTGTATTAATATTGTTGGTTTTCATGCATATATGGGTACTAGGATATTAAGTGAGTCTGATATTGTTAATAACACACTACGTAAGTTATCCTTATTTGATAAGCTAGCTGAAGAAAATAAGATTCAGCTTAGTATGGTTGATGTCGGAGGTGGATTTGGAGTTCCTTACTATGATGGTGAGAAAGAGTTAGATATTGAAGTTATAGGGAAAGAGTTGTCACAAGCATTTCATGTTTTCAAAAGACAACACCCAGGATGTGAGATAGTTATGGAGATCGGAAGATATTTAGTTGCTAACAGTGGAGTGCTAATAACTAAAGTCATTGATGTAAAAGAATCTAAGGGTGAAACTTTTGCAATCACTAATGGCGGTATGAATATCCATTTGCTAGCGTCAGGTCTTGGAAGTTTTTCAAAGAAAAATTTACCTTATTCTGTTTTTAAAAAAACACCAGTAAAGGAAAATAATGGACTCACTACCATTACTGGGCCTTTATGTACACCAACAGATATACTTATAAAAAAAACAAATATGTCAGAACCTAGCATTTCTGATCAAGTGATTGTGTATCAGTCAGGTGCATATGGCCCAACTGCATCTCCAGTTTATTTTCTTAGCCATGGTTATCCTGCAGAGGTAATGCATACTGGAAATGGCGTCAATTTAATAAGAGAACGTGATTGTATAGAAGATTCTTTAAAAAAGCAGTTTCTTAATAATAAGAGGCTATGTTCGAATGATAGGAATTGATGTCGTGTCAACTAAAGAAGTTGAAAGTATGTGTTTTAAACGATGGTTTGTTTTGTATGCTTATACTTATGAGGAATTCCTGAAAAGTGAAACATTTAGTCGTTCTAGAAAGATTGAATATCTTTCTTCGCGATTTTGTGCAAAAGAGGCTGTTTTTAAATGCTTGTGTTCTTATACAGGCGAAAAGCTTAAATTTAAACCTAAAAGCATTGAGGTTTTAAATAACGTAAATAATGTGCCAGTTGTTAAGTTGGACTTTCCCTACGATATTAGTTTTACAGGTGGTTTAACCGTATCAATTTCCCATAAGAAAAATATATGTGTGGCAATAGCATTAATAAAGTAGTTGTAAGGAGGTTTTATGGATAAAGAGTTTAGCTTGACTACTAGGGTTTCTTTTAAAGACATACATTATGATGGAAAAGTAGTAGCAGGGGCTCACGTGCTAGAGTTGTTTGGCGACGCTATAACTGGCCTGGCGTTAATGAATGACAATGACGAAGGTCTTTTATCAAAGTGGGAGAATGTTAATTTTTATCAAAAAGTAAACCCGGGAGACTTTCTAAAGGTTTACGCTAGAATAGTAAGCTCTAGCAGATTAAAAAGAAATGTTGAAGTAAATGCTTGGAGGGTAACCGGGTTAAAAGAATATAATGGTAATAATGATCTAGTTGCTGATGCGAAAGGTACCTTTGTTATACCTTTTGTCAAAGCGAAAGGAGTTTGATCTATGTCTACGTTAATAACATTCTTGAAGTTAGCTGTTGAAAAAAGTCCCGACAAAACAGCTATTGAGGATAAGGATGGTACTATAAGCTTTAGAGATCTAGACTCATACTCTGACAGTGCAGCTTTGTATTTTAGTGATTTTATTGTATCTCCAGGTGATAGAGTTGTTGTAAGAGGTGTTAACTCTATAAGCTATGTGATTGTTATATTAGGTTTATTGAAGGCTAGAGCAGGTTTTTGCCCTGTGTTCTCTAGCGCCCCACCTGACCAAGTAAATTATATTATTGACGACTCTCAAGCTACAGCTTTTATTGAAATATTAGAGAGTGAGGTTTTAGTTAATAATAAAGTAGTTTCTCACGGAAATCTCTTTTACTACCAATGTGATAGTGGTAACTTGTGTCAAAGTTATCCTCTTCCAGAAGACCTTGCGTGTCTAATATATACATCTGGGTCAACAGGTAAGCCCAAGGGTATAGCAACATTGCATAAACAATCATTTTTTGTAATTAATGCAATTTTAGAAAAGATTGATTACTATCCTAGTGATGTGGTTTTAACTTTATCTCCCTTCTCTTTTGATTATGGTTTGTATCAAGTATTTATCTGTTTTGCATCACAGTCAAAATTATTTTTGTCTTCAGAAAAAGATTCAGGCGTTTTTATTTTAAAAACTATTTCAAGCACAAACGCTAATGTGTTAGCGGCAGTTCCATCAATGATTGATAATATGGCTTTGTTGCTAAAAAAGGCAGATGGATTTAAATGTAGCTTGCGTACTATAACTTCAACTGGTGCGTCTGTAAACCAAAGTTCTATAGATATTATTCGTCAGGAGATGCCTGATGTTAGTTTTCAGTTGATGTATGGCCTTACTGAGTGTAAACGTGTTTCTATTGCACCTTTAGATGCGGATATTAGTAGACCTGGAACTTGTGGCCTGCCATTGAGTGGCTCTGAGGTGAAAATCGTTAACGAAGATGGAGTAGAATTAAAAGCAAATGAGATGGGGTATATTGTCGTTATCGGGCCACATTTAATGAGTGGTTACTGGGGAGCTAAAGAGCTTACTGAGAAAACTTTCAAAACAAAATTTGATGTGCTGAGAGAGTTGCATACTGGTGATTTAGGTTGGCTTGATGAAGAGGGTTACTTGTTTTGTGCTGGCAGAAATAAAGACATTTTTAAACAAGGTGGTTACAGAGTTTCTTGTGTAGAGGTTGAAGCGGCTGCCATGAGTGCTAGCTGCGTTGAGGCCGCAGCTCTTATACCACCCACAAAAAATAAAAAAAGTAAGCTATTTGTTCTCTCATCGGATAAGAATTTTGACTTAAAAGATTACTTAAGAACTAAAATTGAAGAATATAAAATTCCAAGTAAAGTGATTGTGTTAAGTACTTATACAAAAATAATCCGGTATTCGTTGCCGTAGCCTGACAACACCTTATGGACATAGTCTTTCAAGGACGAGAAGCTTTCATAAGCCGTCAACGGCAGCCACTCATACTTGACCTTGCGCCAAAGAATCTCGATGAGATTTAGCTCCGGCGAATAAGCAGATAGATAGACGAGGTACACACGGTGCGACATCCATTCCAACTCCTTATGTCGGAAAGCCTTTGAGCGATGGACACTGGCATTATCCAGCACCACGATGGCAAAAGCGTCCGGCGACTTCTGGGCAATCAGGCGGTCAAAAGCCTCAATGACCACCTCGGTGGTGATGGTCGTCATGGTCGAGTGGTAAATCAGCGAGCCCTGACGACTCAAGAAGCCCAGTACGTTCAGGCGCTGACTATGCGAGTAGCCCGGCATTTCCTGAGGATGGCCGATAGGGCTCCAGGCGTAAGGCAAGACGGAGGACAGGGCAAAGCCTGACTCATCGAAATAGTACAGTTCCGTCTCGCCCCGATCTTCCCAACGCTGAAGCTCAGCCAGCAGGCCTTGTGTATGGCGGAAGTCAGTCTCGTTACGCTGGCTTTTCAGGGATCGCCGGGTGCGCTTAAAGCTATACCCCAGATTTTTTTAATGCTCGCTTGAGCGTCATGGTACAGGCACCTTTTCCGGTTTCCTGCTGGAGTCGTGCCTGGACGGCCTTCAGCTGATGAGGTTGCTCTTGTACGAGTTCAAGTAACCGCTCCCGCTCCGCATCACTATAGATGGCGGGTCGCCCGGCGCGAGGCTTGTCCCGGAGCCCATCGAGGCCCTGTGCCTCCCAAGCATCGAACCAGAGCGAAACTGTTTCGCGGGTAACGGACAGAATCTTGCAGATCTGATCGATGGTATGACCTTGGTGACTCAGCACGATGGCATGAGCCCGACGACGCAAGGCGGGTTTCACGCCATAGGTATAGGTTGCCATCAATGTATGAAGGTCTGTGTCGGATAGGGAAGGCACAAAGCGGAATGTCATGCGCATCGTCCTGGATCAACGGGTCAGGTTTATAAGCATAGCGGAAAATATGTGTTTTGGTACTTAGATAGCATGCCGGTTAATCAAAACGGAAAAATTGACAAGGTCGAGTTGGAAAAATACTAAAGGAGGAATGTTATGTTTGATAAAGAATCCGCGAAGGAAGCTCTCAAAGAGGCGTTGGAAAATGTTCTTGGAGAGTCAGTTGGTAAACTAAATTTCGATATACGCATGTTTGAGGACTTACATATGGACTCAACAACCATGCTTGAGTCTCTGCTAGAATTAGAGGAAAAGCTTGGTTTTGATATTGATCCAGAAGAATTAGACATGGAAGATTTTTTAACTGTAAATGCCTATACTGAGTTTTTAGTTCAGGCGGTTAGAGAAAAAGAACAAGATTAAGTGTAGAGGTTTGCGAGGAGTAACTCTCCTCGCACCAATTATTCATATTTAATTTTTAATATGATGGACCATTTTAGGCTTAAATACCCGTGCCAACCGAGCGACATCACCATCGGTTTACCGGTGGCTGGGCCTGACCTTGCCCCTAGATTAGTAGCACTCGCTCAATGAGATACTCCACCTGATGCTGGCCTTTAAGCATGCTCAACAGGTCAGATAATTGAGGGTTAGACTGAAACAACACTGCCCTTGGTGCAAAAGAGGGCATCCGCCCCAGCCGCTATGTGATTTACTATCAGCAACTGTTATTCACGGAGGAAGCATCCATGGCCATAGGCGGCTTGATAGGATTACTGGACGACATTGCCGCACTGGCGAAGTTGTCCGCAGCATCACTGGACGATGTGAGTGCCGCCGCTGGGCGAGCGACGGCGAAGGCGGCCGGGGTGGTGGTGGATGATACGGCTGTGACGCCGCAATATTTGCAGGGGGTGGCAGCGGAGCGTGAACTGTCGCTTGTGAAGCAGATCGCGCTGGGGTCGATCCGCAACAAGCTGATTTTTATCCTGCCGGTGGCGCTGCTGCTGAATCACTTTTTGCCCGCGCTATTGCCGATCATCCTGATGATAGGCGGCACCTACCTGGCTTTTGAGGGCGCGGAGAAAGTCTGGCACAAGCTTTCCGGCAAGCATGACGAGGAAAAGCCAGCGGTAGAGCAGGGGCCGGAAGCCGAGAAAAAGATCGTGAGTGGCGCCATTCGTACCGACCTGATTTTGTCGGCTGAAATCATGGTGATCGCGCTGGCCACGGTCTCCCATCAAGGCTTCTGGTCACAGCTGGCGAGCCTGGTAGTGGTCGCGTTTTTCATCACCATTCTGGTGTATGGCGTGGTCGCGCTGTTGATCAGGATGGATGATATGGGCCTGAAGCTCGCCCAGCGGGATAGTACGAGCATGCAGACCCTGGGCCGTGGGCTGGTGACGGCCATGCCCAAGGTGCTAGCGACCATCTCGGTCGTGGGCACCGTCGCTATGCTCTGGGTGGGTGGGCATATCCTGATGGTCAATCTGGGTGCCGATGGCACGGGGTGGTTCAACGCGCCCTATGAGTGGGTACACCATATTGAGCTAGGCATTAGCGAGGCCACCGGTGCCTTGGGCGGCACGCTGGGCTGGAGCTTCAATACGCTGTGCTCTGCAGTGATTGGCTTTTTGGTGGGCTCGGTGGTGGTGGGGGTGTTGCACCTCATTCCCACCAAGAAGGCGCATGCCGAGTAGGTGCGCGCCGCGAGGTAAGTATCAGGCATCTAAATGCCCGCCATCAAGGCGGGCATTTTTGTGAGATAGGGGAGGGTATGTCCCGTGACCTTACTCTGCCACCGCCGCTGAATACTGCTGACCGGCGCTCGCCCAGGCAATAACGGCCAAGCCTAAAGCGATCAGCGAAAGGATGGCGCCCGCCCAGTTTGGAGAGGCCAAACCGAACCCGGCGGCAATCGTCGCGCCACCCACCCATGCGCCGATAGCATTACCCAGGTTGAACATACCGATGTTCACCGACGCTGCCATGGTGGGTGCGCCTGCTTGGCTGGCACGGTCCATCACCAGTTTCTGGATCGGGGATACGGTGGCGAAGCCAAAGGCGGCCATGAGGAAGACCGAGGCCGAGGCCACAACGCTGTTCCCAACGCCGAGCCAGAAGACGAAAAGTACCGCAGCCTGCGCGGCAAGGGTCACAAACAGCGTTCCGAAAAGTGAACGGTCAGCAAATCGACCGCCTATCCAGTTACCAACCGCCAGACCCAGTCCGAACAGAACCATCAGTTTTGCCACACCGGTGTCGGTAAATCCTGCCTCTTCGACCATCATCGGGGCGATGTAGGTAATAGAGGTAAAGAAAGCGGCAGGGCCGAAGACGGTAATGCCCATGGCGAGCAGCACCTGGGGGTCTGCGAAGGCACGTAGTTCACTCTTCAAGGCGATGGCCTTGCCCGCTTTGATGGGGGGCACTAGCAGCGCGATGCTGATGACGGTGATAAGACCGATCCCGGCGATCAACCAAAACACTAGCCGCCAGCTGTAGGCTTGCGCGAGCCAGGTGCCAGCAGGAACGCCGAATAGGTTGGCCATCGTTAGCCCCGAGAACATGAAAGCGATGGCACTTGCTTGACGGTCTTTCGCGACCAGCGAGGCGGCGATGATGGAGCCCATACCGAAGAAAGTGCCGTGGTTGAACGCCGTTAAAATACGGCCCGCCAGCGCGATGGGGAGCGTCGGCGCCACTGCCGTGATCACGTTACCTAGCGTGAAGATGAGAGCGAGGCTAATAAGCATCGTTTTACGTGGCACCTTGGCGCCTAGAATCGTCAGGATGGGCGCACCTACGAACACGCCTAATGCGTAGGTGGTGGCCATTAAACCTGACGTGGGTATATCGACGCCGAAATCCCTGGCGATCTGGGGAAGGATGCCAGCGACGACGAATTCCGTCATTCCGATACCGAATGCGCCAATCGCTAACGCGAAAAGTGCTAATGGCATAATAGTGTCTCCGTAAATGATATTTTCAATCGAATGTGGTTCGGTTATATTTATTTTATTGAAAATAATATTCGGAGGTAAAACGATAATGGTGCCGTCAGATAAAGAAACAGATGCTATTCGGCAGATAAAGCATCATCCGGCTGAACTTGATTCAATTGACCGAAAAATATTAGGCGCGCTCGCCGAAGATGCGTCGCGTAGCTACGCTGAACTCAGCAAAATCGTGCATCTATCCGCTCCCGCTGTGCATGACCGCGTAAAAAGACTTAAGCGTGATGGGGTCATCAAGGGCACCGTCGCCATACTGGACGGCTGCAAGCTTGGCCGAACGCTGCTGACTTTCCTGCTGGTTGATACCAGTAGCTACAGCGCCACGCGCAAACTACTGGCCTTTGCCGACAGACCCGAAGTAGAAGAGCTGCACACCGTGGCAGGAGATGGCTGTGTGTTCATTAAGGTACGTGCTGCTAACACTGAATCGCTTGAGGACTTCCTGATGGAGATTCAGAGCCTTGAAGGGGTCAGGTCTGTCCGCAGCTATATTGCACTTTCCACCTTCCTGGAAAGAGGCCCATCGCCAGATTAGGTAGCCCGCTCGATAGCATGATGGAAGGGGGACGGCGAGCCAGAAGAGTATCTTTGAGGTGGTGCCCTTGGCAGGACACTGATCTACCCCTCGCCTTGAACGATACAGCCGAGGGAGTCGGTAACCACGCAACTTAGAACTTATTTACCTTAGTTGTTCAGCCTATTTTGAAGCGCTTGTTGTTTGTAGAGCGCCCGCAGCTGCAACGGAATACCAAGAATGAGTGCAATCAACAGTACGCTTTGTACGCCGAGCAATAGCGGGTCATCCAGATTAGTCACGAGTGGATCTCCGACAGGTAGCCGCCTCAAACTTTCACTGACGGTGGGGATCATTAACATGAAAATGCTGATGCTCAGTAAAACAGTTTCGACATATTTGCCGAATCGCTTCGTTTTGGGCCACCTGGCGATACCATATCCCAATAAAACCACCCCGAGCGTGATGGTGGCAACGATCGAGCTTATGGGCTGATGCGCAATAGGATAGACCGTGAGCGCGCCTAGCAACATGAACCAGAAATAAGCGCGACCTGCCTTGGTGTTGGGGGCAACTCGACCATGTTTAACAAGCATATAGATAGCGAGAGGAATGGCCGGAAGGCTTCCCATAGTGTGTAACCAACCAAGAGGTGAAATGTCCATAAAGGGTTCCTTATGATAATTTAAAATACTCTATACCTATCTTCTAGTAGGTAGCGTGTAGTGGATAGTGTGTAGCAGGTAGTTAGTAAGACGCAGCTTTGCTGCGAGGTAGTGCGTGTTTCTGTTTTAGGAGAAGGTGCTGTTGGCCATCTTATTTATTTCATTGAGCAGCAAGCCCAGCAGGCAGCTCGTCTTGCTCCAGGCTGTTGTGTCTACTTGATATCCAATGCTCAGTTAGGCGGGAAGGCGATGACCGGCGTTTCGATTTGGCGCCTGTTCGTTTGGGTAGGGCGGGGTTGTAGAACGGAATCCACACGCCAATGGCCCAGGCGTGGCTCAAATTTATAGAGATACTCACCGGGTCAGGATAATAAACGTCATCCATGAAGGCTTCCCAAGCGAGCGCTTGATCGAGTGCTGCAGGCGCCTGAAGAGGGGGCGTATGTAGGTCGGTTTTTTCAGCCGCTAGGAAAATAACGTCAGCATCCCATTTGCCGCCCTTCAGAAACTGCTCAGCATATCTTTCCTCTAGAGGTGGTGTGGTGGCCTGAAGCCCAATAGTGTCGCAATTGAGCCAACTGGCATCAAAGATGCCGCTGCCTGGATGGGAATGGCACTGTCTCGGCGCTCTGCCCGTATCGTGATATATAGACAACCTTGAGAGGGTGACCAGTTGCGACACTGAGTCGAAGGAGCCTTTTGATTCAAGAAGCTGCTGGTGTTTTATCTGCTCGTTCAGGAAGGCGAGAAACTGTCCACTTTCCGCTGAGGGCGGGATTCTGTCGCTGCGTTCCTGTGTGCTATCAGTCTCTTGAAACGCAGCCAACTCCGATAGGGCGGAGGGCTGCGACACTGCGTTGGAGGAATCCACGGGCTTAAGAGCATCTTGGTGTTTTATCTGCGCAGCCAGCAGGGGGAAGAACGGCTCCTCTGATACTTTAATCCCTCTTTGCCCATGGGCGCTGGTTCTTGTTGTCCCCGTGTGGGAAGTTCTCATTGTTGCTACGGGTGAGCTGCTAATTGGGTACATCATGCGATCCACCTCCTGGCACTGATGAGACATGCTGCTAGCAAAACGGAAATCAGCAAGATAGCTACCGCGAGGGGCAGGCTTAAGCCGCTGCCGTATGGCATTTCCTTTGCTGGCAAGAGGAAAGTCGTATCGTTATATCCAGTCATAATCGTCATCTCGCTCCTATTGCTAAATTAATGGCTCGTTCGTGGTGTACCCATAGCCTCAACGAAGCGAAGTGCCATACCATCTAGTCCACGCTGTTCATTTCGTCATAGCGGCCGCTTCCGTCGACCCTCCTCTCTAGCTCATCCCCACAGTGGCGCCGAGAATGATTCGGATAGAATTCTTCGCATATTTTTCACATTAGCTTCCTACTAGAAGGTAGGGTTAAAGGACGAATTGAAGTTTCCCTGGATGCGATATATTGGGAGAACCCATCGGAGTGTGGTTAGTGATATTTACCTTCTAGTAGGTAGGCTAAGTCGATAAATGAAAACTGCCTTTTTACTTACCCTGATCATTGATAAGTCGTTCGATTAAGGGTTCGGTAACAACGCTAAATACTTTTTCGTCGCCGTAGACTCTTGCCGACAGCATGGCGCCATGCACGGCCGCCATGAAGCTTTCCGCTTCAGATTGCGCGGTCCCGGTAAGTAAAAAGGCATTTTGCATCGCCCCTTCCTCTATTACAGAGGCCAGCCACGTCGATAGCGTTCGGAAATGAGCCCTCACCTCAACCACAATCTCTGGAGGTAACACCGGGATTTGGCTCGCGAGTAATGCGCACACACAAAAGCTGCTCGTGGGATCGCCAATACACGCCGCCCAGTAGTTGATATAGGCGCGCAGTTGGTCTGCTGGGTCGGTATTATAGCTTTTCACTGTAGCCAACCCCGCTTTCGCCTCTTCACGATAAAGCTGCAATAGCGTTCGGACTAAATCGACTTTGCTGGGAAAATGATGGTGAATGCTTGCCTTTCGAATACCGACAACGTCGGCAATATCAGCATAACTGAAACCGTTATATCCGCCCGCAATGATCAAGGTGCGCGCGCAGCGGATGATTTCGTCAGAAGTGTTAGTCAGTTTAGTCATGCGCCAAACCTACCTTCTAGTAGGTTTGCTGTCAAGAAGCCCGACGTAAAATTGAGAGGATGTGGCGCGCTAAGTTACCTCGACTTCATCTGCTCAACAATCCGCGCAGCATCTTTCGCCGGAGGCCGGCCGAAAGTGCGGGCATATTCCCGGCCAAACTGCGTGGAGCTTTCGTATCCCACTTCGTGAGCTGCCTCCGTGACACTGTAACCAGTGGAAATCAGTAGTGTCCGAGCCTTAAGTAGCCGCACCTGCTTCTGATACTGCAAGGGGCTGAGCGCCGTCACGGCTTTGAAATGACGGTGGAACGCAGAGACGCTCATGGCTGCTTCCTTGGCCAGTGCCTCCATCCGTAAGGGCCGTGCATAGTCGTTACGAAGTCGCTGAATGACCTGGTGCACCCGTGCCAGGGCGGTGTCTGGTGTGGCGATGTCGCGCAGCATCCAGCCCATTGGCCCCTGAAGCACGCGATAAAGAATCTCGCGCTCGTAGGCGGGTGCAAGCGCCGCACTGTCGGCAGGCTGCTCCATCAAGCGCAACATGCGCACCCAGGCATCGAGCAGTTCCGGTGTCACGGCTGCCACGGAAAACCCCGTTGCATGCCCGGCGCTGCTGGCAGCATTGGGCAGTTCCGAGAGCAGGCCTGCCAGATGAGCAGCGTCTAGGGTTAGGCTCACCGCGAGGTAGGGTTCTCCCGAGTTGCTACTGCGTACAACCCCCGCTGCAGGCAGATCAACTGACATCACAAAATAGGTCGCGGGGTCGTAGTGCAGGGTGCGCCCGCCCACGGTCATGGATTTGCTGCCCTGCAGGATCAGGTTGACCATGGGGTCGTACACGGCGGCAAGCTCGTGTTCCAGAATGGTACCTTGCACCATCGCCACCCGGGGAATACCGGTTTCGGTACGTCGGTTATGTGCATGGGCAGCCAGACGGCGAAGTTCGTTGAGTTGTTCTTCCATGACGCTATTGAATGTCAAACCAGGAGCAGGGACAAGAGAAAAGCAGAAATAGGCAGGATTGCGGTAGGAACAGGCGGGCCGTTAGGTGAGCGGGTACCTATCATGGGAAGACTAAATCTCACAGGAGCGTCACATGAGCACTATCGTCATTACCGGAGGTAGCCAGGGGATCGGCGCAAGCACGGCACTGCGCTTACCGGTGGCTATGCCATCTAAAGGGGTGACCCATGCTTGATCATATTTTCCTCACGGTGAGCGATACCGAGCGCTCCATCGTTTTTTACGAGCGGGTGCTACCCCTTTTGGGAATTACCAACCGGCATGACTTTGACGGCCATGATGGCCCGCCTGGCCACCCTGATCTGAAGGGGTTCGGTGCCAAGGGACGTGTGTTTTTCTGGCTAAAGCAGGGAGAGGCGGCGCCCGGCGCGGTGCATGTGGGCTTCGTTGCAGCGTCCGAAGAGGAGGTCAATGCCGCCTATGCCGAAGCCTTGGCAGCGGGCGCCACAGCGATCCACCCGCCTGGGCCTCAGCTCCACTATGATCCCCGCTATTACGCCGCGCAGGTCAGGGATCTTGACGGCTACACCCTAGAGTTTGTCTACAAAAGCTGGCAGCACTGACCATGAAAACATTGATGATCTATGGCGCCGCCGGTTACACCGGTGGCATGGCGGCGGAGCACGCTGCATCCGCAGGTATTCACCTAGTTGTCGCAGGGCGTGCGAAGGATCGTGAGTCTCTGGACATATTGGCAGGGCGTTTAGGCGCTGATATTCGGCTCTTTTCGCTCGATGATCCGGAGGCAATCGCAAGGGGCCTTGAAGGCATCTTTGTTCTGCTCAACGCCGCCGGGCCTTTTATGAACACGGCCAAGCCGCTGATGTCGGCCGCCATTCGTGCTGGCGTGCACTACCTCGATTTCTCGGCCGAACTCGATACCTACCGGCAGGCGTTGGCGCTCGACGGGCAGGCGCGTGCTGCGGGTGTGATGCTGCTGCCGGGAAGCGGTGGTAGCGTCGCGATGCTGGGAAGCTTGGCGGGGCATGCCGTGGCGCGGGTCACCCATCCCCGCACGATCAGTATCGCCTTGCAGGTGGCGGGGGGAATGTCGAGAGGGTCGGTGACCAGCGCGAGCCAGAACATCACGACGGAGACGCTTCATCTGGTTGGCGGCGAACTCGTTGCACGCAGCCCAGAGGAGGTGCGTGATTTCGATTTTGGCGAGGGCCCGCTATCGTCGTTCCCTGTCACGCTGCCCGATCTCGTGACACTTCACCAGGCGACAGGCGTGCGTGATATCGAAACCTTCGTGCACGTGGCGGCGGGTGCGTTCCCCGATGGAGACGCCAACGAACTCCCAGCGGGGCCCAGTTCCGATGAGCGGGCGGCGAACCGCTACCATGCGGTTGTCGAAGTGACCGATATGGACGGTTCGGTGGCGCGCTCGGTGCTTGATACGGTGAACGGTTACACCTTCACGGCCATGGCGGCGGCAGAGGCAGCCCGGCGAGTACTTGCAGGTGAGGTGCAGCCTGGCTTCCAGACCCCTGCGGGCCTGTTCGGCAACGGCTTTGCCGAGAGCATCGCCGATACACGGATTATCGACGTTACGCCCAGCGAGGATGGGGATTGACGTTAGCTGGAAGCGAACTCAACGTCCAAAGCGCGCCCGGCGACCTCTGCGCACCCAACGAGCTTTTGCTGAGGCAGCCCAAGACAGGCATAGGAAGAGAGGCCGCGCAGCGTGAGTAGGACATAGTCGGTGATTTGGTCGACATCTCCCGAGCGGCAGGAGTTGGCGATGTAGCCATGAATGTCTCCGCTAATGGGTTTGGCCAGCGTGGCAGCCAACGCCGCGGCTTGCGGGTCGTCCGCCCGCATTGCCTCTGTCACCATGCACCCGCGCAACACCGGGTCGCGCGTGTAATGTTTCGCTGCGGCAACGAACAGGCCGGTAAGCGCCTCAGCGGGGGAAGCATCCGAGGAAAGGATCTTATCCAGCGGCAGCATTTGCTTCGCAATATAACTCTGCAAAGTACGCTCGAACAGTGCCAACTTGCTTCCGTAGGCGGCATAGAGACTTGGCGGCACGATATCCAGTGCCTGCGTAAGCTCTGCGATCCCGACCGCATCATATCCTCGTGCATGAAAGAGCGCCCGCGCGGTCTCGATACCTTGTTCACGGTCGAACGCAGGCCTGCGCGTGCGGGCGGTCTTGATTTTTATGGACTGATTGGCCATGGCAACGGCTACCTAAAATGAAGAGCAAAGCAAGAGTTCTGTTACCGATCGCTACGTTCTGCTATCGATCACTACATAGTACTTGCGCGCCGTTTTAATGCCAAATATAGTGACCACTATATTCAATCAGAGGGAATATCCATGCACTTCGAAAACAAAGTAGCTTTGGTGACAGGCGGCTCTTCAGGTATCGGCCTTGGCATCGCCACGCATCTCGCCCAGTTGGGTGCCCACGTCATCATCACCGGTCGCGACCCTGCGAAGCTGGCGCAAGCAGCTCAAAGTATTGGACCAAACGTCTCTTCTGTCGTTCTGGACGTCACGAATGTCGCGGAAATCGACGCGCTCTACGAAACTGTGCGGCGCGATCATGGTCGCCTCGATATTCTCGTGGCCAATGCAGGTAGCGGGCAGATCATTCCTCTTGGATCACTCACCGAAGAGTATGTCGACAGGACGTTCGATACCAACGTCAAGGGTGTCATTTTCACGGTGCAGTCGGCACTCCCGCTGATGACTTCCGGCGGCTCGATCGTGATCGTGGGCTCCACCTCGTCGATCAATCCCGCGCCTGGTCTAAGCGTCTACGGTGCATCGAAAGCCGCAGTGCGCACTCTTGTTCGAGCCTGGATCCAAGACATTAAAGGCTCCGGCGTTCGTATCAACGTGGTCAGTCCTGGCCCGGTTCACACGGAAAGCCTTGAGAACTTCTTCCCGCCAGAGCAGGCTGAAGCGGCTTTCGAATATATGAAGGGGCAGAGCATGGTCGGCCGGATCGGCACGCCGAAAGACATTGCGCATGCAGTCGCCTACCTCGCAAGCGACGAGGCGGCCTACACCAACGGCATAGAGTTATTCGTAGACGGCGGCGCCTCTCAAGTGTGACCGCATGGGCCAAGCCTTTTGCTATCGCCTCGATCTGCAGATGGATCAGCAGATCGGTGGCCCGTTCCTGAAGTGGCGATAGAAAGCTGACACGCTTATGTCTGCCAACGCTCTATCCGAATCGTGCAATTACCAGGGCTGGCGGCCGTGGCTTCCGAAGAAGCCACCGGTGGGGCCGTCATCGCCTATTAATGACATCCTAATCGCAGTCACTGCTCCTTCATCCGGCGTGAGCGCACCGACGTTGCCATTGAGGTCGGTCTGGACATTGCCGGGCTCGACCACGTTGACCTTGATGCCGAGCGGCTCAAGTTCCTTCGCGAATGCAACCGTGACGGCGCTCAACGCGACCTTCGACGTCGTGTAGTCCATGAAATTGACGCTAGAGTAAATGGACGTCGGATCGGTGATCAGGGCGAGCGAACCCACTCCGCTGCCCATCATGACGATCCGCGCTCCACCCGCCGCCTTGAGTAGCGGAAGGAACTTTTGCGTGACCCGGATCGGACCGTAGAGGTTCACCTCGAAAGTGGCCTTGATGTCCTCCATCCGGGCCTCGCTCGGCGGCAGTTTCGGGTCGATGATGATGCCCGCATTGTTCACGAGAACGTGCAGGGCGCTGGCTTCAAGCGCGACTGTATCCGCCGCGCGGTGAACGCTGCTTTCGTCGGCAACGTCAATATCGAGGAACCGGACGTCTAGTCCCTCATCGAGAAGGGTTTTGACCGCCGCTTCTCCACGGGTGCGGTCGCGCGCCCCCATCCAGACCGACATGCCTGCCTGCGCGAGCCCCCTGGCGATGGCTAAGCCGATGCCTTTGTTGGCACCGGTGACCAGGGCTTGCCGCTTTCCAGACATCACTTGGCCGCCTGTTCGACCGGGACGGCGACGTGGCGGCTGATGTCACCGAACAGGCGCGGGTCGACTTCGCGCGAAGCGTAACGCCATGCGCCGTCGTGAAGCTCGAACGTGTCAACATACCGGCCAGTCACGATCGGCTGCAGCGGAAAGCCGGGAAGTTCCTGGTGGACAGTGAAATAGCTGACCGTGCTGACGCTCGTGGCGCTCTTGATATCGATAAGAACGTTCGAGACGGAGTGCCAGGTCCGCGGGGTGTCGTCCACATGATACTGGAGATTCGTGCGGAGAAAATTCGCGATGTCGTCGCGACCTGTGACATAGGTATCGATGACCTTGAACTGGGCGTGCGCGAGCAGCTCGGCGTTCGCGTCGACCTTCCCGATATCCAGGTTGTGGACATAGGCGGCGAGCAGGCGGCGAACCTCGCTCTCTATCACTAGGCGGTCGAGAGCAGTAAGCGTGGTTTCGGGAGTGGTCATAGTCTTCCTTCACAGAGTTAAAGAGATTACGTATATAGCGTGGTTGTCCTCAAGAGGCTGAAGAGTCAACGCTCGGATGGCTGCTGACAGACGACCTCAACATTGACGCCATCGGGATCCAGGACATAGGCGGCGTAGTAGTGGTCGTGATAGTGGGTGCGAATGCCCGGTGCGCCGTTATCCTCCCCACCCGCTGCCAGCGCGGCGCGATAAAACGCATCGACAATGGACCATTTTGCTGCGGCGAAGGCGATATGGAGGCCTTCGCCCGGTAGTTCGTTGTCGTGTATCCATAGCCTTGGGTAGCCCTCCATCCCAAAACCGTGCCGTGTGCCGCCGCTGCGTGTGCGGTCTGGCCCTACGGTGATGATGCGGGTGAACCCCAGCGGGGCAAGCGCCTGTTCGTAGAAGCATCGCGATACTTCCGCATCACGTACGGCGAACTCGACATGGTCAAGAATACTCATGCGTTTTTGCTCTCATCAGGTGTGTGAAGAAAGGTCTCGAAGGCCTGGCCAGACAGTTCGGCTACGGCAAGCAGGCGAGCCCTGGAGCGGCCAGCGCGCGCGCCTGCTGAGAGACCTTGCAGTGTCGTCACGACGTAATCGGCTAGTTGTTGTGCCTGGTGCGGCTGACTTCTCTTGATGTAGCCCTCGATAAAGTCCGCCGCTGCATCGCCATAGGCGTTCGCCAGTTGGCGGGCCTGAGGATCATCGGCGCGCATGCCTTCAGCCACCATGCAGCCACGCTTGGCTTTCGACTTGGTGTAGAGCCGGACGGCTTGCCGCAGTAAATCATCGATTGCTGCTGATAAGGGCCGGTCGGGCGTCAGGATCTTGTCGGCCGGCAGGTTGGCTTCTGCCACGTAGATCGCCAGGCAGCGTTCGTACAGCCCCGCCTTGTTGCCATAGGCGGCGTAGAGGCTAGGCGGGTTGATGCCCAGTGCACGGGTGAGCTCGGCAACTCCTACCGCGTCGTAGCCGCGTTCGTGAAATAGATCTTTTGCAACGGCAACGCCCGCCTCTCTGTCGAAGGGGCGTCGAGGTGAGCGTTCTGCCACACGTTCGCCAGTACCTGTATTGGATGGTTTGCTTTTCATGTTGACGATACCGATTGACTCTTTGGTTTGTAGTGGTCACTATAGCATTGCTTTAGTGACTACTACAAACCGAAAGGTGATACTGTGAAACAAGATATGAACCGTAACGTTGCTGTTGTGACCGGTGGCAGTAGTGGTATCGGGTTTGCCATCGCCAAGCGCTTGATCGATGACGGAGCCGATGTCGTGATAACGGGAAGGCGGCAGGCGGTATTGGATGAGGCCGTACACAGGCTGGGCAGCAGCGCTACGGGGATAGTGGCTGATGTCGCCAGTGCTGCGAGCTTGGCGTCTTTCTATGAGTCTGTGAAAAACCGCTTCGGACGTATCGATACCCTGGTGGCCAATGCCGGTGGCGGTAGTCATGCACCGCTTGGGCAAATCACGGAGGAACAGATCGACCAGCAGTTCTCAACCAACGTTAAAGGCGTGGTGCTGACCGTCCAGGGAGCGATGGGATTAATGGGCTCCGGTGCCAGCATCGTGATCGTTGGTTCCTCGTCCTCAATAGACCCAGGGCCAACCATGAGCATTTACGGTGGCACCAAGGCAGCCGTGCGCAACATGGTGCGCAGTTGGGTGGCGGAACTGAAGGGAACGGGTATTCGCATCAATATCCTGAGCCCTGGGCCCACCAACACGGCTTCATTGCGCGAGGCATTCGGCGAGCACGCTGAGGAAGGCATGGCGTTTCTGACAGCTAAAAGCCCGCTGGGGCGTATCGGTGAACCCGAGGAGATTGCCTCGGTCGCGGCCTTTCTGGCCAGCGATGCCGCCAGCTATGTCAACGGGGTGGAGTTGTTTGCTGATGGTGGCGCTTCACAGACATAGTGAGGCACCAGCACCGTCGGATAGAGCCATACAGTTCCTTGCTATCCTTATCTGCCATTGACTGATCTATGAGCCGAATATAAACCATAATCGGCTCAAGATATGATTTGAATAACTGAGGTGGTAAGGGAATTTGTTGATGCTGGTTAAGCAACTACCGAAGGCTTTTCGGTAGTTCATCAAGAAATAGGCGTCAGACCCGCCGTTGCCGTAACACCATCACCCCCGCCATTAAGATCATGCCCATACCCAGCCACGTCATGGCATCGGGCACTTCGCTGAATAGCAGGTAGCCCCAAAGGCTGGCAAAGATGAGGTAGGCGTAATCAAAGGTGCCGATCAACGCCGAAGGGGCAATTTGATAAGCCCTTGCCACCCCGGTATTCACAATGATCAGCAGTAGGGCGTAGGCGCCCACGATCAATAACGCTTTGGCGTCTAGCGGTTGCCAACCGGCGAACAGGAATGGCGCGCGTTCAGCGAGTGTTTCTGTGCTGTTGATTGCTACCAGCACACTGAAGAGAGTGCCTGCTGCCAGGAAGGCTAGATTCAATCCCAGGGTGAGAAGTAAGGGGTGCTCCCGTTGGCAGTGGTGGCGAGTGACCAGCATGGCTAGCGCATAAAAGAGGGCGGCAAGCACGGGTAGAAGTGTGGCAGGTGTGAAGGTGTCGCCGCCAGGGCGCAACACTACCACCACGCCCAGGAAACCGCAGAGGATGCCCAGCCAGGCCTGGCGTGAAAGATGCTCGCCTGCACCAAAAGCAGCCAGCACGGCAATAAACAGCGGTGTGGTGTAAATGGCGACCGCTGCCACTGAGAGCGGAATCAGCGGCAGTGCTGCGTAGTAGGCGATCCACATCAGCAACAGAAGCAGGCTTCTTATCGCCACCCAGCGGCGTGACTTTACCCTGGGGCGAGGGCCTGGATGGCCAATGATCAATCCAAACAGTATCGGCAGCGATAGTGTTGAGGCGATGACATAGAGTTGCCATAGCGACATACTGGCGCTCAGATACTTAACCAGAGCGTCGGTCAACGCCAGGAGAAAGACAGCCCCCACGATAAGGCTTATGCCCTGTAGGATATTATCTTGTGGTTCAGCGGTGGCCTTCATTGCAGCATTCCAAGTATGAATTCCGCTCGAGAATGCCGCTGCCTTTAGCAGTGCTTCAAACGACTTCTGCGTCACCATGCATGAGCTCAGATTATGGATAACTTCATCAAGTCTCTTCCACCGCTGGCTTCGCTGCGCCCCTTTGAGGCAGCCGCCAGGCTCGAAAGCTTTTCGCGTGCGGCGGATGAGCTCCACCTGACCCAGGCGGCTATCAGCCGGCAGATCCGTGCGCTGGAGGAAGACCTTGGCGTGATGCTTTTCGAGCGCCGTCATCGCCGTGTGTTTCTTACCCGTGAAGGGCGTGAGTTTGGCCGTACGGTCTCCCAGGCGCTGGAAAGTATTGCTACGGGGGCTCAGGCGCTGCGCGGCGACCCAAATGATAAGCGCGTCTTGTTGTTCTGCCAGTTATGTGAAGCGTTCTATTGGCTGATGCCAAAGCTGGCTGACTTCAATCGTCGCTATCCTGACATTGAGATTCAGCTGGCGACGTCGACACGGCCGATTACCGAATTTAGTGGTAGCTTCGACATTGCGCTGCAAACCAACGGAAGGCCTAGCGGGAGCCATCGATTGGTGTTTACCGCCGAGGACGAGATATTTCCGGTCTGCAGCCCTGCTTACCTGAAAGGGGGCACTACGCCGTTGAGTCTCAACGCGTTGCTGAACCAGCGGCTACTGCATCATCACGCTGACCCGGCGGATTGGTTGGAGTGGGATGACTGGTTGCGTGCCATGGGGCACTTTGAACTCTCAGCAGCGGAGAGTGCTGTTTTCGATAGTTATCCGCTGCTACTGCAAGCGGCTGTCGCGGGGCACGGTATCGCCTTGGGATGGCGGCGCACGACGCAACGCTTAATTGAAAGTGGCGAACTGATCCGCCCGGTGGCAGAGAGCTTGCCCCAGCACGATGCCATCGCCCTATACACACGCCAAGGTGCACCGCAACGCGCAGGCAGCGAGGCGTTATTGGGCTGGCTGCGTGAGGTGTTGGGTGATGAGCAGATTGCTGAAACGGCAGGCTAGGCGCTAGATGAAGTGGCTGAACTGCGTATTGTATTGAAGGTAAGCGCTGATCCTTGCTTTCATTTCCGTATGCCCGCTTCACACATAAAACGAAAGGGCAGTCCAAGTGACTGCCCTCTCCTGCTTGATGGCGCTTGGGGTGGCCATCGACCGTGGCTGTTTTTCACGGCTGGCGAGAGTTTCCCTTCTTTACTGACAGGCCTCCGCGACGGCATCGCCATCGGTAGAGACAGTAGGCCGCGTTCTCACGCCGACGAGCACCAGGGCGGCAGCGGCCAGCAACAGCGTGCCGGCGGTTGCAAACACGCCCAGCACGCCGCTGATATCGAACATCACGCCACCGATGGCGGCCCCCAGGGCGATTGCCAGTTGTATCGAAGCGACGATGAGACCACCGCCGCTTTCGGCTTCGTCCGGCACGACACGGGTGATCCAGGTCGACCAGGCGACTGGCACGGCGCCGAAGGCTAAGCCCCACAGCGCCACCATGACGATATCGGTGCCCATTGAGAAACCGCCCAGTGTGGCCAGCAACCAGCCCAGCACCCCCATGATCAGCGGCATCAGCAGCAGCGTCAGGCGCAGGCTACGCTCCAGCAGGTAACCCGCGGCCAGCGTGCCTACGAAGTTAGCGACTCCGAACGCCAGCAGGGTCGAGGAGAGCTCGTTGATACCCATCTGGGATATGCCTTCGAGAAACGGACGTACATAGGTAAAGAAGGCGAAATGGCCGCAGAACACAAGCAGAAGGGCGACGATGCCGGCCGCCATGCCCGGCCGCTTGATGACGCTCACCAGCGTGCCGAGCGGCGTCGGGCGTCCGGGTGCCATCCGCGGCAGAGTGAAGTACTGCAGCACCAGCGTCAGCACCGAGAGTGCCGTCGTCAGCAGAAAAACATTGCGCCAGCCGATCATGTCGCCGAGATAGCTGCCCAACGCTGCGGCGCTGATAGTGGCAATGGGCACGCCAGCGAACAGCAACGACAGCGCGCGCGGCACGTCATGTTCCGACACCAGCCGCATGACTGTGGCGACAGAGAGCGCCCAGAACCCGCCCAGCGCTACCCCGAGTAGTACCCGCCCGACCAGCAACCAGGCTAGATGCGGCGCGAATGCGACGATCAGGTTAGCGGCGATCATCAGCACGGAGAACGCCAGCAGCACGTGGCGACGGTCGAGTCGCTGTGTGACGGAGGTCACCAGTAGGCCGGCAAGCAGCGCCACCACCGCGGTGACCGTGACAGCCTGTCCGGCCTGCCCTGCGCTGATCATCAGCGAATCTGCCATCGGCGTCAGCAGGCTGGCCGGCAGAAATTCAGCCATCACTAGGCTGAACACGCCCATCGTTAGCGAAAACACGGCGGTCCAGCGCGATGGGGTCTGCGACTCGTGTGTCGAGTGTTGAGATTCGTATGCCGTCATTTCGATACTTCCGATTAAGACTTGGGATGACGCGTAGGTTAAAGTATTACCTCAAGACCCTCTATCACTATGAGTACGGTATGTTTGATAAAACGTCCGAAAATTTCGCCACTGTCGGCTCTGAGATCAGCTCCAGCGAATGGATCAACGAATTGATGCTTGGCATGCGCTTGTCCGGGTTGAGCTATCGGCATGTTCAGGTAGCGCCGCCCTTTGGCATTCGTTTCGATACTGATGCCAACTGCGCGCAATTTCACTTTATTGCCCGGGGGGCCGTCATCCTGCGGCTCGGCGGTGAGGAGCAGATTCTGGAGACCGGCGATGCCATACTCCTGCCTCGCGGCGGCGAGCACTGCCTGCTTTCTTCGCCCGGTGTGATGAGTCGCGACATCGAACAGATCGACTCACTGCCGGTGTGTGATAACTTCAGTTGCGTCAACGAGTGCCCGGACACTGCTGATGTCGCTCCATCGGTGCGTCTATTCAGCGGCTGCATGCAGTTCGATCTCGGTGGTATGCAACCGCTGGTCTCGATGATGCCTGACGTCATGCATGTGGGGACGCTGCTGTCGCGCTATCCGGAGGTGTTGCCGATGCTGGAAGCGATGGCGCGCGAAGCGAGTCTCAAACGGGCCGGTTCTGCTGGCATTCTCTCCCGGTTGGCGGATGTGGTAGCCGCCAGCATCGTGCGAGGCTGGGTTGAGTGTGGCTGCGGTGATATCGGTGGCTGGGTCGAGGCGCTGCGCGATCCGCGTCTGGGCAAAGTCATCGCCGCTGTCCACCGCGAGCCTGGACGTGACTGGACAGTGGCCACCATGGCAGCGGAGGCGGGCAGCTCGCGCTCGGTGTTCGCCGACCGCTTCCGCAGCTCACTGGGTATCTCGCCGCTCGGCTATGTCACCCAACTGCGTATGCGCTTGGCCACGCGATGGATTGCCGAGCGGCAGCTATCCAATGATCAGATCGCCTGGCGCCTGGGCTACGGCTCTCAGGCCGCCTTTAGTCGCGCTTTCAAGCGGTCGACTGGGCAGACACCGGGAAGGTTGAAACACGGCCAAGCGCCCGGTTCAAGCGTGGCACGCCTAGGCCAGTAGTAGTTTTGGCGGGTGATCGTGGTGTCGCTCGACGGTCCATCAGCTCAACAGTTTGGTGGAGGATAAAGACATGTTGGCAGAAAATTTGGAAAACTGGGCTCAGCAAGAACGTCAGGAAGGCGAAAAGCTGGGTATTGAGAAAACAGCTCGTAATCTGCTCAAGCTTCCCGGTCCCGGTCATATCGCTCCATTGCAGGGAAAGGCGGCAGCCAATGTTCGCGGCGAATGTTCCAAAGTTCATACGTCGGTTTCAGTTGATTCGGAGCATCAAGGGCACCAAGGTGTATTTCGATTTCTTCCTCGCTTACCGCAAAAACCGACGAACCACATGTCGAACAGAAGTAACGCCCCTCATAACTGTGCGGTTTGCCTTCGATAATGACAGCTTGCTTGGGATAATCAGCAGCCGCATAGAAAAGCGCCCCATGATGCTTGCGACAATCCATACAGTGGCAAATACCTACCCGAAGCGGCTCGCCATTAGCCACGATTTTGATCTTACCGCAGAGACAGCCGCCTGTTAGTTGCACCATTGCCAATCTCCAGAAAATTCATATCTTCTGAATTCAAAGTAGGTGGCACTTTCGGTTTTGTCTTGCTGCCATCTCGTTGGTATTTCGTTTACAAGCAGGCGCGGATAGTAAGCTGGTAAATCGCCTTTCTGTGGTTCTTTAAAAAATAGATAATTTGTGAACCATGAGTACACATAAAGAAGAAATACTAAAGAGAGTGCTTGAGGCCATCCCTTCAGGGACCATGGTCGACACCGCATGACTCGAATACCACGGTGTCAGCCGTTTCCTTGCTCGCAAATACGTCGATAACGGCTGGCTGGAGCGCGTTAACCGCGGCGTCTTCAGCGTGTCTGGTACCTTGGGCTAGATGCGTACTTAGCGCCTCGAGGTTGCTTTTGCGTTTTTCCAAGCTAAGAGTTGTTGACGTCGATTAGGTCTGCTGTTTGAAGCGCTCAAAGTGGTGAGTTTGGGCAACGTATTAACGCCCACAAGTAGCAATCGTTGGTCAAGGTGAATAAAGCCACCGCATACGCGGGATTTGGCAGAGCTGAGTGATGTTTAACCACTCCCCGCCACAATCAACATCGTCGCTACAATAGACAATGCGATCCCTATCATACTGGTACCGCTAACTGCCTCCTTGCGAACTAGTGAGCCGAAAACGACCGGTATTAGCGGGTACATCGACACAATCACAATGCTGATAATGGTGAGTTGTCCTTGGCGTGATAGCGCATAGAGCGTAAGCCCTAGCGCGCTGATACCGCCCGCCATCGTTGCGAAAAGTGGAAAGCGGTTTTGTGCTGGCTTTGCGCGTTGGTAAAACGGCAGTAAACACAGGCCTCCGCTTAGCATGCATAGGGCGATGCCATACAGCGCCGCATAGTCGGGCACCAGCCCAAGAAAGTGCAATTGCAGAGCAAACCCCAAGCCTGCACCTAACCCGAAAAGTAGGCCCGTTTTGGTTATGCTGCTCATCTGCCCTTTAGTTATTCGACCTCCGCCCGCCGTTAACCAGATAGCGGGCAGGGCGAGCATAACGCCGAGCCATACCCAGGCGTTGGGCCGCTCGCCAAGAAATACCAAAGAGAGCCCAAGGGCGATCGTCACCATCGAGACAGCGCTAACAGGCACTACGATAGCAAAGGGAGCCTGCGATAAGCCTTTATAAAGGAGCAACGCGCCCAGAGCCGAGCCAAGGCCAGCGACCGCGCCCCATCTCCAGGCATCTGGCTCCCATGTGAAAAAGAGCAGCGCACCTGCAAGGCTGATAAGCGCCCCGCCCAAATGGGTGTAAAAACCAATATTAAGCGGCGGATAAAAACGGGCGAGCAAGCCATTGATAAAGTGTGTACTGCCGAGCAACAGCATGGCGCTTAGTGCCAGAATGATGGACATGGGATTTCCAGGTCAGGATGATAAATGAAAGGCCACCATAGAAGGCGCTAGTGCGCGGCTGGAAACTCGGTTCGCTCATGGTCGTTATGAGGGGGAGTGATGATAAGAGGTGCCGATATATCTATTGCTCAGCTGCGTGTGCTGCTTGCGGTAGCGGAAGAGCAATCCTATACCCGCGCGGCGGCGCGTCTTGGTGTTAGCCAATCTGGCGTAAGTCACTCAATGAAGGCATTGGAAAAGCTGGCGGGTGGCCCGCTCATCACAAAAGCGGCGGAAAGGTGGGATATGACTGCTTTAGGCGAGTTAGCGCTTACTAGTGCCAGAAAGGTTGTGGGAGAGCTTGAGGTATTGAGCCAGCAAGTGGCCCAGTTCCATAATAAAGTGGATGAAACGCTGAAAATAGGCGTTATTCCAAGTGTGCTAACGGGCTGGTTATCGCCATACCTTTCTAGCTTAACGAGCCGCTATCCTGATGCCATTAGCCTTGTGCTTGAAGGCATGGAAGAAGAGATAAAGGAATGGGTGGAAGGCGGTGTGGTTGATATGGGCATAACCACCGATGTGACGCAGCTTAATCTCACCTACTGGTGTGAGCACTTCGATTGGCAGCTATTAAAGAAGGATGAAATCGTTGCCGTTCTACCCGAGAACTATCCACTCAGCAAACAAGCTAGCGTTACGGTAGCGGAGCTTGCCGATCATCCGCTGATTATGTCGTCAGGGGGTTGTGAGGCGCTTATTCAGCAGATATTTGCTCACTCGTTGGAGGAGATAGATACCTTTCAGGTCGATTTCTGGGTACGCGATACGCGGACGCTGTTACAGATGGTTGCTGGCGATGTCGGTGTTAGCCTAGTGCCCACACTGGCCTTGAAAAGTAAGCCAACGCCCGGCGTGGTAATGCGTCCTTTATCGCCGAGGCGGGACCGGAACTTGATTGCGTTTTGGCCAAAAAAACAGCCTCTTGGCCAAATAGGTCAGCAATTGCTGAGTGAGTATTCTCCACGGGATTAGTTATGCAGGCATCGCTTTGCGGTTTCAAAGTATCCTCAAAGTACACGTTATTCCTGAAAACAACGTTTAAATGCCTGCTTTTTGCATTCAATATACTATTTTGAATGCAATGGAAGCGTAGTTGCGCATACCACATGCAATAGGAGTTTGGGCTATGGGCATGATGACTGTCAGGATCATTCCTGACGAAGTGCACAATGCACTGAAAGCGCGCGCCAAGTGAAACCACCGCAGCGCCGAGGCTGAGGTGCGGGCTATCCTGGAAGTGGCCACACGGCCAGGAAATCGTCTCAAAATGGGCGATGCCCTGGCTGATTTGGGTCGCAAGGTCGGAGTGACCCATGAAGACGTTGCGGTCTTTGAAAAGGTGCGTGACAAGACACCGGCTGAACCGATGAGGTTTGAATGATCGTACTGGGTACCCATGTCATTTTAGAGGCAATGAAACCCGAAACTAATCCGGCCGTCAGAGCTTGGCTTAATGAGCAGTCGGCTGAAACGTTATACCTGTCTAGTGTCACACTTGCAGCGTTGTTATTTGGTATTGCGGCGCTGCCCAACGGGAAGCGCGAGGACATGTTGAACGAGGCCTTGGGCGGTCTTACTGAGCTGTTCAGAGGGCGGATTTTGTCTTTCGACGCTGACGCCGCTCACAAGTATGCCGAGCTGGCTGTGACGGCTAGAACCGCCGGGCGGGGTTTTCCTGTGCCGGATGGCTACATTGCCGTATCACAAGGCTATCAAGTCGCCTCTCGAGATATGGCTTCCAATGTTGAGGTCATTAATCCCTGGGAAACCTAACGGTTCCCTAGGAGTTTGAAATCGATGCTTATCAAAGAGTTGGCCGCTCGTTTTAACAATGTCCCGTAGACCGGATGCTGGGATGATAGTTTTCAGTAGAAGTAGAGGTTTAAAGCGTCCCTTGTTACTGGGAAAAACCCTATATTACGAAGCAGCCGCGGTGCTGAACGGGAATATATCGCATGAAAAACCTAGATGATCTTGAAGCTTTTGTACGTGTGGTCGACAGTGGTGATTTTTCAAGTGCGGCTCGCTCCCTAAATCTTACTGCTGGTGCTATTAGTAAACAGATAAAAAGACTTGAAGGTTCTCTGGGAGTTACTTTGTTTGACCGCAGTACCAGGCGAATACGTGTTACAGAAGAGGGGCTGAAAATTTATGAATGCATTAAAAGGGGGCTAGGCAGTATTCATGAAGCTTTTAATATTGCTGAGCAAGGTCGTGAATATCTCACTGGCAATATTGCGATCAGTAGTCCTTCTACTTTTAATGACCATTTTCTGATAGAGGCTATTGGAGAATTTAAAAAATATCACCCTAGTATTAGTTTTTATTTAGACAGCTCCAATAGAATGGTAGACCTATATTCTGATGGCATAGATATCGCAATCCGATCAGGCCAGCTCTCAGATTCACAGTTAGTTGCAAGAAGGGCCTTTGAGCAAAACCGCATTTTGGTTTGCTCTCCAGATTATCTGAAAAAAATTACTTTACCTTCAAATGCGCAGGACATTTATATGCTTAATAGCCTAGTTTTTGGCTATCCTGGCTTTAATTCAACATACTGGACGTTAGAAAATATCAATAATGGCGAAGTGCACAAGGTCCCTATAAAAAAAGAAATGGTTTCAGATGATGGCAGGGCGTTGCTGAATTGGGCTCTTCAAGGGCATGGTGTCGCTTTGCGAGAATCATGGGGCATAAAAAAATATCTCATCTCAGGGGAGCTGGTTAATATACTTCCAGAATGGCAAGAACCCGCCACCCCCATTCAAGTTGTCCGCACTATGCGTAATCCTGTACCAATGCGTGTCTCCATGTTTTCCAATTTTCTTATAGAGTTCTGCCAGGATAAATTGAAGGCATAGCTAACGGATTTTTAAATTCAGGATTTCAAAGATCACATTTAATGTGACAGACGTTCACAAGTGTTGTTCCAAGTAACGTATAGCCCGGTGTGAAATGGTCATGCATTATTGCCCCGTAAATTTCTATTCTCGGGGAGCAAGATATGCCGCTTGCATTATTGGCGTTGGCTATTAGTGCTTTTGCTATAGGCACAACAGAATTCGTCACCACAGGATTGCTGCAAGATGTTGCCAGTGACCTAAACGTCACTATTCCACAAGCTGGGTATTTAACTTCTGGCTACGCGATGGGGGTTGTTGTAAGTGCTCCAATATTAACTATTTTGCTATCGCGATTTAATCGAAAACACACATTATTGTTTCTCATCTTATTGTTCATCATTGGCAGTGTTGTGTCTGCTTTGGCTGCGAACTTTCAGCAATTACTGGTTGGCCGAGTGCTCTCTGCATTTTGCCATGGCGCATTCTTCGGAATCGGTGCAGTCGTAGCGACCACAGTGGCTGCTCCTAACAAAAAAGCGAGTGCCATGGCGTTAATGTTTACTGGTCTGACGCTCGCAAATGTAATCGGTGTTCCTTTGGGTACATATTTTGGTCAACACTTCGGCTGGCGAGCAGCCTTTTGGGTGATAGCAGCACTGGGGGGTGTCGGATTCATCGGTTTGTTGGCGTTGGTGCCAAAACAGGTAACCGAACGCAGCAATATTCTAAATGAAATTGCCGTTTTTAGGCGGCCTCAAGTCTGGCTGGCATTGCTTGTCACTGCAATTGGCTTCAGTGGATTGCTGGCTTCTTTCGCCTACATCTCGCCCATGATGACTGAAATTGCCGGTTTTGCTCCAGAAACACTCGCTTGGATACTATCCATCTATGGTATTGGGTTGGTCGTAGGCAACTTAGTAGCGGCAAGGTTTGCTGACAAAGCGTTGGCTCCTACCATTTTAACGCTGTTGGCATTATTAGTACTTACGCTTTTGTTGTTCACCTATACCATTCACATTAAGCCGCTGGCTTTAATCAACGTATTCCTTTTGGGTGCTATTGGTTTCGGTACGATACCTCCGCTACAGATGTATGTCATGGAGAAAGCAACAGGTGCGCCAGCGCTAGCTTCTGCTGCGAATATTTCGGCATTCAACTTGGGTGCTGCAGGTGGCGTCTGGTTGGGGGGCGCAGCTATTGAGGCAGGGTATGGCTTGGTTTCTCCGAACTGGATTGGAGCAATCACGACAGGTGCTGGTTTGTTAGTAGCGATTTACGCAGTGCGTCAAAAACGTAACTTGGTTCTGGGAACCGGTTGTTAATTTTCTCTCAGCGATTAACTTTCGACTGACGAATTACACAACGCACTAATAGCGCGAGCCAAGCAGGACCACTGCAGCGCTGAGTCTGAGGTACTTATCCTGGAAGAGGTGCCATGGCTAAAAACGCACCTCAAGATAGGGGATGCCCTGATGTGTTTGGGCCGCAAGGTTGGGTTGAACAATGAAGGCGTCGCGTTCTTTAAACTGGCTCAAGGCAAGACACCGGCTGAACTGATGAGGTTCGATTAATCGTACCTGGATACCAATGTCGTTGCCTAGGCGATGAAATCTGAATCTGATCTGGCCGTTAGAGATTGGCTTAAACGCCACTTGCAGCGGCTCGGGGCTGAGGTCGACCTCAATCAGCTCAACAGTTTGGTGGAGGATAAAGACATGTTGGCAGAAAATTTGGAAAACTGGGCTCAGCAAGAACGTCAGGAAGGCGAAAAGCTGGGTATTGAGAAAACAGCTCGTAATCTGCTCAAGCTGGGGGTGCTTAGTGACGAGCAAATTGCTGAAGTGACCGGCTTGGCGTTAGAGGATGTGGTTAAGTTGCGTATTGAAGGTAAGCGCTGATCGATTGCCTTCTGACCTAAGCGGCAGCCCTTAAACCTGCTCAATCTTGCCGATCCCGGTCATATCGCTCTATGGCAGGGAAAGTCGGCAGCCAGTGTTCGCGGCGAATGTTCCAAAGCTCATACGTCGGTTTCAGTTGATTCGGAGCATCAAGGGCACCAAGGTGTATTTCGATTTCTTCCTCGCTTACCGAAAAAACCGACGAACCGCATGTCGAACAGAAGTAACGCCCCTGATAACTCTGCGGCTCACCTTCGATAATGACAGCTTGCTTGGGATAATCAGCAGCCGCATAGAAAAGCGCCCCATGATGCTTGCGACAATCCATACAGTGGCAAATACCTACCCGAAGCGGCTCGCCATTAGCCACGATTCTGATCTTACCGCAGAGACAGCCACCTGTTAGTTGAGCCATTGCCAATCTCCAGAAGATTCATACCTCCTGAATTCAAAGTAGGTGGCACTTTTGGTTTTGTCTTGCTGCCATCTTGTTGGTATTTAATGGCCGTCAATTTAATGGCCGTAAACTGACATAAATCGAGAATGACAGGCTTTAACACATAAGTTAATCAAGTGATCCTTTACAGGGTAGAGAATCTCTACTTGGATTAAGGAGGACGGCGCTTCATTTTATAAAGGCATTTTGTAAAGGCATTGTTAGTGGGTTTGCCAAGCGCTCTTGATAGCAATAAACCACGATCAACGGAGGTATCTGGTTTGGCTACCGATAAAGCATCTCGGGGTGTGGGCGGTTGGTTTCTGCTCGTGTTCGCCATCATTCTGGTCATCCTCGGCCTGATTCTTGCAGCCGGCGGGCTCTGGCTGGTGACGCTGGGAGGCTCCTGGTATTACCTCATTGCCGGTCTGGGGCTGATCATTTCGGGTGGCTTAATGGCCAGGGATTTGCTCACGGGAGTCTGGGTCTATTTCTTGGTTCTGTTAGGCACGCTGATTTGGGCCTTATGGGAGGTTGGCTTGTCGCCATGGGAGCTGCTGCCCCGGGTATTCGGTTACATCGTCCTGGGTGTCATCGTCTTGGCGCTCCTGCCCACTCTCAAACGCCGCCAGGCCACTATATGAGGAGCGCTGCCATGTTCACGTCACTGCGAGTGCTGGCCTATGTCGTCAGCCTGTCACTGGCGACGCATGCCGTTGCCCAGAATGCCGAGGGTGAAACCGAAGCCCCTGAGGAGCCCACCTCAAGCGAGGTTCAGACACCGACCTTCTCGGCGACGCCGCAGCCCAGCGATGACCCAGCGCCCGGCGATTGGGCCGCCTGGGGGCGAGAGAGCGGCGCCTCACGTCATTCGCCGCTGGATGAAATCACGCCCGACAATGTCAGCCAGTTGGAGGTTGCCTGGACCTATCGCACTGGCGATATGCCGGAAGAAGGGGAGGGCAAATACGCGCCCGAAACTACACCGCTCAAGGTTGGCGACAATCTGTATCTCTGCTCGGCCATGAACGTCATGGTCTCCCTTGATGCACGGACCGGCGAGGAGCAGTGGCGCCATGATCCCCAGGTCGATCCAGGTGCCATTCCCTATAGCGCCAGCTGCCGCGGCGTGACCTATTACGAAGTTCCGGATGCCGCCGATGACCAGCTCTGCGCAACCCGCATTATTGAGGGGACGTTGGACGCCCGATTGATTGCCGTCGATGCGCAAACGGGCGAGCTGTGCCAGGAGTTTGGTGACGGCGGTACGGTAGATCTATGGGCAGGCATCGGCGAGAAGGTGCCCGGTTGGTACTCCGTCACCGCGCCACCGGTCGTCGTCCAGGGCGTCCTGGTGACCGGTGCCCAGGTCAAGGACGGACAAGCGGAGGATGCGCCATCTGGCGTGATTCGCGGCTACGATGCCGTTACCGGCGAACTGGAGTGGGCCTGGGACATGGGCAAGCCCAATCTGGATGGGCTGCCACCCGAGGGCGAGACCTATACCCGAGGCACACCCAACATGTGGACCACTGCTTCCTCCGATGAGGCGTTGGGTTACGTCTACCTGCCGATGGGCAACTCCTCGGTCGATTACTGGGGCGGGAACCGCAGCGAGGAAGAAAATGAATTCTCGACCTCGCTCGTCGCCATCGACGTCAACACCGGCGAACCGGTCTGGCACTTCCAGACCGTCCATTACGATGTCTGGGATTATGACCTCGGTTCGCAACCGACCCTGGTCGATTTCCCACGAGATGACGGCAGCACGGTGCCGGCGATCATTCTGCCCTCCAAACAGGGCGATATTTACGTTCTCAACCGTGAAACCGGCGAATCGCTATTTCCCGTGGAAGAGGTCGAGACGCCCACTGGCGGTGTTGAGCCAGATAACCTCTCGCCCACACAACCTAGTTCAGGTTATCACTCCCTCGCTTTCCCGAACCTAGAAGAGAAGGATATGTGGGGGATGACGCCCATTGACCAGTTGTGGTGTCGTATTCAATTCCGCCGAGCCTCCTATAAAGGCATGTACACGCCGCCGACCGTGGGTCAGCGCTTCATTCAGTACCCCGGATACAATGGCGGCAACGACTGGGGCAGTACAGCGGTGGACGCCGAGCGCGGCATCATCATTGCCAATTACAATGACATTCCCAACTTCAACCGTCTCGTCCCCCGTGAAGAAGCCGAGGAACGTAATCTTCGACCCATCTATGCAGGAGGTGACAACACCGATAGCGAGTCGGATGGGCCCGCCGAAGGTGCCGGCGATCCACAAGTAGGTGCGCCTTATGCAATCGACGTCAATGCTGGCTGGCGAGCGCCGGTTACCGGCATGCCCTGTACCGCGCCTCCTTATGGCGGCATTCGCGCCATCGATCTCGCGAGCGGTGAAACGCTCTGGGATGAGCCATTGGGCACGGCACGCAAGAATGGCCCCTTCGGGATACCTTCATATATGCCTTTCAAGATCGGCACACCCAACAACGGTGGCCCTCTGCTGACGGCCAGCGGTCTGATATTCATCGCTGCCGCCACCGATGATCTGATTCGCGCTATCGACACGGAAACCGGTGAGGTGCTTTGGAACGATGTACTGCCGGCCGGTGGGCAGGCCAACCCCATAACCTATGAGGCGAATGGTCGCCAATATGTAGTCATCGGGGCCGGCGGGCATCACTTCATGGAAACACCGATAGGCGATTATGTAATCGCCTATGCGCTACCGGAAGACGGGAACTAAGATCGCTGTCTTGGCTGAGCCAGTATTCGACTGGCTCAGCTACCAGCCTGTGAGGATGAATATGGGAAGGGCTGACAAGAAAGACAAGCGTCCTAACAAGCCCTCTGAATGCCCATGAGCCGAATATAAACCTTAATCGGCTCATAAAATGATCCGAATAGATGGTGCAATCAGCTCATTTATATTTGGGAATAGCTCCACTGGCCGTCTTTTTAACCGAGTAACTGTGCACCTGCTTCATCGCCGTCCCGTTCATTTGAGTCATTTAAGGCCCATGAGGGTTTTTGTGGGCCTTTAAATGCTCACTGTGGGTCAGGCTGGGCGAGGCCGTGACTATCTAACGTCTGTACCAACTACTTTTTACGCTTCCTGCTGACGATTAGCCGCCCGAACAAAAGCGCTGGGAGATTGGCCGAGCACCTTGCGAAACATGCTGGAGAAAGCGGCAGGGCTGTCGTAGCCGAGTTCCAGCGCGGTTCGGGTAACAGAGTTGCCGGAGAGCAGCCTGGGAATCGCCGCCATTAGGCAGGCCTGCTGGCGCCATACGCCAAAGGAGAGCCCGGTCTGCTGACGGAACAGACGATTGAAGGTGCGTTGACTGCAATGCAACTGCCGGGCCCACTCTTCGGGAAGAGTGTGAATGCTCGGTTGGCCGAGAAACGCCCTGCACAGGCTAGCGAGTGGAAGGTCATGGGGCTGGGGCGCAAACAGTGGCAGGGCCTGAGCCTGTTCCAGTTCGCATAGGAGTAGTTGAGCCAGGGCTCCGTCGCGGCCTTTTTCATCATAGAGTGCGGGAATGTGGGCGGAAGCCAGCAGTAAATGATGCAGGAGAGGCGTCACGACCAGCACCTCACAGCTGCTCGAAGTGCGTGGCGCGACGTGGGGTTCGATATACAGGCTTCGGGTGCTCACCCCGTTCATGCGCACTTGGTGCCGCTTGCCCGCAGGTAGCCAGACGCCGCTATAGGGCGGCACCATCCAGGTGCCGTCATCCGTGTTCACCTCCATCACGCCGGTCATGCCATAGAGAAACTGGGCACGGCGATGGGTATGAAAGTCCAGAAGGGTGCCGGGGCGGTAATCAGTGCCGATGGCCACCACGGGCCGTGCTACATGATCCACATCTGAAAGAGGCGTATTGAGCATTAGCGTTAACCTGGCTGAAACGCGGTGATGGTCTGTGCTGCTTTCCTGTCCACATGGCGCCACCACCAACGGCAGACCGTGCAATGGCACGGTGGGCTCATGGCTTGGTATCCGCTTGGCGTCGTGATGGATCGGGCGCATTCTTGATCGCATTCATACTAGGGCGTACCTGTTACTGCTGACGGTAGTGCTGGTGGTGATAGTCGTCATGCGTGATTTCAAGTAATCTCAGCTCACATGTGTACAAGAACCTTGCCTATAACGCTGGACGATTCCAATGCCTCGTGAGCATCCGCTACGTTCCGCAAAGGCATGTTTAAACCAATTTTTGGCGAGTAGTATCCGGCCTCAAGGCACGAGTTGATATCCGCTATAGCAGCTTGTTTCAACTCATCGGGTACATTGTAGATATACACGAAACGGAAGACACAGCCATGCATCATGGCCTTCAATAATGGAATGGAAAGCTCATCCATCGCATTGGCGGTTGCATAGGCGCTTATAACCCCTCCTTGGGACAAACAGGCCAAGTTGATGTCAAGATTGGGCTTCAAAGCGACATCGACAATATGGTCAACGCCGAGTCCTTCTGTGGCTTCTAAAACAATACTCGCAACATCTGCCGACTTTCGGTCGATCACTAGATCTGCGCCATTTTCTTCGGCTACGGTGGCTTGTTCAGTGCTCATCACCGTTGTTGAAACCCATGCGCCGGCCCACTTTGCCAATAGAATTGCTGCTGTTCCGACCACTCCGGCTCCGCCATGAATCAGCACTCGTCGGCCTTTAAGACTGCCATCAGAAAACAGGCAGCGGTGAGCTGTTAGCGCCGGAATCCCAAGCGAAGCACCTACTTCAAATGAGGTCGTATCCGGCAAGTGAACCGCCTGACGCGCAGGAACCACAACGAACTCTGCTGCCGTGCCTGTCGCTCGACCGTATTGTGCTTCGTATACCCAAACCCGCTCGCCGAGCCTATCCGGTGGCACGTTCGCGCCAACGGCATCAATAACCCCTGCGCCATCTTGATGGGGAATGATGCGCGGATAAGGCATTTCTGCGGAGAAACCAGTTCGCGCCTTGACATCGGTTGGGTTGAGTCCGGAAACATGAATGCGGACGCGCACCTCGTCTGACCCTGGTTCTGGTGTCGGCAATTCACCGACTTTCAGCACATCACGAGCGCTGCCTTGGGCTTCATAGTAAGCTGCTTTCATCAGGGTGCTCCATCAAGCTTTTCAGGTAAAAGGGTGCAGCACAGCACTAGCCGCTGCGGAAGAGATATTCTAGATACTAGGGGTGAAATTGAAAAGTAGGCACTGATTTGATATATAGGGATATATTTTATACTAATGGCGGGTGTATAACGGATGAAGAAGCAAGAAGCTCGTGAGTATCGGTGCACTGTTGAAGCGACCGTTGCTGTTGCTGGCGGCAAATGGAAACCGCTGATCATTTACTATCTACTCAGCGGAACCAAACGATTCGGAGAGCTTCGCAAGCTTATCGGTGGCGTCACGCAACGGTCGTTGACATTGCAACTTCGAGAGCTTGAATCGCACGGTATTATCTCTCGAGAAGTGTTTGCCGAAGTTCCCCCACGTGTCGAATATTCGCTTACCGAGCTTGGGCTGACTCTGGCCCCTGTGCTCAACGCCATGAAAGAGTGGGGAGATAGCTATCTCTCTTGGCAAGACACCAACAGCAATAATACTCATATTAACTAACAGCCTCTTTTAAGCTTGGTAATTGATATGGTCAATCTGTGCTCCTTAATCAGTGCCGATGGCCACCACGGGCCGTGCGACATGATCCACATCTGAAAGAGGCGTATTGAGCATTAGCGTTAACCTGGCTGAAACGCGTTGATGGTTGTCCGAATGACGAATGTCGGCCAAGCCTCGCCAGCATATAGTGCCTGCTGTTTCGTTTCATCAGGAGAGTGCCGGTGTATAGCGTATTGCTTCTTTGTGGCGGGGTGGCGGGAGTGACCACCGTATTGTTCGGTTTCGGTGGCGGGTTCGTGGTGGTTCCCTTGCTGTATACCCTGCTGATTGCCGTCCATGGGTCGGATAGTGGTATTGGCCAAGCGGCCATGCATATCGCGGTGGCTACCTCGACGGCGTTGATGATATTTGCTGCTTCCCTGTCCACGTGGCGCCACCACCAACGGCAGACTGTGCCATGGCACTTGGTGCGTCCGCTGGTGGGCTATATCGCCGTGGGCGCTGTGCTGGGCGCAGCGGCGGCCGTGTCGTTAAGTGGCGAGTGGGTGCGCTGGGCGTTCATTGGTTATTTAGCCCTCACGATTGCGGATGCCATTTTGCGGCCCGGTTTTCTGCATCAGTCAGGGAGTGATGTGCGTCCTATGGGGCGTGGAGTAACGGCGATGACGGGGACATTGATTGGTGCGGTGGCCGCCCTGCTGGGCGTTGGCGGCAGCGTGATGACCGTACCGCTTATGCGTCGGAGAGGCGCGAGCATGACGGCAGGCACTGCCATGGCCAATCCGTTGTCGTTGCCCATGGCGGTGAGTGGCACCGCGACGTATGTGTTGCTGTCGGCAAATCACCCAGCGTTGGGGGACTGGTATGCCGGTTATGTGGATCTGCGCGCCTTGTTGGTACTCGCAGTGGGCTCATGGCTCGGTATTCGCCTAGCGTCGACCTGGATCGGGCGCATCCCTGACCGTATTCATGCCAGGGTGTACTTGCTATTGCTGACCATGGTGCTGGTGGTGATGGTCGTCATGCATTAACACCGGACATAGTCCAGAGATGAGTGAAGGTGGGGCGCTGCATCACGTGCGCTTCGAAGTAAATGTAGGTATTTCCTCACAGGTATTTCCACCATGACGCATGCTTGCGCCTCCTTTATAGAGGTTGTGAGTGTGGTGGCTGGCTCATAGGCCCTGTCATGAAGTCGACGAAGGCTCTCAACGCGCTGGACATGTGCTCGCGATGAGGATAGTAGAGATAGAACCCTGGGATCGATGGCATCCATGAGGACAGGACTCGCACCAACTCACCGCTGTCAAAATGGGCTTGCAGGTGATTCTCGGGCAAATAGGCGAGTCCGGTGCCTTCCAGAACCGCCGTGGCAATCAGGCTGGTGTCATTGATGGTCAATACGTGGCGCACCTGTAGATCGAAACATCTATCGTCCTCCTGAAAAGTCCAAGCGTACAAGGCATTCGAGGCGCTCCAGCGGTAGTTGATGCAGACGTGGTCGTGAAGATCGGCCGGCACTTCCGGTGGCGGGCGCCGAGCAAAGTAGCTTGGTGAACCCACTACGGCCATATCAAGGGCCAGCGTCAGTTGTCTGGCGACCATATCCTGTTGCAAGCGCTCGCCCGAGCGAATACCCGCGTCGAAGCCTTGCGAGACGATATCGGTCAGTGTGTCATCGATGACGAGATCTACATTGATATCAGGATAGTGCTCCAGGAAGGCATGAAGTTGTGGCATTAGCACCAGCTGTGCTGCGATGCGGGGCAAATTGATCCTGATCGTGCCTTGCGGTGAGGCCTGAAACGCTGCCGACTCATGAACGGCCTGCCGGATGTCCATGATGGCTGGCTCCACACGCTGTAGTAGACGTTCACCCGCCTGAGTGAGCGATACGCTACGGGTGGTTCGACTCAAGACTCGTACGCCCAGACGCGTCTCCAGCGAGCGGATGGTGTGACTCACTGCCGATGGCGACATTCCCAGGCGTAACGCAGCACGACGGAAACTCTGCGATCTGGCCACCTCCATGAACGCGATGAGCTCGGCAATCTCCTTTCCATTCATATTGATGTCTCTCATTCATCACTACGTGTTGATTGGTGCGTATTATAGTACACGCGCCGTCGTGGGATAGTTCCGACACGCTGTCGACATCCGTCGGCACGACTCGATGGAGCTAACATGATGAAAGAGATAAGGCGTTGGGAGATGGACGCGATCGGTCGTGGAAGACTGAAAATGGCCACCCGCGAGAAGCCGCGTCCCGCGGCGGGGGAGGTGCTGGTCAGGGTGGCAGCCGTCTCGCTCAACTACCGCGACAAGATGGTAATCGAAAGCGGCAGAGGACTGTCGTTGACTTACCCCTTCACTCCCGGTTCCGACATGGCTGGCACCATCGTCGAACTGGGGGAGCAAGTGGATGGGTTTGACGAAGGAGATCGTGTCATCTCCGTGTTCACGCCTGACTGGATCGATGGACGTCGACCTGGTAACGCGCGAACACCGGCTTACCGCACCTTGGGAGGTTTCTATCCCGGTGTGCTGAGCGAATACGTTGCCATTCCTGCCGCATGGGTGGTTCATGCGCCGCGCTCTCTGAATGATCTCCAGGCAAGTACATTGCCCTGCGCTGGACTCACCGCCTGGTTCGCGCTCGTCGAGAGATCCGGTGTCAAAGCTGGCGATCGGGTGCTGATTCCGGGGACAGGCGGGGTGGCGCTATTCGGTTTGCTCATTGCGAAGATGAGCGGGGCAGAGGTGATCGTTGCCACCCAACCGTCTAAAGGCGAGCGAGTGCTGGCGCTGGGTGCTGATCACTGGGTGGATCGTTCCCGCGACGACTGGATGGAAGCCGTGTACGCGCTGACTGACAATGAGGGCGTGGATCACGTGCTCGACGTGGTCGGTGGCGATAATCTCGGCGTTTCAGTCCAACTGGCCGCCGTCGGTGGGCACGTATGCCAGATCGGGGCGTTGGCAGGATTCGATATCGCATCCCCGGCCATGCCTTTGATGCTAAAGGACGTCACGATTCACGGTATTGGCACAGGCAGTCGACGAGCGCTGGAACGCTTCGTGCGGGCGGTAGATCAAGCTCGGCTTGAGCCGGTCATTGATGCACGTTATTCCCTCGCCGAGCTGCCTCAGGCACTGGATCATCTGGATCAAAGGCCATTTGGCAAGATCGTGATCGACGTGCATGACGATTGAGATCAGTGCGGTGGAGCGCTGGTCTATGAAGCCGATGCGATCATGTGGTTCGAATGACGAATGTCGGCCAAACCTCGCCAAGATATAGTGCCTTCTGTTTCGCTTCATCAGGATTGTGTCGGTGTATAGCCTATTGCTTCTTTGTGGAGGAGTGGCAGAAGTAACCACCGCGTTGTTCGGTTTCGGTTGTGGGTTTGTAGAAGTTGCTTTACTGCTTCCCTGTCGGCATGGAGCATCACTAACGACAGATCGTGCAATGGTACCTAGTGCGTCCGCTGGGCGTTGTCGGCAGCGTGATGACCACACAGCTTATGCAACGTATGTGTGACTAACGGAAAATCACCCATGGGGACTGGTATGCCGGTTATGTGGATCTGCGCGCCTTGCTGTTACTCGCAGTGGGCTCATGGCTCGGTATTCGCCTGGCGTCGACCTGGATTGGGCGCATTCCTGACCGTATTCATGCCAGGGTGTACCTGCTATTGCTGACCATGGTGCTGGTGGTGATGGTTTTTGTGCGTTGAGCGTTGCTTGCTTGGGAGATGCCTGTTTTGTAGAGCGGCTCTTTATGGGGTGCAGGGTTGAAAGACGTAAAGTTGATTCATTCAGCAATCACGCGCTATGTGATCACGCGCTATGTGATCACGTACTATGTGATCACGTACTATGTCATCACGCCATATGTGATGGAGTAGGCCAGCGCAACTCAAAACAAGAGCCACCCTCATCAGAGGGGTAACATCTGGCCTCGCCACGGTGGGCTCTCGCAATCGCCGCGACTACCGCCAATCCGAGCCCACTTCCTCGCTTGTCTCCTGGCATACCATTTTCGGCGTCCCGCGCATGGCGGAATGCCGTGAAAATATGAGCGGCATCTTCCTGCGGTATGCCTGGGCCAGCATCGCTAACACGCAAAACACACCAGCCGTCGTTCTGGCGCGTTTGGATGATGAGTGTCCCTGGGGATGCATGCTGGCGAGCGTTTTCCAGCAACGCAAGCAATGCCTGACGTATACGGAAGGGGTCGCAATACGCAGTGCCAGACTGCAGATCAAGGGTTGGATAATGTTTTGATGCATTTAGGGCATGCTTACAAAACTCAACGACGGATTCAATTTCAGCAGAAAGATCACATTCCTTGATCTCAAGATTCAGATGACCGCTTTCGGCCAAGCTCACGGCGCGAAGGTCTTCAATCAGTTGTGCCATGCCGTCGATTTGGGTAAGGAGACTTTGAAACTGGGGTTGTTCAGGAGGGAAGACGCCTTCTGCCAAGCCTTGCAGACGTCCGCGTAAAATAGTGACCGGCGTACGCAGCTCATGGGCAATAGCGGCATTCCAGAACGTCATTTCCTTGGACATACGCTGTAATTGGTCTGCTAGCGCATTGAAGTCGTTGGCTAACACGGCGGCCTCGCCTAAAGAGCGATCACCCGTTGTGGCGCGTGCGTCCAGGTCGCCTTGCGCGACGCGACGCATGCTTTCTGTGACGGAGTTTAGGGGTACCAGAATGCGACGTGCCAAGTGAACGCCCACTATCACGGCGAACGCCAGCCCAACCAACGTTGTGCTAACGAGCCAAGCCCACTCTAGCCCCGACGGGAACATGTTGGGTTCGTTAATCGACCCCTGCCAAAAATGGAAGGTAATGAAATAGAACACATAAGAGGTCACCACGACTAACAGTGTGATGCCAAACGCCATCGCTGCCATTGTTAACGCGATGGTGCGGCTTAGCCCAATGAGCTTCATTCTGTTCCCCATAGCCGGTACCCAACGCCGCGTATGCCAACGGGTATGCCTCTCACATCGACATCTTCCAGTTTTTTACGCAGCTTGCTGATATGGCTGTCGACAGTGCGCTCAAGCGCCTCGCCCTCGGGTAGGCAGGCGGCCAACAACTCTGCGCGGGTGCAAACTTTTTTGGGCGCGCGTGCAAGGTGCGTCAACAATCTGAATTCAGTGAGCGTTAACGCAAGGCTGTGCGAGTCTCCTCCTACCTGAACAAAGGCTTCGTGTTGTTCAAGGTCGATCTCAAAGGGCGGCACCCGGAGGACACGGGGTTGGTGGCTTGCATCAGCCATGGTGCGTCTTAACACTGCCTGAATGCGTGCGACGACCTCGGCAGGGTTAAACGGCTTGACGACGTAGTCGTCGGCACCAAAACGTAAACCCATGAGTTTATCGATATCCTGATCCATCGCGGTCAACATGATGACGGGTGTCTTACCACGGTGGCGAACCTCTGACAGCACCTGCCAGCCATCCATTTTAGGCATCTTTACATCAAGTAAGACGAGATCGGGTTTCATCGACATATGCATGTCCAATGCTTTGCGTCCATCTTCTGCGTAGATGGTTCGGAGCCCCGCCCGTTTCAGATAAGCCTGCAGAATATCAGCGATCTCAGGCTCGTCTTCGGCGATGAGAACCAGTGCTTGCTGGCCAGAATAAGAACTTGGCGACTGATGAGTCGTGGACATGAAAGCGCCTAATGAAACATTAATTGTGTTCTCCATCATATCTACACATACCGTCGACGTTAATACCACGCTACAGCGATATAGTCCCCTTCAATTTTATGGCTAGGCAAATGTTTGCCTATGTCTGAAGGGACGATACATGACGATCCGACATATCTATCGAAATGGTGGCTTCTGTGCCTTGCTGCTAATCGTGCTAACTGCTTGCGGTTCAGTTGAGCAAGAAGTAGCGCCGCCTCCTGCTCGAGTGACGGTTGTTACCTTGGAACCCGTTAAATTGGAGCTGACTGAAGACTTGTCGGCCCGGGTCGTTCCTTTTCAAATGGCGGAAATTCATCCGCAGGTCAGCGGGATTGTTCAACGTCGCCTGTTCGAACAGGGAACCGACGTGAGTGCGGGGCAGCCATTATTCGAAATCAACCCAGCGCCGTTTCGAGCGGAAGTAGAAACAGCAGAAGCCGCTTTGCAGAAAGCCGAATCCGAACTCGCTCATGCCCGTGCGCAGTCAGCCCGGTTGGAGCCGCTTGTCCGGGCACAGTCGGTGAGCCGTCAGGCCTACGATGACACCGTCTCCAAAAGTCAGCAGGCCGCTGCTGATGTGGCCCAAGCGCGTGCCACGCTGTCGCGCCGCCGCCTTGACCTGGAATTCTCCACGGTGGTGTCCCCCATTGCAGGCCGAATTGATCAGGCGTTGGTAACGGAGGGAGCGCTGGTGGCCAGCAGCGATAGCACGCCCATGGCCCGTGTTCAGCAGATCGATAAGGTCTATGTCGACGTTCGGCGCTCGGCTTCCGCGCTCGAATCGCTTCAAGATGCGATGGCGGCGCAACCCTCCCTCGACAATGGCTTACCGGTCACCATCCTGGGCAGCAACGGTACACCCTACGATGTCACCGGACGCATTCTTTTTTCGGGAATCAATGTGGACACCAGCACGGGTGACCTTTTGCTGCGAGTTCTCGTAGACAATCCCCATCGACGCCTGCTGCCCGGCATGTTTGTGCGTGCCCGCGTGCCGTATGCACGCTATGACGATGCGTTGACGGTACCGCAACAGTCTGTGGTACGCATTGGCGGTAAGCCCTACGTTTGGTTGATTGGTGCTGACGACAAGGCGGTGATGGTTTCAGTGGAGCTTGGTGAATTGGCGAACGGCAATTATCGGGTGCAAACAGGAGTGACAGAGGGGCAGAAAGTCGTCGTCGAGGGTATAGAGCGACTGACTGATGGTATCGACGTCAGCGCGACTGATTGGAAGATGCCTATGCCACTCAACGCCTCAGCGGCATCCTCTCACTAAGTTTCAGGAGTATCCGCAATGCCCCAGTTCTTCATCCAGCGCCCAGTCTTCGCGTGGGTGGTCGCGCTGTTTATCATCCTGTCGGGTGTGATCGCCATCCCTAAGCTGCCGGTCGCTCACTACCCTTCGGTAGCGCCGCCTTCGGTGACCATCACCGCGACGTATCCCGGCGCCACGCCGCAGACCATGAACGACGCCGTGCTCAGCCTCATTGAACGAGAGCTCTCCAGCGTCAAGAACCTGCTGTACTTCGAATCGACCGCCGATGCTTCGGGGTCGGCCTCTGTCACCGCCACCTTCAAGCCTGGGACAAACCCGGAACTGGCACAGGTGGATGTGCAGAATCGGCTCAAGGCCGTCGAACCCCGGTTACCCCAGGCGGTTCGTCAGGATGGGCTGAGCGTAGAGTCAGCGTCATCCAGTTTTCTGATGATTGTGGGCCTGAATTCCGATGATGGGCGCTTTGATGAGATCGCCCTGAACGACTATATGGCGCGCAATATCGTGGAGGAGCTACGCCGCATTGATGGCGTCGGGCGTGTGCAGCTGTTCGGCGCTGAGCAGGCAATGCGCATCTGGATAGACCCTGCAAAGCTGATTTCTTTCGGCTTGTCAGTGAATGATCTCTCGACTGCGATCACAGAGCAGAACGCACCGATTGTGCCGGGCAGCATCGGCGCGTCTCCCTCCGTGCCAGGACAAAAAGTCACCTCGCTATTGACCGCGCAGGGGCAATTGAGCACGCCGGAAGCGTTCGCCGCTATCGTACTTCGCGCTAATGTCGACGGCTCAAAAGTGGTGTTGGGCGATGTGGCGCGCGTCGAGTTGGGCGCCCAATCCTACGGCTTCTCCAATCGTGAGAATGGCCAGCCAGCGACGGCGGCTGCCATACAACTGGCACCCGGTGCCAATGCGGTGCGCACGGCGGAAGGCGTGCAGGCGCGTTTGGCTGAGTTAAACCAGGCGCTGCCTGCGGGCATGAGCTCATCGATCCCCTTTAATACGGCCCCGTTCGTTAAGGTGTCTATCAAGAAGGTCATCCATGCCCTCATCGAGGCGATGGTACTTGTCTTCCTGGTGATGTTGCTGTTTCTACAGAACATCCGTTACACGCTGATTCCCGCACTGGTCGCGCCGATTGCACTGTTGGGAACCTTCACGGTGATGCTGCTGGCAGGTTTCTCAATCAACGTGCTGACGATGTTCGGCATGGTGTTGGCGATTGGCATCATCGTCGATGACGCTATCGTGGTGGTCGAGAATGTTGAGCGCATCATGGCCAAAGAGGGATTGTCGCCAAAGGACGCCACCATCAAGGCGATGAAGGAAATCACTGGCGCGGTGGTGGGGATCACCTTGGTATTGACGGTGGTGTTTATCCCGATGGCTTTCTCGAGTGGCTCGGTCGGGGTGATCTACCAGCAATTCGCGCTGGCGATGGTGGTCTCGATTCTGTTCTCGGCGTTTCTGGCGCTGTCGCTGACGCCAGCGCTATGCGCCACCCTTCTCAAACCCATTAAGCCGGGGCACCACGACAAAGGCGGTTTCTTCGGCTGGTTTAACCGGGCGCTTACCCGTATGACCGCCCGTTACGAATCGCGCGTTGGGAGGCTAGTCGCCCGCAGCGGTCGGGTCATGGTGGTGTTTGTGGTCATCGCGGGTGTGCTGCTGCTCGCCTTCCGCCAGTTGCCTTCGGCTTTTCTGCCGGAAGAGGATCAAGGCTATTTTATGACCAGTATCCAGTTGCCCGCTAATGCGACCACCGAGCGTACCTTGGATGTGGTCAAGGCGTATGAGGAGTACGTCATGGCGCGCCCTGCCGTAGACGGCAATATGTCTATTTTGGGCTTCGGATTCTCGGGATCCGGCGCGAATACGGCACTGACGTTCACCACGCTAAAGGATTGGGGGCAGCGCGACGGTGCCACGGCGGCGAGTGAAGTGGAAGGGGTTCAGGAAGCCATGAGTCAACTGAACGAAGGGACGGTAATGAGTATGTTACCGCCGGCCATTGATGAATTGGGCACCAAGTCCGGCTTTACGATGTTCTTGCAGGATCAACGCAATCAGGGGCCGGCCGCCCTTAAGGCTGCCGAGACGACGCTGCTAGAACTGGCGGCGCAGAGCAAGGTGGTCAGCGACGTCTATTCCGACGGCCTGCCAGCAGGTGCGAGCATTCGTCTTGATATTGATCGTCAAAAGGCCGAAGCGCTCGGGGTGTCGTTCGCCAATATTAGCGACATCCTGTCGACCGCAATGGGGTCGTCTTACATCAACGATTTCCCGAATGAGGGCCGGATGCAGCAGGTGATTATGCAAGCGGATGCGTCGGCACGCATGCAGGTCGACGACGTGCTCAAGCTGCATGTGCGAAATAGCAGGGGTGGCATGGTGTCCCTGTCAGAGGTGGTGACTCCGGTGTGGGACGAAACACCGCTACAAATGGTGCGCTACCTGGGCTATCCCGCCACCAGCATTTCCGGCAGTGCGGCGAAGGGGGCTTCCACTGGTGACGCCATGGCTGAAATGGAGCGTCTGGCGCAGCAACTTCCGCCCGGTTTCGCCGTGGCCTGGACGGGGCAGTCCCTTCAGGAACGCCAGTCGGCAGCCCAGGCGCCAATGCTGGTGGCGCTATCCATCCTGGCGGTGTTCCTGGTGTTAGCCGCGCTCTACGAGAGCTGGACGATTCCGCTGTCGGTCATCCTGGTTGTGCCGCTGGGGTTGCTGGGTGCGGTGGCCGCCATGTTGCTGCGTGACCTGCCGAACGATGTTTTCTTCAAAGTCGGTATGGTCACCGTGATCGGACTGTCGGCGAAAAACGCGATCCTGATCGTTGAGTTCGCAAAACAGTTGCGTGAGCAAGGTAAAGGGCTGATGGAGGCCGCGGTGGAAGCCGCCAGCCTGCGCCTGCGCCCGATTCTGATGACCTCACTCGCTTTCGGCTTGGGAGTGGTGCCATTGATGGTTGCGTTTGGCGCCAGTGCCAAAACCCAGCATGCGATAGGCACGGGCGTTTTCGGCGGCATGGTTAGCGGAACGCTTCTGGTGATTCTCTTCGTCCCGGTGTTCTTCGTTTTCGTGATAGGTCTTCAGGAGCGCGTTAGTGGCTGGCGTACGGCTCGTCGCCCCTCATCATTACAACCCGATAACGATATAGCGCATTAATGCCATGCGATGACTGATGCTGCCAACTTTGAGCATCGGCCTGACTGCTTCCTCGATTGTAATTATGGGGGCAGCAGGTGCCAGTAGAGGAGGGGCTGCAGGCTCTTTGGAAGCCACCGGCTACCTGACCCGTCCATCGAACAGTTGATCAACAGTCGCCTTAGCGCCACAGCCCTGTAAGTGGCCCGCCTACCGGGGAATCCTTGGGTAATGTCACGGCAGCGACTCGCGATTGTGCTGCTGCAAACTGTGCGGGGTCGCCGCGCTCTATTTCCGGCTCTTGCCCTGGTGGGTAGGCGCCTACCATGCAGAAATCATCGTTCGCCTCCAGGCTGGCATGCCCAACGCCCGCTGGCAGCACTAGCACATCGCCTGCGTAAAGCATCAGTTCCTGGCCGTTAGGGCCTCCCAGCCGTGCCCGGGCCTGCCCGCGGAAGATGCCCAGTGCTTCATGGGCAGTGGAGTGAAAGTGGTCAAAGTCATACAGGTGGTAGCGCCACGCCGGCGGCCAGCCGTGGCGTTTGAACATGGCTTCGAACGACTCGGCCCGTTCCTCGGCATTGCTGAGGTCGAGAACTTGACGATAAACCAGCACCGGCAGCGGCGAGTTGGGGTAGCCGGTCGTTTCATCGCTGTCGAGATGGAGTCGTTCGGGCTGGGGGATCGGCATCCTGGTCTCCTCGTTGGGGGGTGTGTTTTTAGAATAGCTTTGAGCACACTCTTTTGCATAGCCGAGCTAACCGATAACGGGCTGGCTGCGTGTTTAGTCGATTACCGCCAAGCAGCGTATCCCTCGTTTTCTGTTCGATTGCCTTGATAGCATCAGTCGGTATCATATCCTTGATGTTGTCCATCATTACGTCCTTATTACCGCGAGCTTCTATGACCCAATCTAAAACGCCCTTCATTGTGGTACTGAGCTTGGCATTGACCATGATGCTGGGCCCGTTTTCCATGGACACGTACCTGCCGGCTTTTCCGGTTATCGGCGAATCGCTGGGGGTTTCTCAGCAGGCGGTATCGTTGAGTGTTTCGGTGTATGTATTCGCGATGGCGTTGGGGCAGTTAATCGGCGGTGCGCTTTCAGACCGCTTCGGGCGCCAGCGTGTTTTGATGAGCGGGCTGGCGATTTTTGCGCTTTCAAGCGTTGTTATTGGTGTGGCGGATTCTTTAAACATGCTACTCGGCGGGCGGGCCGTTCAAGCCCTTGGTGCCGGTTTTACTCTGGTATCTGTACCGGCGCTGGTACGCGACCGAGTGGCGGGCCGCGACGCCGCGAAACTGTTTTCGATGATGGGCTTTATCATGGTGCTGGCACCTGGCATTGCTCCGAGCGTAGGCAGCGCGATTCTGGCGCTGGGTTCCTGGCACACTATCTTTTTCGCCTTGGCGGTATACGCGTTATTGCTGGTGCCGTTGTTGGTGCGGGTGATCTTTACCGGTACGGGCAAGGTGTCTCGAGCGAAAAGCCCTAAGATGAGCCTGCTGGCGCGTTACAAACTGGTACTGTCGACCAAGCCGGCCCTGCCGTTCATCGTTTGGCAGGCCGCTTCTTTTTCTACCCTGATGATGTTCATCACCTATGCGTCATTTATCTATCAGGGGCATTTCGGCCAGTCGCCTTCGGCCTTTTCGATGCTGTTTGCGGCGAATATCGTCGCTATGCTTATCTTCAATATTCTCAATCGGGCGATGCTTTCCAGGCTGTCTTCGCTGCGTATCCTGCAGTTGGCAACGGGCTGTCAGGCAGTTGGCGTAGTATTGCTGGTGATGGCTGCCTTTATGGATTGGCCGATGTATGCCTTCCTGCCCCCCATGATGCTGACCATCGGCTCGATAGGGGCGATCTCGCCGAATATTCAGGCCTGTTTTTTGGAGTTTTTTCCCACCAGTGGCGGGACGGCCGCAGCGCTTCTGGGCGCAGCCCAGTTCGGTGTCGCCGGGCTGCTGAGCGCATTGTCCGCCATGGTGCCGCATACGCTTGAAACGGTCATTCTGGCCATGGCCGCCTGTGGCTCAGTAGCGTATCTGATGCTTGCCCGCTCTATCATCAAAGGGCGTGCCGCTGTCGAGGCGCTCTAGGTCAGACGGCGCGCTCTTGCTAAAAGCCTTGTGTTAACCAAAACATGGGGCTTTTTTAGTTCGTGAACATGTGTCGTTGGCGGTGTGGTGCCCGCTATGTCGCCCGAGCGGTATCATCATCGGTTTGCCGGTGACGGGGTCTTCGATCACCCGGCTCTCCAGGCCAAATACCTCCCGGACCATCTGCTCGGTCAGAATCTTTTCTGGTGGGCCTACTGCGTACACCTGGCCGTTAGCCATGGCGACCAGTTGGTCGGCGTAGCGGGCGGCCAGGTTGAGTTCGTGGAGCACCATGACGATGGTGGTGCCGCGCTGTCGGTTTAGGTCGGTGAGAAGATCCAGCACGTCGACCTGATGATTGATATCCAGAAAGGTGGTGGGCTCATCCAGCAGCAACACCTTGGTTTGCTGGGCCAGCGCCATGGCGATCCACACCCGCTGGCGCTGCCCGCCGGAAAGCTCGTCCACGTGGCGTTCGGCCAGCTCGCTCATATGGGTGGCGGCCAGGGCGTCGGCGACGGCAGTCTCATCGGCCGCGCTCCAGCGTTTGAATAGCCCCTGGTGCGGGTGGCGGCCTCGGCTGACCAGCTCGAGCACGCTAATGCCTTCCGGGGCGATGGGCGATTGCGGCAGAAACCCAAGTTGCTGCGCCAGACGGCGGGTGGGTAGCTGGTGGATGTCGTTACCCTCCAGCAGCACACTGCCCTGCGTGGGTGTCAGTAATCGTGAAAGCACGCGCAAAAGCGTCGATTTTCCACAGGCGTTGGCACCCACAATGGCGGTGGTCTGACCTGTGGGTACGGTCAGGCTAACGTCATGCAGAATGGTGCGTTCCCCATAGTCTGCCACCAGGCCTTGGGCGAGTAGTGAGCAAGCGCTCATAGGGAGCCTCGGGTTTTGTTGTCGCGAAGTATTAAGTAGAGAAGATAAGGCGCACCTAATACGCCAGTCACGATGCCGACCGGATAGCGGGCGGGCAGCAGGAACTGTCCGGCGTAATCCCCGAGCAGCACCAACAGAGCACCTACCAGAGCGGCGGGCACCAGCAGCGAGCCATTGCGGCCCATCAGCCGCGCCGCAATGGGGCCGGAAAGGAACGCTACAAAGGCCACCGGGCCGGAAACGGCGGTGGCAAACGCCACCAGTGCCACCGCGGTGATGATCACGATCACCCGCGATACCGCTAAGCGAACCCCCAGCCCGGCAGCAAGGTCGTCACCCATGCGCAGGGTTTCAAGATCGCGGCGGCGGCTTAGCAATAGTCCGCCGAACAGGAGCAGGGCAACCAACAGCGGCAGCGCTTGATCCAACTGCGCGCCGTTGACGCTACCGGTGAGCCAGCGCAGGGCTTCTTGCAGTGTCCAGCTGGGTGCGCGCATCAGCAGATAGGCGGTTACGCTTTGCAGCATCGCGGCCAATCCGATACCAATCAGAATCAACCGCCCGCCGGTCACGCCCTGTCGCCAGGAGAGCGTGTAGATCAACAGCGCCACGCCCAGCCCTGCAGCAATCGCCACCATTGAAACCGCCGGGCCGCTCAGCGATAGCACCACGATGGCAAACACGGCGCCGGTACTGGCGCCGGTGCTGATGCCAATGATGTCCGGGCTTGCCAGCGGGTTGCGCAGCATGGTCTGAAAGGCGATGCCGCCCAGGCCAAAGCAGGCGCCTACCAACACTGAAACGACAGCCCTGGGCAGGCGCAGCTCACGCACGGTGAAACCAGCGCCAGGCACTTCCGCACCGCCAAGTATGCGTAGCACCGTGGTTAGCGGGGTGAAGGACTGTCCCAGCATCAGGGTTAATAGCACGCCTGCTAAAAGACAGGCAACAAGCACCGCCATGATGCGTGCGCGGTGCCTGGCGTTCGTCCGGCGGATGTGTCGGAAGTGGCTGATGGCGTTGAGGGGCGGCTGGCTCATAGCGAGCCTACCTTGCGGTTGCGCACGATCCAGATAAACACCGGCGCACCGATAAAGGCGGTCACAATGCCAACGTCCAGCTCCGATGGGTGGGCCACCAGCCGCCCGGCCACGTCTGAAAACGTCAGTAGTACTGCACCACCCAAAGCAGAGAAGGGCAGCAGCCAGCGGTAATCGCCGCCCGCAAGCAGGCGGCAGGCGTGGGGTACCACCAGTCCTACAAAACCAATCGGGCCACACACGGCGGTAATCGAACCGCATAGCAGTACCGCGGCTATCGCTGATATAGCCCGCGCCACGGCCACCTTTTCACCCAACCCGGCGGCGGTTTCATCGCCCAATGCCAGCATATTGAGTTTGCGCGCGGCAAGCAGGGTAATCACAAATCCCGTTGTCAGAAAAGGCAATATGGGCAGAAGCTGGCCATAAGTTGCGCCGCCCACGCCGCCAACTAACCAGGATTGCACCAGCCCACCGATATCGCCACGCGGCAACACTACGGCGGTCGTCAGCGAGCTAAGTGCCGCGGTGATGGCGGCCCCTGCCAGTGCCAGCCTGAGCGGCGTGGCACCGCCCTGGCCGAGGCTGGCAATCGCGTAAACCGCACAGGCTGCGATACCGGCGCCAGCAATGGCTGTCCAGATGTAGCTGGTCGTCTCATCGATACCGAACCAGGCAATGCCAATCACCACCGCCAGCGCCGCTCCGGCGTTGACGCCCAGAAGGCCGGGGTCGGCCAGTGGGTTACGGGTCAGGCCCTGCATGACTCCACCAGAAACGCCTAGCGCGGCTCCCGCCAGCATGGCAAGTAACGTGCGTGGCAGGCGGCTGGCCACGGCGGCATCGCCCATGGTTTCTACTTGGCCGCTCAGCGCGGCGACGATTTCCGACCAGCCTACTTCTCGGGCGCCAAACGCGACAGAGAGCGTGGCGGCAAGGCCGAGCAGAACAAGCAGCGCTACGCCACCGGACAACCGTTGGGCAGCATTGCGTTTGATGCGAAGAGCGACAGCGCGATTAACGCTTGAGCCAGACGCCGGGACGCTACTGCTGTGACTTGCGTGCGGCTTCTGAGAGCAGGTCTGCATAATCGTCCAATAGCCATGAAATCGACATGGGGGTCGGGTTGGCCGCCGTGCCCAGCGGCGTGTTGCCGAGCATGACAATGGCGCCGTTTTCTACTACTGGCAGGCGGGAGGTGAGCGGGTGCGCGTTGAGCTGATCGATCAGCGGCTGACCACCGTAAGTGACGAGAATATCCACGTCGTTGAACTCGTCGATCAGTTCAGAGCTGATTTCGCCAGCGAATTTACCGGGGGTGGAGTTCTGTTTGACGACTTCAGGCGAGACTAGCCCGAGGTCGTGAAAAAACCGCACCCGTGCGTCGTTGTCGGTGTAGAACGAAATGCGCCCCAGGTTGGTGGGGTCAAGGTGGGTTACGAACATGGCTGTCTTGCCCGATAGCTCTGGGTGGTTGTCGGCGGTGTCGGCAATCTGTGCCTCGATTTGCTCCATGAGCGCCTGGCCTTCCTCCGCCATGCCTAGCCCTGCGCTGTTCAGTTGAATCATATCCCGCCAGTCGGTTGCCCAGGGGCCTTGGGGGTAGGCCACCACCGGGGCAATCTGGCTCAAGGTCGTGTAGTCCGCCTGGCTCAACCCTGAGTAGGCCGCCAGAATCACATCGGGCTGGCTGGCAGCCACGGCTTCAAAATCAATCCCATCGCCTTCATCGAACAGGGGCGGGGGCGCGCTACCCAGCTCTTCAAGCCGGGCTTCCACCCAGGGCAGCAGCCCGTTGCCGTTGTCGTCGCCAAAGTTGGCAGCGGCAAAGCCGACCGGTATCACGCCAAGCGCCAGCGGCACTTCGTGATTGGCCCAGGCCACGGTCGCTACCCGTTCGGGCTTCTCAGAAAGCACGGTTGTGCCCAGAGCATGTTCGATTTCAAGGGGATATTGCTGCGCGCCAACGGGAGCAGCGCCAAGGCTGCACGCAGTGAGAAGGACCACACAGGCGGCCAGACGTTGATGGAGCGATGCCATCGCTTCCTCCGAAAGCTTGAGTCTTTGAAATAGCTCTTTGCTAAAGCCCTTTGCTAAAGCCCTTTGAAACCGATCTTTGCAATAGCGTGATATCCGAGAGGTAAGTTCGCGGTGTCAGTGGGCTTGGCAAGTGGCTCCAATAACGTATGGCGTGTTGCCAGTGTGGTCGCTATTTTTAAAACAAATGATTATGATTGACATTAGCACTATTGACTCGGTGATGCTAGCTTCGGATACTCTCCCGGCTTTTCAAAAGAAAACTATAAGGCGAGCAGGGCCGGTTTAATTATTTCAAGGGATCTTCAACATGACTGATAGCAAAGGCACCGTCCGGCTTAACTCAAGCCGCTTGCGGTGGCAGCAGACCACGACAGCCATTCTGTGCGGCACGACGCTGGTCACACTTCCCATGATTGGGAACGCACAGGAAACCGGCGATGGCAGTGACGATAGTGAGGGATATCGCCTCGCTCCCATTATCGTCAACGCCCAGGCCTACGCTGATGATGATGCCAATTCAATCGTTGCCCAAGAGCTGTGGGTAGGCGGTAAGGTGGCCACCAGTATTCTCGATACGCCGGCCTCTGTGTCAGTCATCACTGAGAAGGAGATCGAGCAGCGCAACGCCTCAACCACAGAGGAAGTGCTGCAATATACGCCAGGCGTTCTCACCGATTATTACGGCACCGATGACCGTAATGACTATTTCCAAATCCGGGGGTTTCAGGCCACCACCTACCGTGACGGGCTGACGCTAGGCTCAATGCGGGGTGTACGTGAGGAGCCTTACGCCTATGAGCGCGTCGAGGTGTTGCGTGGGGCCAACTCCACTCTATTCGGTCCCGCGGATCCAGGCGGTTCGGTCAACTTTGTAAGCAAGCGGCCACGGTTTGAGCGTTTTGGAGAGGGCTATCTCTCCTACGGTTCATTTGACGCAAAAGAGGCCGGTGTTGACGTAGGTGACACGCTGAACGCTGACGAGACCGTGGCCTACCGGTTTACCGGCACCATCCGAGACAGCGACCGCGAATACGATCACTCCAAAGACAATAATGGTTTCTTGATGGGCGGCCTGACCTGGGAGCCAACGGATGCCACATCAGCGAGCGTTATCTTCGATTACCTGAAGCGCGACGACACCCCTAATAGCGGTGGTTATCCGCTTGACCGGGAGTACGATCGCAGCGAGTTCTTTGGTGAGCCAGGCTTTAATTATCACGATGTCGAGCGTACCAGCCTTACCGGACAGCTCACCCATGATTTCAATAACGGCCTGACGTTGCGGGGTAACCTGCGTTACAGCGACCTGACCGACGACTTCGGCTACGTCTACATCACTGACTCGGCAGCGCGAGTTGGAAGCGTGGTGGATCGCGACTACTTTGGTACCGACAACGAAGCACAGGAGCTAATCGGCAACGCTATCCTGCAATACGACGCCCGCTTTGATCAGGTCGATAGCAGCACGCTCGTGGGTGTCGAGTATCGCGATGCCTCAACCGAAGACAGTTCGTTTTACGGGGATGCGACCTCCATTGATATCGCCAATCCTGTCTTTAGCGGTGCTCCGAGTAGCCTGAACGTCTATAGCAGCAACAAGCAGGACTTCACCACTGAGTCGGTCTTCCTGACCCAGAACTTGTCCTTTTATGATCGATTCATCGTGACCGCGGGTGCGCGCAACGATGGTTTGGATATCTCCAGTACCAACATGGCTGGCGTCACCGAGTCCGCCGACTATTCGGAAAACTCCGTTCGTGGCGCGCTGACCTATCGCGTCACCGACGAAGTTTCCGCTTATGTCAGCATGGTGGAGTCTGTCGCACCGCCCTCAGTTGGTGTCGAGCCCGAGCGGGGCGAGCAGTATGAGATTGGCGCGAAATACGCTCCATTCGGTACCAATGCGCTGTTTTCGGCGTCCATTTATGACCTGACCAGAGATGATGTCACTATCTCGGTGGTACAGGACAATGGCGTTATCGAGCGGGAAACCGTGGGTGAGTCCCGCGTGCGGGGTATTGATATTGAGGCCAAGGCTGAATTGACCGATAGCCTTAGCCTAGCGGGTGGTTACTCCTATATGGAGTCGGAAGTGGTGCGCGACAGCAATGCAGCCAGAGAAGGGAACGAGTTTACTGCGGCACCCAAACATACGGCGTCGTTGTGGGGCTACTATACCTTGCCACGCCAGGACATGAGTGTTGGCCTTGGCGCCCGTTATGTCGGCTCCTACTACTTTGACGCCGCCAATACGTCCAAGAGCAGTGCGGCCACGCTCTTCGATGCAGCCTTCAGCTACCAGCTCACCCAAGATGCCGACCTGGCCGTCAATGTCAGCAACTTGCTCGATGAGCAGCACGTGGTCGGTTCCAGCACGGCTGATTACTATAATCCGGGGCGCGAAATCAGCGCTAAAGTGAGCTATCGCTGGTGATGTACTTCCCCCGCTTTTAAAGGCGGGGGGAGGCGCTTTACGCTTCTTGAACACCGTCAACGATAAAGACGCGGTAGTCGGCGCCCTGGAAGCGGTGCTTGCGAGCTTCCTGGTAGGCGGGGCTTTCATACCAGGCGCGGGCGGCAGCCATATCGGGGAAGCGCAGAATCACGGCCCCTTCCATGGCGCTGCCTTCCAGCACTTCAAAATCACCGTAGAAGGCGAGCGGCTGCGGGTCGTGGCCTTCACGAGCGGCTTTCGCCTTCTCGCCGTAGCGCTCCATCTCCTGAGCATCGTGGGTGTGTTCGCGGGTCAGTACGACATAAGCGGGCATTCAGTTCTCCTGATGTCATCGTTAATCAATCCGCTAGAGCATATCACCGCCTAACAGCGGAGCCACATTAGAAAGATCGTTATTCAGCTTTACTGGAAATATCGGCTGTCAGGGGCGGCACTGGTTCAGGCGCTGACGCTATCAACGCCACGGGCTCCAGTTGGTCGTTTTCCAGCGTTGCCAGGATTATCTCGTAACAGTCGTCGATATGGCTGTTGCCCAAATACTTCATGGTGGCGAAGCTGATCCCGCCCGCAATGGCGCTGCCCAGGAATGGTACATACTTAGACGCACTTTTTGCCGATATCCTGCCAGTCATCCTTTTGAACGTCATCATGAGTAGTTTACGGGTGATGTATTTGCCCGCCATCTTGCTGCCGGTCGTTGAAATGGAGTTCATGACAAATAGCCGGGTCTCTGTATCCAGGCTCTCGATCTGTTCAGGCGATAAGCCAAATTTTTCGTTAATCTTGGGAATTAACCGCAGCAATATGGCGACATCCGAGCCGATGTTCACGCCTGGGATGGGAATGATGGCGGTGCCCGCGGAAAGGCCCGAGCTCTTCGTAACCATCGAGCGGCACGATTGCTTGATGGCCTCGAGCTCTTCAAGTGACTCGATCATATAAGGTCCTTTTTAGATCAAACGGAAAAGGCGGCAGCCCAAGCGGCTGCCGCCTTGCTCACGCTGTTGATTTAAGCGTCTTATTCGTCACCTTCATAGGTAACACGCCAAACGGCGTTCGTCAGGTCATCGGCGATGATAAGGGCGCCTTCGGGGTCGATGGTGACGCCGACCGGGCGACCGCGGGTTTGACCATCTTCAGTCAGAAAACCGGAGACGAAATCAATGGGGTCGCCAGAAGGGCTGCCATCGCTGAAGGGCACAAAGACGACCTTATAGCCAACGGGGTCGGCGCGATTCCAACTGCCGTGCTCGCCGATAAACACACCTTCAGCGAACTCATCGCCCATTTCGGGTATGGAGAAGGCGAGGCCAAGCGGCGCTACGTGCGAACCCAGGCTGTAGTCGGGCACCACGGCTGACTCCACTTTTTCAGGCGCTTGTGGACGGACGCGCGGGTCGACATGCTGCCCCCAATAGCTATAGGGCCAGCCATAGAAGCTGCCTTCCTGCACGGTGGTGAGGTAGTCAGGAACGAGGTTGGGGCCAAGCTCATCACGCTCGTTGACCACGGCCCATAGCTGATCAGTCTCTGGTTGAATGGTCAGCGCGGTGGGGTTGCGTAGGCCCGTGGCATAAGGCCGATGCATGCCCGTTTCGGTATCAATTTCCCACACCTCGGCGCGGTTAACCTCCGCTGCCATGCCGCGTTCGGTGATATTGCTGTTGGAGCCAATACCCACGTACAAGAATTCACCGTCGGCGCTAGCGGTCATCGCTTTCGTCCAGTGGTGATTGATCTCAGCGGGTAGCTTGGTAAGCTCCTCCGGCGGGCCGCTGGCCTCGGTTTGGCCTTCCTCGTAGTCAAAGCGAACGACCGCATCCTGGTTGGCCACATAGAGATTGTTATCAACTAACGCCAGCCCGTAGGGCGCGTTGAGGTCTTCGGCAAACACCGACTGCTCGTAGTTGCCATCGCCATTTTCATCGCGCAGCAGGGTTAAGCGATTGCCGCTCTCAACAGTGGTGGTGCCCTGGCTTTTGATATATCCGGCAATGAAATCTTTCGGCTTCAACTGAGGCGCGTTGCCGCCGCTCCCTTCGGCCACCAGAATATCGCCGTTGGGTAGCACCAACGTTTGGCGCGGTATCTGAAGATCCGTCGCAATGGCGGTAATGGTGTAGCCGTCGGGAACGGTGGGTGACTGGCCCCCCCATTCAGCGGGCTCGGGAATTGTCATGTCGGGCAAAAGCCCGCGTTGCGGTTCAGCTAGGTCAGGGTTTGGGCCGTACTGTTGTGCGTCTTGGGCGCTGGCGCTACCTGCCACCAAAAGCACCGAGAGAGGTGCAGCGTAGAGGCTGGGAAGCTTCATGATTTATCTCCGGTGCCTAGGCGAGAAAAACCGACCCACGTGGCTGTGCCGGCCAATAAAACAACAACGATGGAGAGGGCAAAGCCAGCAGGCATCATGGCCCAGGCATCCCGCGCATGCGCCAGCGCATTAACAAAGGCCAGTATCCCGGTCAGCAGTAGTAGCGCTGGGTAAATCATGAGCGCCAGGCCGCGGTGCGAAGCGCGAAAGAAGCCAATAATGGCACATAAAAATGCAAGCCCTGTGAATACAAGCCCACCCACGTTTAACCAGGAAGCAAAGGTAGCCCATTGAATATGGTAGGTCGTTGAGTAGGCGTAATCACTTAGCGTGGCGCCCAAAAAGAGAGGGATAGTGCCAGCAAGCAGTGTGGCGTGAAGCGGATTCAGCCCGCTTCGATAAGTGCGATTGTCAGTGGCTGTCACGGCAAACTCCTTATGCTGTTCAAGCTAATTAATTTACCTAGATTGACCGACGCTAAACGCCAAGCCATCCCAGGCAACGACATCATGTTCGTCAGGGGGGAGTATAGTTGACGATCAAAAACTTGCCCAAAGCGAAGCGGGCAGGTGGTTAGCCGCACGTGATGCTCATGAATGCTTACCATAAGAACTCTTTAATGCTGCCACCAGACCGCTTTTTGTGAGGAGATGCGGGGGAAGTCACATCTTACTGAGCATCTCCACCGCTTGATCGAAGTGTCCATCCCGCTCTGCCCAGCGCAGGAACTTCACTTTCTCCACCAGAATTTCCTTGGGTGTCGGTTGTTGGCTAAACAGCGTCATGACTTCTTCGATGTAGTCATTGAGCGGCATATAGCCTTCCCGGGTCGACTGGCCTGGCGTCAGCTCTGTCTGTACGGCGGGAGGCGCAAGCTCGATGAGCTCGACCTTACCCTTGAGCTGTTCGCGCAGGGAGATTGTGTAGGAGTGGATAGCTGCCTTGGTGGCGTTATAGGTGGGCGTACCGCTTAACGGTACAAACGCTAACCCGGATGAGACGTTCACGATTGCCGCGTCTGGCTGGCTTACCAGATGGTCAGTTAGGGCGTTCGTTAGCCGGATTGGCCCGAGCAGATTGGCAGTGACCGTCTGCTCGGCATCGCTCAAATCGCGGGTGCAGGACACGTCTTCGCGCCGCATAATGCCCGCATTGTTGATCAGTACATTGAGGTTGGGGTGCTCAGCGACGACCCGCTCTGCAAAGGCGGTAATGGCTTTTGGATCCTCGACATCGACGACCATCGCGTACATGTTTTGCTGACCAGTAATGGTCTCTTCCAGCGTTTCCATGCGCCGACCGGCGACGATGACGGTGTTGCCAAGAGCATTGAAGCGTAAGGCAAGTTCACGGCCAATCCCGGAGCCGCCACCGGTGATAAGCATAGTATTTCCTGATGTTTTCATGGTTTCACTCTCCGTCTATTTGTAGGACTCGATGCCACTAATGTTTTAACAATTCGGTGGCGGCGGGGCTTGCCAACACCTGCGCAAAACTTGCCTGATCCTGCAGGTGTGGAGAAACACCTTATCGGCCATGCTAAATTTGAGTCGAGAGGCTGGCTTGAGGAAAGCAGATGAACTCACTTATACAAGCGGTTCAGACATATGCCACGCAACATGCTAATAGCGATGGTTTGGTGTTATCCCGTGTGCCGGGGCTTAGTATGATGTGTGTAGAAACCCCCGCTGGTGACTTGCAATCGATATATAAACCGCTGGTTTGCCTAGTGTTACAAGGGGCAAAGCGGATGATGGTCGGGCGCCAGAATAGAGTGGTAACTGCGGGGGAGTCCGCGATCGTGAGCGCGGATATGCCTGTCGTCGGGCGGATAGTCCAGGCGAATCCGAGCGAGCCCTATCTGGCGGTCGCGGTCGAACTGGACATGGTTATCTTGCGCGAACTTGCCGCTCACTTAGGGACGCCGCGGCCACAGCGGCCATCTGAGATGCAGACACTATTTGCTGAAGATACCGAAGCCGAGGTGATTGACTGCGTATCACGGCTGATGAAGCTGCTGGATCGCCCTGACTCAGCACCGCTTCTACGCCCGGGTATCATGCAGGAGTTGCACTATTGGCTGCTATCGGGCCCTCATGGCATCGCTTTGCGGGGTATTGCCGACCCTGATAGCTACGCGAGCCGTCTTGCCGCTGCCATTGACATCTTGAGAGCCGAGTACACATCGCGCGTGCCGGTGGAGCAATTGGCGACAAAGGCAGGCATGAGCCTCACCTCGTTTCATAAGCACTTCAAACACATGACGTCGCTTACGCCGGGGCAGTACCAGCAACGGCTGCGCTTGATCGAAGCGCGCCGCCTAATGCTCCATGAAGGGTGTTCCGCGAGCCATGCTGCCTTCGAGGTGGGGTACGAAAGTGTTTCTCAGTTCACTCGCGAATACGGTCGCCTTTTCCAGCTGCCGCCAAAGCGTGATGCGCTGCGCTTTCAAAAATCCAGCGAGGCTGCCAGCAGTCATGCAGTGGCGTCGCAACGACTAGGTGCCTGAGCCTTCTGCAGGCACGTCAGTGCCAAGCTGCGCGTGTTTATCGATTGGATTGTGGCGTTGATGGCGCAGCACGCACCTACGGTTGATCGACGGGGAATAGACGTTTGAGAGGTGAGCGGGGACGCGTTGGCTGATTCGCCATGATGCGCGCCAGGCGCTCCAGGGCCAGTTCGAGCCGCTCAATCAAGCCCTCCAACAATACCCGGCGGTCGGCGGGTACGTCGCCGTAAGCCTTTATCGCCTCATCCAACTGCTGGCCTGCTTCACGAATTCCTTGGGGTGGCCGCCCGTTGGCGCTCGCTTCAAACCCCTCTGCCAGCGTGCGCAACAGGTGGTGGTGGGCGTCGCGAATGAACGGGTGCGGGGCGTCATCCAGCCGATCACGTAGACGCAGCGTGGCGGTGCCCAAGTCGAGCCCGGTCAAACCAAGAATAAACAGGTGGCGCTGGTCTTCTGGCAGCATGTCGTCGTGCTGGGCCAACTGCAGCAGGCGGTCTGCCATGTGACCGCTGAAACGGGTCTCGGCGTCGCGAATCGAGCGTCGTCCAAGCTCGTGTATATCCCGGGATATGGCCTTGATCAGACGCCGCCGCCTGAGCCTTGCGCCGAGGCCTGGCAGCAGCCGAAAGCCCATGACCACAGCGCTCAGCCCGATCACCACCGCCACCACCCGGTTGGCGAAACTGTCGAACGAGAAGTCCATGCCGTTGCCGGGCATGGTGAGCAGAATGTTGAAAATGGTAAATGCCAGGCAGTAACCCATGGTCGCCGGGTTGGTGGCGCCCAGCAGGCCTAGGAACAGCGGCGTGCCAAACAGCATGGCCAGCATCGGAAAGCCATTGGCCTGTGAGAGCAACACATGGCCGAACAGAAAGGCGCTGGGGATTGCCGCCAGCATGCCTTTGTAGAACATCATAGTGATCGCCAGGGGATTGTCACGGCTGGCGAAGAAGGCGGAGAAGAGCGTGCCCAGCATCATCGCGATCATGGCGCTTTGCCAAGCAGTGACAATCCAGAAGGTTGCCAGCAACGAAAATAGCAGCCCCGAGCGTAGGGCGTTGATACTGGCGGCGAGGTGGTCACGGTGCCAGGCCAGTGGCGACGAACGAAGCTTGTGGCTCGCCGGTGAGGCTATCGCCTCGCGGGCGTCGAGCATGATCATGGCGTGACCGATGGATTCACGTAGCCCCAACCGGAGACGACGATCGAGAGGGGCTAAGCTGGCCTCTTCCTCACTTTCATGAACCCGATGACGTAACGCCTGAAGGGCTTTTCTGGCCTCAACGACTCCTTTGACGTGCTCAGCATCGCGAAAGCCTTTTGCGACCTCGCCCGCGAGTTCGATACTTTGTTGAGCGAGCCGGTCGGCGTGGTCGTGCATCAATTGATGAAGCGCCTGCAGGTTGGCGAAAAAGCGCAATGTGCGTCGTGTCAGAACATGGGTGGCACGCACTCGTCCGGGACCCACCGGGCCTTCAAAACGGGCGGCCTGGCTATCTGTTTCAAGCAGCGTTAACGGCCCGAGACTGCTGCGCAGGGCCTTCTGCATGGCTGGAATATCGTCACTGGCTTCTAAGCGCAGGGCAGCATGCTCGAAGGCTTCATTGATGACGCTGTCAGCCTGGGTGGCAAGGTGGGTGCCTACATGGGAAGGCCAAAGCAGTGAGCTGACCAGCATGGCGCACACTGCGCCAAGCCCCAGTTCTGAAAGGCGTGCCACGGCGATGTCGAAGATGCCAGCCGGGGTGCTGCCACTGGAGATCACCACGATCAGCATCGCGGTCACGGCGGCCATCAGGCAACCATAGGTGTAGTTGTTACGCCACAGCGAACCGACATAAGTGCACAGCATGATCCAGCCGGTCAGCACGATAAGCGCAGGTATTCTGGCCTGGGCAAAGAGTGCCATGATCGTGATACCCGCCACTGCGCCGATAAAAGTACCGACAAGCTGGCAGATGCCTTTTTCGACCACCATGCCACTCATGGGTCGGATCTGGAGAAATGCTGCCGAGATCAGTGCCCAGTAAGGGCGCTCCAGGTCGAACAGCAGCGCGATGTAAAGCGCGAGCATCATGGCCAGGGTCGTCTTGATGGCGAATTTGACCGCCGTGGCGTTGGGTGTCAGGTAAGTACTAAGAAACGGTGACATGGGTCACTCGGGCTGTTGGGTCGAGAGTTCGTCGGTAGACTCGGCTGGCTCGACGCGTACCGTGGCCGTCATGCCAACGCTCAGCAGCGTGTCATTGGGCACCTCGTCTAGTGCGATGCGCACCGGTATACGCTGCGCCAGTCGCACCCAGCTAAAGGTGGGCTCCACCTGCGGTAGCAATTGCTGGTTGAGGGTCGTGTTGCTATCGGCAATGCCGCGGCCAATACCGACGACGCGTCCTTCCAGGTGTGTATCGCCATTCATCAGCACGACCTCGACCGGCGCGCCAACCTGGATAGAGGGCATTTTAGTCTCTTCAAAGTAGCCCACGACATAGAAAGAGTTTTCGGCAATCAGCGCCATGACCGGGGAGCCGCGATTGACGTAAGTCCCCGTGCTGAGTTGCACATTGAGTATGTGGCCACTGACGGGAGCACTTATCTGGGTGCGCGCCAAATCAAGCTGGGCGCTGGCCAGTTTCGCTTGGGCCTGTTGCAAATCGGCTTCGGCAATCCGCGAGTTGATCTGGGCGATCTGCTGGTTCTCTGCGCTAATCGCTCGATTGTTGCTCAACTGGTTGCGACGGCTCTCTTCGGCACGGCTTAGTTCCAGCGTTGCCTGGCGATGATCGACCGTGGCCTGGGCGCTATTCGCCGCTGCCTGGTAACGCGTGTCATCGATCTCAAACAGCGTATCGCCCTGGGTTACATGGTCGGTGTCAGCGACATTTAGGCTGCGCACCCAGCCGGAGACATCCGGTGCAATAGTGACGACCTCGGCGTGAACGCGAGCGTCGCGGGTCCATGGGGTATAGAGATAGTACCGCCATAGCCAGGCACCGGCGGCGATGGCAATGGCAACGATGATCAAGGTGAGCAAAATACGAAGCGAAGGGCGCATCAACGGTTCTCTCAAGGGCTGTCACAAGGACTGTATTAAAGGCGTTCAAGCAAGACGGTAAACAGGAAGGTGGTCGCCGCCATTAAGATGACAAAAAGCGAGATATCGAACCAGGCTTCATACCAGAGTGCGTACTCGCCAACCATCCAGTGCAGCAGTGAGCGAATGACCAGTGTGCCGATAAAAGCAATCAGCGCGTAGATCAGCAGTGGACTGAGATAGATGCCGCCAACGGCAATTTCTTGAAGACCCATAACATCCTTACGTGGCCTGGAAGTAACGAAAATGGGAAGGTGGGTTGGTATATCTGACAACGAGTCAGATGCTTAATTGCCACCTGCAAATAAGCCAGCCATCAGTATAGAGAGTGAAAGTACCTCTTGTCCCATAATCGCTAAGCGGCGTAAAGAGTACCCCTTGACGTGCTACGAATAGAGCTAGCGCTTAGTGTGCATGACGATGATTAGCTGTGTTGCCGCACCTACAGCGGCGATAACCCCCGCGCCAATGGCTAATGTCGAAACGGGAAGGTGGAAAGTCAGCAAAACGCCCCCGAACGACGCGCCTATCGCACTGCCTAAATAGAGCGATGATTCATTGAGTGCGACCGCCAAGTTACCGTCGCCGTGGGCTTGGCGTGCACGAACGAGTTCATTGTTTTGTGGCACTTGCAGCGCCCAGCCCACAGCACCCCAAAGCGCAATAGGCAGTAACGTCAGCAGTGGGTGAACCGACGCCGTGAAAGGCAGAGCAATGAGCGCCAAAAAGAGCAGCGACATAATCGCCAGGGTAATCACAGGGCCGATAAACCTGTCCACCAGAGGCCCAATCAGAAAACTGCCCACGACGCCGCCAATCCCCCACACCCATAAATAGCTGGTAATCGACTGAACAGCGCCTGACTCGGTGGCCGCCATAAACGGGGCGATAAAGGTATACATGCCCAAACTGGCAATGGCGCCCAATAAGGAAACCGCCAGTATGGCCATGGCATGAGGGCTTCGTAAAATAGCGAGTTTGCGAACAAGTGAAAGCGTTGGTGCGGATGGAAGCGCAGGTAGTTTTACCTGTAGCCCCGCGTAGGCGATTAACCCAAGTGCTGAAATAAGCCACATCGCTGACTCCCAGCCGAAACGCTCTGCCAGCAACAGACTAATAGGCACCCCCAGTACCGTGCCGCTCGCCATACCACCCATAATGATGGCAATCGCTTTACCGCGGTGGGCCTCAGCCGTTATGGCGGCTGAGGCAGCAATTCCCATGGCAAGGTAAACCCCTGCGCCAAAGCCAGCGACCGCCCGCCATATCGTGAGTGATACAAAACTGGTGGCGAGGGCGCTGGCGATATTAGCCACAATAAAAACGGCTAACGCCAGTAGTAATCCCAGGCGTTGGTGCTTGCCAGGTAGTAGCGCAACGACGACAGGCGAGCCTAAGCCATAGGCTAAGGTGAATGCCGTGACTAACTGAGCAGCCGTGGCCGCAGAGACATTAAAGGCGTCTTCGATCAGGGGAATTAGCCCCGCAGTGACATAAGAGGCCATCCCAAGTGCAAACGCACCCAGTGCCACGAGATATACCGATAAACGAGATTGGTCAGCCATAACGCACTCCAGGCATAAGCATTAGAAAAGAATCCGCCAGCGCTGTTTTGCCAGCGAAGGGCTATTCTGGAGAGGCTTTAAAGGGGGTACAATTTAACTGTTTATGCTATTACTAAAACTGATAAGTTATTCAAGGTAATAAAATGACCGCTCCACGGACGCTGACTCGAACGCGGGAAGACTTGGCTGAGTTTCTACGCATGCACCGAGAGAAAATCGCACCAGAAGAGGTGGGACTTCCTCGTGGCCGCCGAAGGCGTACGCCGGGGTTAAGGCGTGAAGAAGTCGCCGCTTTAGCAGGCGTGGGGCTGACTTGGTATACTTGGTTGGAGCAGGGTCGCGAGATCGGCGTATCGGCCACTTTTCTGGACAATCTATCCAAAGCGCTCAAGCTGGATGCGGCTGAGCGCCGACATCTATTCTTGCTTACCCATCAGCGCTTACCCTCTGAGCTAGGCAAAACCTGGTGCAGCGTGCCGCCGCTGGTTCAAACATTAATGGACGACCTGCCTACACGACCTGCGTATATCCTGAACTTGCGCTGGGATGTGTTAGCGTGGAACAGTGCGGCCAATAAGTTGTTCAACTTTTCTTGCCATGCGCCAGAGCGCCGCAACATGCTGTGGTTGTTATTTACCGACCCTGCCATGCGTCAGCGCTTGTCACCCTGGGAAGCGCAGGTTAGCCAAATGCTATCCAGCTTTCGGCGCGACTTTGCCCGCGCGGCGCAAGACCCCACCATCGATGAGCTTGTCGAAGAGTTAACCAAGGTATCGCCTGAGTTTAAGCAGTTGTGGAAAATCCAAGAGGTCAACGCTCCTTGCCAGGGAGTACGTCATCTTCACCTTGAGGAGTTGGGCGAGGTAGCGTTCGAGCACACGACGTTAACCGTTGATGAAGAGCGCCATCTACGGTTGGTTTATTATGCCGTAAAGGAGGCGGATCCTCAGGTCGCTGCTTTTACCCGCTGGGTGAGTGGCGACAAAGGCGCGAGATAACGGTGGGATTTAAACGAACGTGGTCACAACGTCGTCTATGAAATAGCGTAGCTTCGGCGTCATGTGCTGATCGGCGGCGTAGAGTAGGTGCATTGGTCTTGATGGCCCATCATAGTCTGGCAAAATGCGCACCAGCCGCCCGGCGGATAACGTCTCCGCCAATGCGGCTTCGTAGCCCAATGTAATGCCGAATCCTTCTAGTGCTGCGCGAAGCAGTCCTTTCCAGTCGTTGACTTGTAGTCGCCCGTTCACGGAAGCGTCGAAGGTGCAGTTGTCGCGACTGAAGCACCACTTCCTGCCCAAGGTGCCGAACCAATAGGCGAATCCCAGACATTCATGCTCAACCAGATCCGCAGGCGTCTCCGGCTCTCCATGCTTCGCTAAGTAGGTAGGCGAGGCGCAGGCGATGAGCTGATAGGGGGCAAGCTGACGCGCCACCAGTGTGGTGCTGTCGCTGATGGGCCCGAGGCGAATGACGGCTTCGTAACCTTCCTCGATAGGATCGACCAGACGGTCCGACAAAGTGAGGTCGACCTCCACCTCTGGGTACTTACGAAGGTAGCGGGTAACAAGAGGTACCAGGCTTTGACTGCCAAATGTGACGGGTGCGTTGATTCTGAGGCGGCCCCGTGGAACGGCCCGGACCTGTTCCGTCAGCGCTTCGGCCGCCTCGACTTCCGCAAGGATAGCCTGACATCGTTCGTGATAGAGATGCCCGATCTCGGTCAGGCTCTGTTTGCGCGTGGTGCGGTGCAATAGCCGCGACCCAACGCGCTGCTCCAGGGCCATGATGTGTTTGGAAACCATCTGCGACGATAGGCCGAATTCTGCGGCGGCGGCCGTGAAAGAGCCAAGATCGGCAACCCTCACAAAAATAGCCATGCTCGTTAACCGATCCAGCATTATCAACTCTCAGTGGATTATTAAGTCAATAAAGATCTGTTTATCACGTTTGAGTAACGCAATAAAGTACTGCTTATCTTAAAACGGTCGGGAGAAAGACATGCGGATTGGAGTTATTGGTGCGGGCTTTATCGGACAAGCCTTTGCACGCCAGGCGATTACGGCAGGCCATGACGTCATGATCAGTAACTCGCGGGGGCCGCAGACACTCAGCAGCATTCCGCCGAAAATTGGCGCACAGATTGGCACCCTGCATGAAGCCATAGGCTTCGGCGAAATTATACTGATCGCCATTCCTTTTCATCAATATGCCACTCTTCCGGTTGAGCCACTGCGTGACAAGATAGTGCTGGACGCCAATAACTACTATCCAGATCGAGATGGATCGATCCTCGAACTGGATGAGCGCAGGGCGACGACAAGTGGACTGCTGATGCAGCATTTGACAGGTTCCTGTCTCGTGAAGGCATTCAACGCGATTCTGGCCTCCGATCTGGAGAAGGGCGGGCAGACGCTGCCTTCGGGAAACCGGCGCGCCCTACCGATAGCGGGGGACGACGATGCGGCTAAGGAAAGCGTCGCAAGGTTGGTGAGACAGTTCGGCTTCGACGTTGTCGATGCTGGGTCGCTGGCGGAAAGCTGGCGTTTTGAGCGCGCCAAACCAGCTTACTGTATACCTTTTGATCGGCAGGGGTTGCGTCAGGCGCTTGATGAGGCTCAACGCGACACTGATATGCCGGAAGGATCATGGCGTCGATAAAAGGCAAATAAAGAGAAAATTGGCTTTATAATGAAATCCAAAGATTGGAGGTGAAAATTTCATGGCTTAGGTTTGTGGTTCAACATAGCTAGGTAATGCTTTGACCAGCATACCTTTTGGGCGTGTAAGAACACCTTCTCCGCCGCCCGCGCGCTCTATTAGCGGGTGGCTTGGTCTAAGATGCTCATAAGGGAAGCGATTCTGAGGCGTCAGCCTTTAATGAGTGGGTGTTGAGCTGATATATACTGAAAGCTGCCAGAAACTCCATCTATAGTTCCGCTTTTATAAAGCTAAAGAAGTGAATGACCATAGCGATTTAATGGCAGTATTATGTTTTCTACACCATGCTTAATCTATCGCATACTAAATAAAATCTGAAGGTTTTATGGAATTGGTGGGGTTTATTGCAGTGGTGCTTCTGGCTTATCTAATTCCAGGGCCAGATTTTTTGTTAGTGAGCCGCTATGCCGTGCAGCATAAACAACTAGGTTTCACCGCTGCTCTGGGTGCCCAGAGTGGGCTTTGCTTGCATATGTTAATGGCAGCTATGGGGCTTTCAGCTATCGCTGCGCAATCTGCAGAATTATTTTTTAATAATACGCTGGATAGGTGCCGCATATCTGTTATGGCTAGGTATTACCGTCCTGCGTAAAAGCGAACAACCTCAAATTGCACAAGACAAGCTTCAATGGGAAGATGCTTGCACAGGCCATCGCCGAGCCTTCGTTAGTGGTTTTCTGACTAATGTGTTTAACCCCAAGGCCATTGTCTTTTTTCTTAGCGTGTTACCTCAGTTTATGGATCCAACCGCTGATGTCGTGCGTCAGATTTTGATCCTCGGTGTACTCGATGTGATTATTGGTGTTATTTGGTGGTGGGGCGTTGTCTGGCTAATGCAGCGAGTCGCAGAGACATTGCGCAAGCCAAATATTCGCCAATGGTGGGATCGAGTGACAGGGGGATTAATGCTCGGTGCAGGAGCTCTTTTGGCACGCAATGGAGTAGGGTAGGCTCGCCCTTTATCCTTGCAAATACTTCCCTGGTAACCGTTCGGCCAGATACTCCATAAATAAGCGAGTGCGCTGAGAAAGCGTGGCTTGTCGGTAGTAAACGGCGTTGACCGCTTGAGTCTGCAGCTCGGTGTGGTCGGGCAATACGTCGATCAGTGACCCCTTCTGGCGGGGAGCGATGGTCATAAAGTCGGCCAGGCAAACAATGCCTTCTCCGGCGATGGCCAGCTCTATTAGCGTGCTGCCACTGGAGGCCGACAGGGTAGGTGTGATGTGTAAACGCTTGCCGTCGGCGCCGGTGAGCGGCCACTGATTAAGGTGTTCTAATTGACTAAAACCCATCAGGCTGTGTTGCGTTAATTCATCAATATTTTGCGGAGCACCGTGGCGTTCAATATAGGTGGGGCTGGCGAGAAGTCGCAGCGGACTATGGCCCAGCAGGCGGGCGTGAAGGGATGAGTCTTCCAAATCGCCGATGCGAATGGCTAAATCGACCCGCTGTTCCAGCAGGTCGACAAACCGGTCGTGGGTATCCAGTTCCAACGTAATATCGGGGTAGCGGGCGCGGAACTCGCCAATCACCGGCACAATCACGAACTGCATAAAACTAGGAGCGGCGTTGACCCGGAGCCTGCCTTGAGGCTGGTTGTGGCGATCCAGCATGGCTTCTTCGGCTTCTTCCACGGCGGCCAGAATACGGCGGCAGTGGTTCAGAAATGTTTCGCCCTCTTCCGTCAGTTCCAAACGACGCGTGGTGCGACGCAGTAGTGTGGCACCGAGTTTCTGCTCTAGACGATTGAGTGAGCGGCTCACCCCGGAAACAGTGATGCCCAGCCGTTCGGCGGCGCCGGTGATTGAGCCGCTATCCACTACTGTCACAAAGGCTTGCTGCTCTTCAAGGGTGCTTTTCATGACGTCCGTCTCATAAAGTGTTTTTCACAGCGTTCTCAAATGCCTTAATGGTCAGTGATGAGCATTGTTGATTTTAAATCAAAAGTGTCTTGCCGCAGCATCGCTTCTTTTTTTCGCCATAACTCCCACAATACGCGCCATTAACATCATGTCTACTTTCGTTAGCGATGATGGTGAACCTCTTTGGGAGAAATTGCTAAATGAAGATCCTGCTGATTAATGGTGGTAAAGCCTTTGCACACTCTGGCGGTGAGCTCAACAATACGCTACACGGCGTGGCGGTGAGTACGCTGACGGAGATGGGCTACGAAATTCGTGAGACGGTCATTGATCAAGGCTACGATCTTGAAACCGAGGTGCAAAACTATCTATGGGCAGACACGATCGTGTACCAGATGCCTGGCTGGTGGATGGGCGCGCCCTGGATCGTGAAGCGTTACATTGATGAAGTGTTCACCGAGGGTCACGGTTCGCTTTACGCCAGTGATGGCCGCAGCCGCCAAGACCCAACCAAGCAGTATGGCAGCGGTGGTTTGCTACAGGGCCGTCGTTATATGTTGTCGCTGACCTGGAACGCCCCCTTGGAAGCGTTCGAAGAGCCGGATAATTTCTTTGAAGGGCGTGGCGTGGATGGTGTTTATTTCCCGTTCCATAAATCTCAGGAATTTATCGGTCTAGAGTCGCTGCCGACGTTTATTGCCAACGATGTGATGAAAGTACCGCAGGTAGACCGCAACCAAGCCGATTACCGCGACCATCTGCGTAAAGTGCTTGGCTAAAGTCACTAGCTTAAGCCCGTGTTCAGGAAGCGCCCACCTCGTTAGGTGGGCGTTTTCGTCTGCTTGTGGTGAACTTAGCGATCCCGGCTCAGGCTTTGCACGGTCAGATCCAGCGCCTTGTACATATCCAAGCGGGCGGAAAGACCGATATCCGGATGATTCAGTTCATTGGCTCGTTCGGAGGGCAATATAGGGGCGGTCAGGTCATCTGCGTCCGTCGGCTCGAAATCGTACTCTTCACCGATGGTCATGGCGCTACGCCGCAGCAGCATACGTAGTTGCGCGGGCGTAAGCTCGGGGTCAATCGACATCATAGCCGCCAACAGGCCCGCCACCAGTGGCGTCGCATAGGAAGTGCCGCAGTGGGCCTCGCCTTGTTCATCTTCTACCGCGGTTGACCCTCGAACGCAGGCGGCGGCCATAATGTCCACGCGCATATCGATATTCGAGGCGTTACGTTTCACCACGTAGCGGGGATCAGCGATCTGTACATCTTCATCGCTGCGCTGATGGCCACCCACCACGAACAGCTGGTCGGTCACAAAAGAGGAGGGCAGACGATACTCGTCACTTCCCGAAAAGGAGGACGCGTTGCCCGCTGAATTGACGACCACTACATCGGGGTGCTCCTCGCGTAGCCATAGGAAGAACTCTTCAAGCAGTTCCTCGTAACCGCTCATTGCGATACCCGAACGCACCAGCGAATCGACTTCCTTCCCGTTAATGTCGATTGCTCCGACACGGTGGATGCCCCAGCTCCAGTTGAGCACGCGCACACCGTCTTCGACCAGGTTTACTGAGGCGGCAACATTGGCGGTGATGCCCGCATCTGAATTGCGATCCACAATCACATCGAAGCCTGGGCCGACATCGTCGAGCCCACGTAGAAAGCCACTGTTGCCACCTTCATTCCAGGCCGCCGCAAACACACCGGCGACCGTTGTGCCATGCCCGTCGGGCTTGGCGGCATCGCGGGCATAAACGCAGGTCCTTTGTGAGTCGGCGCGACATTCACCCAGGTAATCCGCAAAATCGGGTGTGTCGAAATCGACCTCTCGCTCGATAACGCCAATACGGATTGGCTGTGTCTCGATATCACCGCCCGTGTGCAGGCGTCGTTGGTAATAATTCACGGCATCCAGAAAGCGGTTAGACGCCCACTCCTGATCATCCGCATCGGGCGGCCTGCTTGTCTCGCTCTCGATGCTTTCCTCTGCCCCCGACTCTTCGGTCACCACGGCATCCACACTGACTTCGTTACCCAGCCTGAGCACCAGTGCGTCGCGCTCATCCAGGTTATTGGCGGGCAAGCGCAGCTGGTAGGTGTTGAGTGGCGGAATCATGCCGACTACTTCGGCGTCATACTTTTCTGCCAGGCGCTGAGCCTCTGCAGCACCGTTGTGACTCTCTTCAATAATCAGGCTGATCAGGTCCACATAGGTGGTGATGCCATCCATGTTCTTGGCCACTTCTTGATCGGTGGCCGCTACCACATTGCTGCCCTTAAGGCTGACCCAGACTGGGTTGCTGGTCTGTTCATGCTGTTCAAGCCACAACGGGCCGCTTTGCGACTCAGCGCTATTGATGCTTATACGTAGCCGGTCGCCATCGCGTTCGAGTGCTTCTGCTGGGAGTGGTGTGCCGTTCAGCGACACTTGAAAGCCGGCGTCATCGAGACCGCTGATCTGGAGGCAAAACGCTTGAACATCCAACTGGAGTAGATCGCCGCAGCGCTGAAGTTGTTCGACGCGTAAAGGTTGTTCAGCCGACGCGGCAGTCGTTATTACCATTAGCACCAATGCCGACAACCGCCGGAAGGTGCTTAAATACGTTACTGCCATTATCACTACTCCAAACGATACGATTAATTGCACGCAGCATAAACGCATTAACTGAACGGAACATGAATCCATTCTGTGCTAGCGAGTAACGTTTACGTTTTAGCGGCTAAACCGGTAACGAATTTTAGGTAGCGTACGAGCGACAGAGGGAAGGCGGGTGACCATCACCAGCGCCGCAATAGCGGCATACATCGCCCACTCCTGCATATCGGCGCGTACTACCCAGAAGAAGTGCAGCAGTACCAGACCCAAAATGGCGTAGGAAAACTTGTGTAGCGGTTTCCAGCGTTTGCCTAAGCGCTTCATCGCCCAGCGGTTGGACGTAGCGCCCAGTACGGCAAGGCCGATCAGCGCGATCATGCCGACAATAATGTAGGGGAGTTTGACGATTTCGCTGCCTAGCAGCGTCCAGTTAAGCCCCAGAATAAACAGCGCGTAGCTGAGCATATGCAGGGTGGCGTAGGCGAGTGTCCAGAGACCGAGCTGGCGCCGGATCAGCGCAAAGCCTTTCCAGCGGGTAAGCTTGGTAAGTGGGGTAAGGCTAAGGGTGAGCAGCAACATCCACAGCCCGCCGATACCGATATTCAGCAGTAGGTAGCGTCCAGGCTCGGGGCCGGCAGCGTTAGTCGCTACCTGCCAACTCCAGAACAGCAGCGGTGCTAGCGCGGCCAGAAACACGCCCACGCGCCATGCTAACCATATACGTGGGCTGGCCATTAGTAATTTTCCTTCAAGTTCATACCCGCATAGAGCTCGGCGACTTCGTCGGCATAACCATTAAACATTAGGGTATCGATGGTGTTGGGGTTGAAGAGGCTGTTGGGCAAACGACGCTCGGTGGCTTGGCTCCAGCGAGGATGGTCAACCTCGGGGTTAACGTTGGCGTAAAAGCCGTACTCATCAGCGGCGATCTTCTGCCAGGAATTCACCGGCTGCTCTTCTACCAGCGATATCCGCACAATCGACTTGATGCTCTTGAAGCCGTATTTCCACGGCACGACCAGCCGCAGAGGGGCGCCGTTTTGGTTGGGCAGTTCCCGGCCGTACATGCCCATGGCCAGTAGCGTTAGCGGGTTCATGGCTTCATCCAGGCGTAAGCCTTCCACGTAGGGCCAATCAATGATCGAAAACGAGGAGCGCTGCCCGCGCATTTGCTCAGGATCGACGAGGGTTTCAAAGCGTACGTATTTGGCTTTGCTGGTAGGGTCGGCGCGTTTGATGATTTCGGCCAGTGGAATACCCAGCCAGGGAATTACCATCGACCACGCCTCCACGCAACGCAGGCGGTAAATACGCTCTTCAAACTGTGACGGTTTGGCGAAGTCCTCTAGGGCAAAGCGACCGCCGTTGTTAACTTCGCCATCGACCACCACGCTCCAAGGTTCCGTCTTCAGACTGCCCGCATGGCGGGCAGGGTCGCCCTTGTCGGTGCCGAATTCGAAAAAATTGTTGTAGCCGCTGGCATCATCAAAGGGGGCGATCTTGTCTTTTTTGGGGTCGCTGGGCGTAATCGCTTCCCACTGAGTCTCGCTGATTTTTTCCTTCAACCACGCTGGCGCATTGCCATCAGGAACATCCGAATAATCGGCATTAGCTTGAGCGTGGCCGGAAAGGGCCAGCCCCGCACCCAAGCCCGCCATACCCCCCATGAAGCGTCGGCGGGAGAGGTAAATAGATTCCGGCGTGACATCGGATTCGTGTAAGTCACTCGGTTTGGCAATCTTTATTAGCATGGGGTGTCTCCACTAGCGATGGATAAGGTGTGTGTTACTACTGTGACCAGTTTGTACAAGATTTATCACAGTTAACTCTCCAAATTATTACGTTTTTTAAACGTCGGCTCAGTGGGGGTGTATACCGGCAAGCGTATGCAGAAGGACGCTCCCCCAGGGGCGCGGTTTTCCACACGGATATCACCTCCCTGAAGGGTCATGATTCTGCGCGCAATTGCCAGCCCGAGCCCTGCATGGCCAGAGCCGCTCGAGGCTTCACCTCGATAGAAGGGATCAAAAATATGCGGCAGATCCTGTTCTGCAATGCCCGGGCCACTGTCTTGCACGTAAACCTCCGGTTTGCCGCCCGTCTGACCAACCACGACGTCAATACGGCCGCCAGGGGGACTGTAGGTAATGGCGTTGCTGATCAGGTTGTCCAACACTCGTTCGGTCATGGCGAGGTCGGCATAGGCAGTGGGCAGTGCCGGATCGCCGCTTAGGCTTAGCGTTAACTGACTCTCCTGCGCGGCTTGACCGTGCTTCTGAACCACATCGTGCACCAGCTCTGCGAGTGGGAAGGGTTCCGGCACCGGCTGTTTTTCCCTCGCCTCAAGCGCAGCAAGCTCGAAGAGCTCATCCACCAAACGGCTTAAGTTGCGACCCTCTTTGAGGGCGATATCGAGAAAGCGATCCTGCTCCTGGGGGCTGAGTCGGTCGCGTCTTAATTTGAGGCTTTCGATATAGCCTTGCATGGAAGCCAGCGGCGTTCTCAGGTCATGGGATACCTGGGCAACCAAGCGGCGACGCTGGGCGTCCTTTTCCTTCAACTGTTCAATCTGATAGGCAATCCGGTTGGCCATATCGTCGAAGGATGCCCCTAGGTAATCGATTTCGTCGCGTACCACGGGCCGCTTGTCGCGCCATCTTGTCGTGTTTAAACCAGCGCTGGGCGAGTTCTGATTCATATTGCTGTTTTCAAATTCTGCTACCAGCCGCGTCAACGATCTCAATCGGCGGGTTAGTAGGTGGAAAATAGTCAGTCCCGCAACCATTGCTACCACCAGGCTAACCAGCAACGCCCAGGCGCTCATTGCGAGTATTTTGCCGCCACGGGCCATGGTTTCCGCCGCATCGTATTCCTCACCCCGCAACACCACATAAAGATACCCTTCCGGCTTATTGGCGGAGGGCACCGGGGTAACGGAAAAGACTTTCTGCCGATCATGGCTGCGAGGGTCATCGCCGAGTAGCGGGTAAAGGCTCATGTCATCCATTAGCCTGCTGATGGGCGCCAGGGAGACCTGATTGCGTTTGATTTTCGCCGGGTCTGCCGAATAGGAGAGGATAGTGCCATCGAGATCCAGCAGGTAGATTTCGATGCTGGGGTTGATGGCCATGTAGAGGGCGAAAAGTTCTTCCATGGCGCTACGGTCAAGTTCACCGTCGCGGACTAGGTTCCTGTCAGACACTAAGTTCTGTGCCAGATCCTGATGCAGTGCCTGATTGACTGACGCACTGTATTCACGCAGCGAATACAGGCTAATAAAGGTGTACAGCAGGCCGACGGCCAGCAACAGCAAAAACAGGCCGAGGGCGAGCCGGGTGTAGAGTGTTTTCAGCATGGTTTTTTCAGCATGTTTTATTCGCGGAAGCGATACCCCACCCCCCAAACCGTCTGGATAAATGTCGGGTGAGCGGGGTCCGTTTCGATCTTGCCGCGCAGCCGGTTGATGTGGGTATTGACGGTGTGCTCGTAGCCTTCGTGGCTGTAGCCCCACACAGCGTCGAGTAGTTGAACACGACTAAATACCCGCCCGGGATGGTTGGCAAAGTGCCAGAGCAGATCAAACTCCCGCGCGGTGAGTTCGACGGCTTGCTCGTGTATAAACACCCGCCGCCGAACGGGATCAATACGTAGTCCATCGGTGATTAACGCTTCACTGCAGGTTTCCGCGACGGGCGTGGATGCCATGGCATCCACGCGTCGGAATAAGGCCTTCACCCTGGCAGAGAGTTCGGCCACGCTAAAGGGCTTGGTGAGGTAATCATCTGCCCCGATTTCCAGGCCCAGTACACGATCCAATTCAGTACTTTTAGCCGTGAGCATCAGTACCGGAACGTAGCCTGGGCCAGCGCGGATTTCGCGGCAAACTGACAGCCCATCGATGCCAGGTAACATCAGATCAAGAACCACCAGGTCGATTCCCCCTTCACGAAAACGTGCAAGCCCGGTATCACCCCGCTCATAAAGAACGGGGTTCATGCCGAGTTCGGCGACGTGTATACGGAGGAGCTCACCAATACCCGGGTTATCCTCGATAATCAGTACGTTTCGTGTCATAGGCGCCTGGCATTTAAATGCCCTAGATAAGTGTGTAGCCGAGGCTTACATGCCTTCGCTTTCCATGTCCTCTTCCATTTCCATATCGCCCTCGGACATGCTGTCATCTTGCATATCACTGTCTATGGAATCGCCCATGGAATCGCTCATGGCGTCACCCATTGAGTCGGCCATATCGTCCGAATTCATGTCGCTATTTTCCATCGACTCATGCATGTTGTCTTCCATCATGCCCTCGTCAGACATTTTCTCATCGGCATGGCTGGTCGTTGCTATCAGGCTGAGTAGACAGATGGCAGCGAAGGTAGTGAACTTGTTCATCGTGAGTTCCCCAGGGTTTTAAGTCTGCCATGCTGGCAGGCTTAAAATCATTTTCGATACTCACCATCACAGTAGAATCACGCAGTGTTAAAGAGTGTATCGCGCAAATCTCACAAAAGTGTCACGGGCGGCCAAATCATAGTGCGATAACAACACCAACTCCTCTATTTCCAAAGCTGGTTACAACAAGTTAGTTTCAATAAGGAGTCCCCATGGCATCTACCCGCCGTGAACTGACATCACTGATAGAGCAGGGCGTGATACCACCTGGACAGGTGACACGCGCGCTGCAAGCCTCTGGGCTGTACCCATCAAATCGTGCCTGGGCCGGGTTTGTTGATCGATTGCTACTGTGGCTAGGCGGGCTGGCGCTGGCCTTCGCGGTGCTGTTTTTTATTGCCTACAACTGGGCCGAAATGGGTCGTTGGCTGCGCTTTGGTATGGTGCAGGCAGCGATGGCGCTGGCGGTAGGTCTCGCCATTTGGCCCAAGGCCAGCCCGATGGTGCAGCGTGTGGCGCTAACGTCGGCCATTTTATTGGTTGGCGTGCTGTTGTCGCTGTTCGGGCAGGTGTACCAGACCGGTGCCGACCCGTGGCAGCTATTTTTTACCTGGGCAGTGCTGACGCTGCCCTGGGTCTGGGTGGCGCGTTACGAGCTGCTGTGGGTGCTGTGGCTGGGGTTAATGAATCTGGCTATCGGGCTCTATTTCCGCACCTGGGGCGGGCCGTTTGGCGTTTTGGCCAGTAGCGATGCCGCACTTTGGGGGCTGTTTGGGGTTAACACCCTGGTATTAATCATCTGGGAGTGGGGTGCTTGTTACCGGGGCTGGCCACGTCAGTGGGCACCACGCTTGCTCGCGGTGGGCAGTGGGGCGCCCATGACGCTGTTAGTGGTGACGTTGATCGCCGATGTCGGACTCGTATGGTCGCCAGTGCTAGCGATTTATCCGCTCTGGCTGGCGGCGCTGTATAGCATTTACCGCTATTGGCGGCCTGAGCTGTTTATGATCGCGGGCGGCTGTATCTCGGCGTTAACGGTGACCACGCTGTTACTTGCGAGGCTGTTGCTCTGGGAAGGTGATTGGCAGGAGGGCAGTCTGCTGCTGATCACCATAGCGGTACTGGCGATGGGCGCCGGGGCCGTGATATGGCTGAAGCGACTACATCGGGAGCTTGCCGAGTGACGAACAACGTTAATGATTTAAGCGTTAGGCTCAGTCAAGCGGGTATTCCGTTAAACCACCCCACTTCCCCAGCGCAGCTGCAAACGCCTTGGTTCGTGCGGGCATTGCAGGCCTTTTCAGGCTGGTTGGCGGCGCTGTTTCTGCTCGGCTTTATCGCCATGGGCGTGGTGTTCGTGGTGGAGAGCCCCGGGGCGTCAATGGGCTTGGGTCTTGCGATGATTGGTACGGCTTATGGGCTGTTTCGCCGGGCTCGCAGCGATGTACTGGAACACTTGGCGCTGGCCATTAGCTTGGCTGGGCAACTGCTGGTCGCCTGGGCATTGGTGGAGTGGTGGGAAGCCTCCTTTTACTCGCCTTGGGCGCTGCTGGGGTGGTCTCTCTTTGGCTTGCAGTGCGTGCTGGCGCTGATAATGCCAAGCCAAGTGCATCGTAGCTTTTCTGCCTTTGTCGCTAGCTTGGCCCTCTATATGGCCTTGGCAACAAGTGCTATGGCGGTGGTGACGAGCGGGCTTGTGCTGCTCGCGATCACGCTGCTTTGGCTGAATGAGTTTCGGTGGCCTGGGCGTTTTAAGGATGTGCAAGCGTGGGGGTACGGCTTGCTGTTGGGCCTGTTGGTCATTCAATGGCTGGCTCATAGCGGGCAAGCGTTACCGCTTCTAAATGACATGACGGATAGCGCTTGGGCGGGGTTAACGCCGTGGTTAAGTGTTGCATTGTTAGCGCTGGCGTTGCTGCTGGTTTTTCTTAGCTTGTTTCAGCGCTTTTCTTCATCCAGGGGGCGCTGGGCGGCCTACCCTTGCGCGGCCGCACTGCTCATCGTGTCATTTTATGTGCCGAGTGTCGGGCAGGGCGTGGTGGTGATGTCATTAGGCTTTGCCATTGGTCATCGTGTGCTGGTGGGCGCTGGTGTGCTGTCGCTACTGTTGGGGATTGGCAGTTATTACTACTGGCTGGAGTCCACGCTGTTGCTGAAGTCACTCACGCTATTGGTAATAGGAGGACTGCTACTGTTATTGCGCTGGGCGTTACGCCAGTGGTTAAGCACACCGGTTGCCACGCCAGACGATGGGAGTTTAGACCATGATGCTGAGCGTTAAGTGGTACCGGGCTCTTGTCATTGCGACTACATTGCTGATCCTGACAGTGGTGAACGGGTCAATCTGGCAGAAAGAGCGCCACTTAGCAGAAGGCGAAGTCGTTTATCTGGAGCTGGCGCCAGTCGACCCGCGCTCGTTAATGCAGGGCGACTACATGGCCCTCAACTTTGCACTTAGCAACGATATTCAGCGCGCGCTGCAAAGCCACCATGGCAGCGACACTCCAAAAGCGCATGATGGCTACGCTATCGTGCGCTTGGACGAACAGCGCATTGGCCATTTTCAGCGATTGGCAGACGGCGAGGGCACGCTGGGTAACGACGAACGGCAACTACAGTATCGGCTGCGCAATGGTCAGGTGCGCTTGGCCACCGATGCATTCTTTTTTCAGGAAGGCGATGCTGAACACTATGAGACTGCTCATTACGGCCAGTTTCGTGTGAATACCAAGGGCGAGCCATTGCTGGTTGCTTTGCATGATGATGAGCTGGATCGACTGGGTGAAATAGCTAAGTAATGACTAGCCAGCAAGGCTTTTTGCTTGTTCTTAATGGCTTGCTCTAGTAGCCGGGTGACCATGCTACGCCTTGCACCATGCAGAAAGGTAGGCTGTAATTCGTCCTCCCGCTGACAAGGATGGCCCTGTGATGCAGGTTGGGCTGGCTAGTCATTAGCCTGTCGGCGGTCGGCAACGTGGCCCACCTACTTCACTAAGGTATTTATGAAAGTAAAAAGCTCGTGGTTCGCATGGTGTTTGTTGGTGGTAGCACTAACTTTTTCCAGCCTATGCGCAGCGCAAACTCAAGGAGGAGAGAGCGAGAGCAGTCGATGGTTTACCGTCGACGCCTTGAACTCGGGGCTCGGCGAGCCGCCCGAAGAAGCGAATCGGGTGACGCCCCGTGAGTCAATCAGGAGTTTCCTGGAGCTGACGGATCAAGAGGAGTATGAAGCCGCTGCCCATATACTCAATCTTGCCGAATTCTCGGAAGCAGAGCAGCCAGAGCAGGGGCGTGAACTGGCCCGGCAATTGGCCGAGATTTTCCAACGTGGTGAATGGCTGACTGTTTCTGATCTGCCGGGGCGGGAAGACGCTGTTATTGAAGACTCTTCGGGCCAAAACCCGCGTGTCGGTGAGGCGCGCCGCAATATCGAAGTCTCCTCTATGCAGGCCAGTGGAGAAACTTACGATATTCGTCTAGGTAGGTATCGGGTCGGTGATCAAGAGCCCGTCTGGCTGATCATGCCCATTAGCGTGTCATATATTCCGGTGCTGTATGAGCAGTACGGTCCGTCAATGCTGGAAGGCTACATCCCAGAGCGCTTCCAGGCGTCGTTTGGCCTTTTGCGGATTTGGGAATGGATCGCCATTCCGCTCTTTTTGCTGTTCGTCGGCATGGTGGGGTGGGGCGTTCATCATCTGATAGGGGTGATGTCGAAATGGCTGCCTTCGGGCGTGTCGAGCATTTTTGCCAGCCAGATTGGCATGCCCGCAGCGCTGATTGTGATGTCATTGGTCACCCAGGTACTGCTGGATTATGTCGTGTCATTTTCGGCGGTCGCCACGACGACCTTTCGAGTGCTGTTAATCAGTATTCTTGCCTGGGGAGCTGGCACGATTGCGTTGCGCTTGGTAGATACGATTATGCTGCGTTTAACGCGGCGATTAGTGGGCGAAATTGATGACACGAAACCTCGAGACGAGCGCAGGCTGCTAACCTCTCTCTACGCGCTGCGCCGTATTATTATTCTGATCACCGTGACCGGTGTATCGATTTATATACTGGGACAGATTCAGCTCTTTGAATCCCTCGGCCTTTCTATTCTGGCCTCTGCCAGTGTGTTAGCGGTACTGGTGGGTGTCGCGGGTCAAACGGTGCTGGGTAATATCCTGTCGTCGTTTCAGCTGTCGTTTGCCAAGCCTATTCGTATTGGCGATCTGGTGATTTTTGAAGGCCAGTGGTGTTATGTAGAAGGCATTTTTTACACCTTTATTCGCTTAAGGTCATGGGACGAGCGGCGTTTGATTGTGCCCGTCACCTATTTTACGTCTAAGCCTTTCGATAATTTGTCGGTGAAGAGCACCAAGATGTATCGGACGCTAGAGCTGACACTCCACCTCAGTGCCGATATAGGGTTGTTAAGAGATAAATTCCTCGAAGTAGCCAAAGAGGAAAATAGTGTTATCGAACACCATAAATTGCTGTGTTACGTGACCGCTCAAACAGGAACGGCACAAACTGTCACCTGTTACCTTATGACGTCAGACCCGCTAGCGGGCTGGACGGCAGAAATGAATGTGCGAGAGAAGCTATTGGCGTATATCCGAGATAACCATCCAGAGTGGTGGCCACGTGAAATTGTGGTGATTAGTCACAACGATATTGCTCGTGGGGCGCAAGGAAAAAGCTCGGGGGGAGTGGATAGTGTTGAGGTAAAACCATCTGAATAAAGGGTGTTTGTGCAGCGGCAGATGAGGCTTTCGCGCAGATGATAAATAGACCGCCTAAGAAGTCAGGGATTGTTTTTAGATGCCTTTAGATATCGTGCAGCGTTTGATACCCGGCTGGGGCGTTACTTATGGCCCACCGGGCGATGGCCCTTTTCCAGCCCTCATGTTGCTGCATGGTTCTGAAGGCGCATGGGCGGGGTGGAGCCATCGTGACGCGATGCTATTCGCAGCCCATGGCTTCTTGGCGTTCCCTTATGGTTACTCAAGCGGCGGTAATGCATGGAACGCGGGGCATATTATCGATTACCCACTGGATCGCAGCGTGGAGGCATTTAAAGCCCTACGAGAACTCCAGTTCGTTGATAAGCGGGTAGGGCTGTATGGCATCTCACGCGGCGCCGAGCATGCGTTATTGCTCGCCTCCCTAATGGCAAGAGATAAGATCGAAGGCGCACCTGATGCTATCGCCGCCCACAGCCCACCAGATGTTGTGTGCGGGGCCTTTGATGCACGTAATTTTCGCGATGGAGGGGATCCAGGCTGGCAAGCCTGGGATGTCAGTAAACGCGCCTGGACATGGCGTAATAGTCACGAAGACTTACTGCCGACCACGCCGATCGAAATCGAACGCTACCCTGGGCCGCTGCTGCTTTCCCATGGCACCAAAGACCGAATGTGGTCGGTGGAGATGACCAAGCGCCTGGAAGAACGCCTGCACGAGCATGGCCGTTCCCCAGAAGTGCACTACTACGAAGGTGAAGATCATATACCGAGTAGCTCAGGGCAGAATAAGCATCACGAGTTGCTCCTGGGTTTCTTTTCAAAACACCTGTAAGTCACCGTTCATTATTTTCCCATTCAAAAAGCCCATCTCTGTAGTTAAGAGGCGTAACTGTGATGATGGCTGCCTTTGGGCTTTAAGCAAAGATCCTACTCATTGACAGGGTACAGTGACTATCGAAGATAAATCACTGAGTGCTGTCATAACGCTCTACAAGTGTTAAAAAACCGTCTTCGTCAATGAACCCTTTGTCCCCTGTGATATACCAGCGTTGGCCATCCATTTCGTGGATAGCCTGGGCGGTGCGCTGTGGTTCGTTGAGGTAGCCTTGCATTATCTGGGGGCCGCTAATTAACACCATGCCTGCTTCCCCGGTAGGAAGTTCCTCAAAGCTTTCTGGCTTGACGATTTTAAAACTGGTGCCGGGCAGCGGCATACCCACGGTACCTGGTTTGCTGCCGCGCTGTACCTGCTGGTAATTAACGCCCAGAGCGTCGGGTAGATTCACGGAGGCCACGGGGGCAACTTCGGTAGCGCCGTAGCCTTCATAAACGGGCTTGTGAAACTTCAGCTCAAAACGGGCGCGCGCATCCTCGTCGAGCTTTTCGGCTCCGGTAACTACCACCCGTAGGCTTTCTAGCATCATCGGATGCACGGCTGAATTGCTGACAAACATCGATAGGAAGCTGGACATGCTGAACAAGAGGGTGGCTTTGTGCTTGGCAACGGCGCCAGCAATGCCGGGAGCATCGGCGGGGTTGGCATGGCAGATCAGCGGCAACCCTTCGATTAACGGCAGCAACTGGGTCACCGTGAAGCCAAAGACGTGAAACAGTGGCAGCGACCCCATAACTACATCGTCGCTCTGGGTATTGAGCACATCAGAGGTCTGTTTGATATTGGCCATCAGATTGCGATGGCTCAACATTACGCCCTTGGGAGAGCCGTCGCTGCCACTTGTGAACACGATGGCAGCGGTGGCATCAGCATCGTGACTATGGCAGAAACCATGCTGTATCAGCCATGTCGGTAATAAGCGAACGGCTAGCCAGGTACCCAAGCGCTCGGTGGTGCCAATGTCGCTTTGCAGGTGCTCCAGATAGATCACCTGCTTTCCGGTTAGTAATTGGCTGATGTTTAGCCCGCTCTTTTCTAGTTTCTTCACAAACCGTTGTGAGGTGAAGACGACTGCAATTTCCGCCTGGGAAAGCGCAGACGCGAGCACTTCCTGGGGGGCGGTGTAGTTGAGGTTCACCACCGTTTTACCGGCCAGCAGTGTGGCCATGTTGGCAATGCCGCCGGTGCTGCTGGTAGGAAGCAGCAGGCCGACGTTTTGGCCGGGATTGAGTTTGCGAAGACGTTTCGCCAGTAACAGACTGGCGCTTAACGCCTGGCTGCCATTAAGCGGGCTGCCCAGGGTATCCGCCAAGGCAAGGTCGCTAGGCCGACGTTTGACGGTCTGAATCCAGGCGTTGGGTAGCGTCGGCAGTTCGTCCATGGCTCGCTGCCAGGAGCGCGTTGCCTGTTCAAAAATACGCCGTTTAAGCACATCGGCAGGGGTATCTTTGGGTAGCGGCTTGCCAAACGCGACGATCACCGAACGGTGCAATGGTGCGTTACGCATCTCTTTTAATTTGCTGGAGGAGCGGGAGAACTGGCTGCCCCATAGGCCACGCAGGTAGAACGGTACGATTTTGACGTCTGGATTTGCCATGTCACAGGCGCGCTCGTAACCACGACGGAATTCGCCCAGTTGACCAGTGCGGCTGATGGCCCCTTCAGGAAACAGACACACCACTTCTCCCGCATTGAGCTGTGAGGCCACATCGGCGAGCGCTTGTTCGGCACCGCTGCCGCGCTCGATGGGAATACAGCCTAGGGCTTTGAAGAACCAGCGGAGGTACCAGCGCTGGTAAACCGATTTCAGCATCACAAAGCGCACTGGGCGAGGGCTGGCGATCTGCACCATGGCCCAGTCCACCCAGCTGATATGATTGCCCAGTAGCAGTACGCCACCCTGGGCGGGCAGGTTCTGCAAGCCATGCACGTCTACGCGATAGCGGCGGGTCAGCAGGAAGCTCAACAAAAAGCGCACCAGACTTTGGGGCAGTTTGAAGATCGTATAACCGCCGCCCAACATCGCCACGCTAGCGATCAGTAACAGCAGATAGTGGCTATCCACACCCGCCAGCGCGAACAGTGCCGTGAGTACCAAAAAGCCCAGCATGGCGATGTTCTGGATCCAATTGTTGGCGGCCAGTACGGTGCCTAATTCCTTGTCGGCAGCGTGAAACTGAATCAGTGCATTGAGGGGGACGATAAACAGACCGCCCATGATGCCAATAAAAACAAAATTCACTGCCTGGCTAGCGGGCGTGGTTAACAGCGGCAGGCACCATAAGCCGACGGCCACGCCGATAGCGCCCACGGGGATTAAGCCGGTTTCAATACGGTTGTGAGATAACTTGCTGGCCAACAGTGAGCCCAGCGCAATGCCGATACCGCTGGCGGCTAGAATGCCTTGTAGCACCAGTGTGTTATCGACGTTGAGGGCATCCTTGGCGTAGGCGGGGAAGGCCGCGAGTAGCACTTGGCCCACTGACCAAAAGGTGGCAAGGCCGATAATGGAGAGCCTGAGGACTGGCTGGCGGGCGATAATCCCCAGGTTATCTTTAAGCGCCGTACCCTTGAGGTAGCGTTGCCAGGTTAGCGGCGTATCGGAGCGGGTGGTTTCATCCAATGGCAGGCGATACAGCGTGATGACTTGGATAGCGCTATTGAGCACTAATAGCCAACCCAGCGGGGCTATTTGGCGTAACAGCTGCGCTGGCGTTTGCTTATCAGACGAGACCCAGGTTTCAAATAGCGCCGTAAAAACCACTGTTCCTGCCAGGATGGCAGCAATGGTGATGGCCTGAATGAGTCCGTTGGCTTCCGCTAGGCGAGGTTTGCCGAACAAGCCTTTTACCAAGCCATATTTGGCCGGAGAGTAGAACGCCGACTGGATGGCGAGAAGTAGCGTCATGGCAAACGCCAACCAAAACCAACCCTGATAGTAAGCAGCGGTAATGCCCAGCGATACCGCTACAGCGATCCAGGCAGAGACCCGTAGAATACGCACTTTGGGGTAGCTATCGGCTACGTGGCCAGCCGGACTGAACAGCAAAATGAACGGCAGTAGAATCAGCCCATTCACCAGCGCGGTGAGTACTACCTGAGTTTCGCCATCGTAACTTTTGAAAATCGTGTTCTGGATCACGATTTTGTGACCCAGATCCACAAAGGCATTGAGAAAGATAGCGATCAGGTAGGGCCAGGCGCCTGTTACGCGCAGCAGTCGATGCATGAGGTGTCGCCTTGTCATTGCTTGAAAGTCGTGCGGTGCCAGCAGTATACCGCCAATACGCGTATCGGCTTGCGTGAGTTGCTACCCGCTTAGTAAGCCGTCTGGCTACAGCGGATCGTCACGAAAGTGAGCGGCTTCTTGCGCTAGCCACTCGACAAAGCGTGCCACCGCCGCTGGCATTTCACCCTCATCAGGTAGAAGCAGGTCATAGGCGAACGGAGAAGCGAGTGGATACTGCTCCGCAAAAGGGCGTGCCAGAACACCGCTCGCCAGCCGGTCAGCCACCAGCGGGTAGCTGGCGAGTACTACACCTTGCCCGGCAATGGCCTGATCGAGCGCCAGGCTATAAAGCGAATAATGGCGTTGATTGGGCGTCTTCTTTATGGCTACTCCGGCGCTTTTAAACCAATCGCTCCAGCTTGGAATGGGGTGGCCTGCGTGACTGCACCACTCCACGGTGAGCAGCGTCTGTGCCAGCAAATCGTTGGGGGTCTGTATGCTTGCCTGCGCTAATAGGGAGGGCGAGCAAACTGGAAACAGCGTGTCTTCAAACAGCCGCAGGCTGGTGACACCGGGCCAAGGGCCCTGGCCGTAGCGCAGTGATAAGCGCGCCCTGTTGGACAACCATAGCGGTGGCGTTAAGCGCGCCTCGGCATCTAGCGAGATTTCTATTTCCCGTTCATTAACTTCAAAGTGAGGTAAGCGGGGGAGTAGCCAGAGTTGTAGGAATGAGGGCGGTGCGCTAAGAAGCAATCGAAAAATCTCTTCTGAGTGCTCGGTGACGTTCTGGACGCCGCTGGCGATACGCGAAAGGCCAGCCTGCACATCTTCAGCCAGCATCCGGCCGGCGTCAGTGACATAAACGCCATTGGCGTATCTTTCAAATAGCACTACCCCTAAGTGAGCTTCCAACTGTTTAACTTGTCGACTAACCGCGCCAGGTGTAACCCCTAAGCGATAAGCGGCAGCTTTGAAGCTATTTTCTCGCGCGGCCTCAGTAAATGCGCGTAATGCATTAAGCGGCAGCCTTTCAATTTTCATAGCATGAGCTTTCCTAGGCCTAGGTATATCAAGTAATCGTTTGTAGGCAGTAGCGCTTCCTGATGCAATAGGCGTCTTGATCTTACCGGAGTGCACAATGAATCATCAAAGGATAGCTGAGCGAAAGCCCGTGGACACCACGGCAGCTTCGCTAATGCTGCTGTTTTGTTTGATATTGGGTTTTCAGCAGGTGGCGATTAAAGGGGTGGCTGAGGATATCTCACCCATCGTGCAGATCGCACTGCGCTCCGCTATCGCAGGTTGCTTGGTGGGATTGCTCGCCTACTGTCGGGGCATACACTGGAAGGAGATCAGGCGCCATTGGGGCCCCGGTGTGCTGGTTGGCCTTGGGTTTGCCGCCGAGTTTGCTTTTGTCGCTTGGGGGTTAACGTACACACTGGCCTCGCATATGTCGGTCTTTCTCTATACAGCGCCCATCTTTGCAGCGCTTGGATTGCACCTTTGGGTTCCCGGTGAGCAGCTCTCCACCCGCCAATGGTGGGGCGTTGGCTTGGCTTTTGTAGGCATGGTCATAGCGATGGCACCAAGCGGCACTTACGGCATCGATATTATCATTGGTGACGCGCTAGGCTTGCTCGCAGGACTCTCGTGGGCTGCCACTACTATCGTCATCCGCAGGACATCGCTTTCTGAAGCACCAGCAGAGCTCACCCTTAGTTATCAATTAAGCATAACGGCGCTGTTATTACTGCCGTTCGCGGCTCTTTCGGGGCAATTGTTGAGCGCGAAGTTTACTTCCATAGCTGTCGCTAGCCTTGGCTTTCAGGCACTGATTATCTCATTTGCGGCTCTGATGCTGTGGTTCACGTTGCTGCGCCGTTATCGTGCGTCGCAGTTGGGCGTGTTCTCTTTTCTAGGCCCGCTTTTTGGCGTCCTTTTTGGTACCCTATTGCTCAACGAGCCGCTCAGTATCAATTTTCTATTGGGGGGTGGTGTTATTCTAGTTGGCATTATCCTGGTGACGCGCTGATTCGTGCGTTGATCACGGCTGTCTTCTCTCCTTTTTTGATTGGCAGTGAACTTCCCTTATGAAGCTGAGCGTCTTATGAGTACCGCCCCTTTTCATGCACTGGCATGCCCGCTGGATGGTGAACCGCTTCGGCTTTCGGACAATGTATGGCGTTGTGCGGCTGGGCACAGCTTTGATATTGCCAAGCAGGGGTACGTTAACCTTCTGCCTGTGCAGCAGAAGCGCTCCCATGACCCCGGCGATAGTAAAAACATGGTGGCAGCCCGGCAGCGCTTTTTAAACGCGGGCCACTACCAGCCCATTGCAGATGCGGTCAGTAACGCCGTACTGCGACATGTTGAGGAGCCGCATACGTCAGGCACCTCGCCGCTAAGTTGTTTAGACGCAGGCTGTGGGGAGGGCTATTACCTGCGTCAACTGGCCCGCGCCGCACCAGCCCAGGCATCACTGGCGCTGATGGGGTTAGATATCTCGAAATGGGCAGTGCTCGCCGCGGCGAAGCAGGATAATAAGCAGACGCCGACAAGTCGTTGGGTGGTGGGTAGCAACGCACACTTACCCGTAGAGGCGGGAACACTAAATAGCGTTCTGTGTATGTTTGGCTTTCCTGTATATAGCGAATTTTCCAGGGTGTTAAAAGCCGGTGGAGTGCTGCTCCAAGTTGAGGCGGGGCCAGATCATCTGCGAGAGCTACGGGAAATTATCTATCCCGCATTAAAGCCTGAGCGTTCAAATGAGGGGGGAGTGCCGGAAGGTTTTGTCTACCAAAGCAGCGACAACGTGCGTTACACGCTAACGCTAAAGGGAGCTGAGGAGATCGCCGATTTATTGGCGATGACACCGCATCTTTATCGGGCCAGTGCGGAAGGGCGTGCGCGGGCAGCGGCGCTGGAGACATTAGTCACTACGGTGGATGTGCGAGTAGTACAGTGGCTTCGAGTTTAGCCGTTACTTAAAGCAGAGGCTGTTGATGCTCTGTCGTACTTCTCACATTAGCGTACTTGTCACATTAGCGTATTTGTCACGTTAACAGTGCCCAAACGCAACAAGGCCCGCATAAGCGGGCCTTGTCGTTCGAACCTCGGAAGGTTCGAGCAAATTCTAAAGCGCTATCTCTTGAGAGACTTAGGCTTAGGAAATTTGCTTGATGTTTGAAGCCTGAAGGCCTTTCTTACCCTGGGTAACGTCAAAAGAAACGTTAGCGCCTTCTTGCAGGGTTTTGAAGCCGTCTGCTTGAATTTCAGAGAAATGGGCAAACAGGTCATCGCCGCCGTCAGAAGGAGCAATGAAACCGAAGCCTTTAGTATCGTTAAACCACTTAACTGTGCCAGTAGACATAGTAAAAATCCTTTCGCGCAATGCGCTTTGTAAAGTTCCTGGTATCACCCAGATTAATAGCGGATAAAACAAGGAATACAATTACAGTCTTGCCGAAAGATTTTGTACACGTCTATCTCGTACATTTCTAAATCTTTTTCGTACACTTCTGAAACCATGCTTGCTTGCTAACCAACTGGCGCTACAGTGTCATGAAATGTAGCTCGTGTCAAACCCTTTGCTGATTATCTTACCTTTGCGCTCACTAAACAGCCTCTATTGCCAGCCCACTTTCCACACGCTGTCATCTTTTAAGCTTTGCCAAGGCACAATGAGCTCGCGATGAGAGTACACAGCCTCAATCACGACCTCTACTACGTTCTCTTCTTCATCGCGCAGCAGCTGGGTAACTATAAAGTGCTTCTCTTTATTGCTTGGCTGGGCAGCCGTCCATTTGCTGTGATGTAGCTTGCTCGGATTGATCGTATGCATTGACGTTCCTTGGCAAAGATATCGCGTGTTAGCTGCCATCAGTGATTATGCACTGACTATTGCACTTACTGTTGTACCCAGTTTTCAATGCCAAGCTCTGCATTGAGGCTTCTTAGGGTCTCGGTGCGTTCGCGACCGTTTTCAGAGTGACAGCCAGTATCGTGTTCAAGCACCGCTTGGGCGCCATCCTGGTTAACCCAGGTCACTGTATAGTTAGGCAGGTCGGTGGCACGGGGTTCGCAATCACGGGTTTGCTGCGTTGTTCCCATGTCGGGTTGCATTGCAGCTAGTCGCTCTTGCAGCGAACGAAAAACAGTCGCGTTGCCTGCCTGAGTGCGCTCACCTTCCACGGCCGTGTGGCGTTCACCTGTGTAGCGGGTCGTACCATCCGCCTCAACCGCAACGCGATAGACAGGGCAGGTGCCGTAGCAAGGGCCTACTTCATAACGGATTTCAGCCAGGCTGTTTTCGCTGGTCGTGGCGGAATGCTGCGCGCAGCCCGCTGTCATTAGCGCCAATGTGGATACCGTTAAACAGGTGAGAGAAAAACGCATGCGAAAACTCCTTTTCTTGTAAAGATAATCTGACTTGATACGTTAGTTGCAAAGGGCTTCATTAGTGCCAGCAATACCTCAATGCTTGAATTAGGGTTTGTACGAAAAGTCGGCGAGCGCAGGCAGTTTTCGTACAAAGCCTAGAGCATTTGGCTTTGCAGTGTATGTTAACGCCATCCGTTTCCATAAAGTAATCGCTAAATTAACAAACATGCACAAGGCTGTGCATGTTTGATGCGTCTGAGCTACATAAAAACCACCGGGATAAAAAGCCACCGGGCTTTCATCATCGATGAAAGCCGGGCGGCTTTGACAGATTACTCTTGGCGATATAGCACCATGCCGCCGTGATAGAGCACGTCATTGATGAATTCTCCATCAGCGGTGAAGCCGGTGTCATCCCAGTATTCGATGTAGTTATCCGTTACCCGGTAGCGGCCCTGGTAAGCGCTTTCGCGTTCGCCCCGTGCCTCGTCGTAACGATTGTTGGGTAAAAGCTCATGTCGAATTCGGCCATCTTCGGTTACCCACATACCAACATAGGGATGGTCTGCCATGTCGGTTTCTCCTGTGTCATGGGATGTTTGCGCCGTTGTCAGTGCTGGCATAATAGTGATAATGCCAGCGACGACCAGGGCGCGTTTCCAGTAAATGGGAAGCTTGGTGTCTTGCATGTGAAATCACTCTTTCTAGGCACCGCACCCGGTAAGTCGCTCGGGTGTGACGTATGCGGTGTTATAGGCTAGCGGTGGGGCGCACGACGATGTCGCTGGTATCGACATCGTCCGGTTGATTAATCGCATGGGCGATCGCTGAGGCAATGGCGTCGGGTTTAAGTGCAATCTGTCGATAAGTCACCATGGCTTCAGCCGCCTCGGGATCCGTAATGGTATTCACCAGTTCGGATTCAACGACGCCGGGGTAAACACAGGTAACGCGGATTTTATCGGTTTCTTGGCGTAACCCATCGGAAATAGCGCGAACCGCGTATTTAGTGGCGCAGTAGACCGCCGCCGTTGGAACGACCGTGAATCCGCCTATAGAAGTAACGTTGATGACCTGGCCGCTCTCTTGTGCTTGCAGTGTAGGCAGAGTGGCGGCGATGCCATTGAGGACGCCACGAATGTTGACGTCGATCATTTGGTTCCACTCATCGACTTTGAGCGATGCCAATGGCGAGAGCGGCATAATTCCAGCGTTATTGACGATGACATCGATGCGGCCATGCAACGTAAGAGCGTAATCTGCGAAGGCCTGCATATCTTCCAGGCTGGTTACATCCAACGCCCGATAGTCGACTATGCCACCCTCGGTGCGAATGGACTCGGACAGAGCTTTCAAGCGATCGCCCCGGCGTGCGCCGACCACGAGGCGGTGGCCTTGACCCGCTAGCCAGCGAGCGGTGGCTTCACCGATACCGCTGCTAGCACCGGTCAGTAAGACAACTTTTGAAGGATGAGTCGTTGATGATTGGCTAGTGATTGAAGGGTTAGTTGCCGTCGTCATTTAATGATCCTCTCGTTTATTTACTACCGGGAGCAGATTAACGAGCGGCAGCAAAAGCCAATAGAGGCGATCCTATTGCATGCTTGCCTAATCCTATGACATGCAGATAAAGGCAGGCTGAGAGGGCTGTGCCAAACTACCATGATAGCAACCTAAGTTTTCAATCGACCCGTAGGGATTTAAATGACACGTATATGGAAGGCCTATTGTCAGGCGTCGCTGATTTTACGCGTCACCATCGCACTGGTGCTGGGCGTTGTGGTCGGGCTGGTGGGCGGTGAGCCGGTAGCGGTTTGGTTAGCCCCGTTAGGCGATTTGCTGCTTCGGCTGCTCACTTTTCTGATCGTTCCGATTGTGCTGTTTACGCTAATGGTCGGGGTGAATCAGTCACGGGAAGGCAGTGCAGGACGTATTGGCGGCAAGGTATTTGGTTACTATTTAGCGTCATCAGCATTAGCGATCATGGTGGGTTTAACCATCGCTACCCTGTTTAACCCAGGTAGCGGAATGAGGCTGGACGAGCAGGCTAGTTTCTCGGTGCCCGACAACCCAGGTGTGGTCGATACGCTACTTAATATTGTGCCCAATAACATCATTGGTGCGTTTGCCGATCTCAACATGCTGGGCATTATTTTCACAGCACTCGTGTTTGGCATCGCCTTGCTGAAAATGCGTCAGTCGGAAAGTCAGCATGCCATTGGCGAGCGGTTATACGGGGTGATTGAAGCGTTAAACGAGGTCACTTTAAAAGTGATGTCGGGGGTACTGCACTATGTGCCCATCGGCGTGTTTGCGATTGTCGCTGAAACGGTGAGCCAGCAGGGGTTGGAGACGTTGCTATCGTTGGGCGATATGGTGGTGGTGCTGTATATCGCACTGGCCGCTCATTTGCTGATTTATTGCGGCATCATGCGGCTGTTTGGTGTGAAGTTACGTACTTTCTTTCGTGAGGCCCGCACGCCGATGGCGACGGCGTTTGCGACCCAAAGTAGCTCGGGAACATTACCACTCACCATTAATGCGGCCCACCGGTTAGGGATTTCCAAAAGTATCTATGGCTTCAGTCTGCCATTAGGCGCTACGTTAAATATGGATGGCGCGGCGATTCGTATCGCCATTTCGGCGGTCTTTGCGGCCAATGTGATTGGTGCGCCGCTGGATTTCATTAGCATGGTGCAGATAGTGCTGATTGGTACGTTGGTGTCGGTGGGTACCGCAGGCGTGCCAGGCGCGGGTATCATTATGATCGCCACGGTGTTTGCTCAAGTGGGGCTGCCAATAGAGACGGTTGCGCTGCTCACCGCCATTGATGCATTGGTAGGTATGGGGGCTACGGCGCTTAACGTGACAGGCGATTTAGTGGGTACCTCCGTTATTGCCCGCAGCGAAGGCGAAGAGTTGCAGGAGGAGTCCGGAGAGAACGAGGCGTTAGAAGCAAGAGGGTAGTGCGCTTATCTCCCCCCTGAGAAAGACTCAGGGGGGAGATTGCGTTAGCGAATCATAAAGCCGCGACCTACAGGATCTCTCTCATCAATCAGCCATTTGGCATAACCGATCAGCTCTGCAGTGCCTTGCACGCTTGGTCGAATGGCAGAGTAACCACCAATTTCGGTCTTGCCCAATATTTTGCCAGTGAACCGGCCGCTTCCCAGCAGGCCTTCCGAGTAAATTTCCTTGTTCTCTTCCAGTTCATTTCGTGCGTGAAACATGGCCATCATGGCGCTGGTTCCAGTGCCGCCAGGCGAGCGATCCAGCTTGCCGCCTGAGAACACATGGACGTTGCGGTAGAGTGAATCTGGTTGCGTTCCCTCATGCCAGAATGTAACGAAATTCAGACCATTGATGTGAGCATGGACGGGGTGACGAATCGACATGCGTTTATTCAGTTCTGCCTTGACCGCCTCTCCCGCCATTGAAAAATAACTGCCATTTTCGGGGCAAATGGGTTGCTTGTCAGATGGAATACGAATGATAGCGAAGAAGTTGCCACCAAATACCAGGTCAGCCTTTAGTGTACCCAGCCCTGGAACGTCAACTGGAATGTCCTGTTCCATCACGAAGGCGGGCACATTTTCAAAGCGAGTCCAATGCACTTTGTCGGCATCGGCTTTGACCTCCGATACGACAGTGCCAGCGGTAGTTTCAAAACGGATGCGTGTCATGCCGTCTTCTTGTACTGGTGGCGCCAAGCGGTGAGAAACCATCGCCATTGAAAGGGCTATGGTGCCGTGACCACACATATCGACGAACTGTTCGCCATCCATCCAAAGCATGCCAGCGTCATGATGCTCATCGGAAGGTGGGGTTAGAAAAACACCAAACATGTGCTGGTGACCGCGGGGCTCACGCATCAGGCTCGTGCGGACATGGTCGTGATGCTCTTTCAAATAAGCGCGTTTGGATAGAATGTTGCTGCCATAAGGGTAAGGGATACCAGCATGCACAATGCAGGTTGGCTCGCCTTCCGTATGGGTATAGATAACATCAAGGAACTGTTGATTTTTCATGGTTGCTTCTTCCTGTGGGCTGTGCGGTTGGGTTATTAGTATTGGGTTAAAGGCCAAACCAGCGGGGTACGCTCATGACCATGCCAGCAGGCCAGACAATCACGGCGACTAGCACCGCCAGCATCACGCCAATGAACGGCAGGTTGGCGTAGGTAATGCGGATGACATCGACTCGGGAAATTACGCTCGTAATAAATAAAGCGGCTCCTACCGGTAGAGTCTGCTGGCCAATACCCCAGCAAAGGATGACCACCATGGCGAACTGGAGAGGATCTATGCCGAGCAGCTGAACACTGGGCAGAAACAGCGGCACCACTATGAACATCATTGCGATGCCATCAAGAAAGGTGCCAGCAATGATCAGTACGAGGCTCAAAATCAGCAAGAAGCCGATGGGGCCCATATCCAGGGCTGCGATTGGCCCGAGAACTAGCTGTCCAAGGCTTTGGTAGGTGAAGGTATAGCCGAGTGTATGTGCCGCAGCCGTTACAAACATGACCGCACCGGTTAACACGGCACTCTCGACCAGGGCACGATACAGCGCGCGTAGTGAAAGCGAGCGATAAAGCACCATGCCAGCGAAAATGCCATAAGCGACTGCCACGGCGGAGGCTTCTGTCGGTGTGAAAATGCCACCGAGGATGCCACCGAGGATGATGACTGGCATCAGCAGGGCCGGGAATGCACTGGCCAAGCTGCTCCCCAGCTGTCTGAGCGAAAATGCAGCTTCGATAGGGTATTGGCGCTTCACTGATATCCACCACGCCATCAAAATGAGTCCTATGGCGATGAATAGCCCTGAGACCAGACCGGCCGCAAATAACGCACCTGTTGAAAGCCCCATATAAGCGCTCAGTAACACCATGGGAACGCTGGGAGGAATGATGATGCCAATCGTGGAAGAGGAAGCGGTCACGGCGGCTGTAAAGGGCGCTGAATAGCCTCGCTTAACCATTTGGGGAATCATTACGCCGCCAACGGCAGCCGTATCTGACATGGAGGTGCCGCTCATGCCTGCAAAGAACATGGAGGTCAAAATATTGACCGCCGCCAGCCCACCTCGTATAGCTCCCACCATGGAGCGAGCCAGATCTACGAGTCGAGCTGAAATACCGCTGTGGTTCATTATCTGTCCCGCTAGAATGAACAGAGGGACGGCCAATAGCGGAAAGGACTCGGTCCCTCTATATAAGCGCTGTACCAGTACGAGCATATCCACACCGGCAAAAGCGAGTACACCGATAGAGACAAGTGTCAAAGCGAAGGCGATTGGCATGGCCAGCCCAATCAGGGTCAGGAGTGCAAGTAGTATGATGAGTAGAATCATAGCTCTGGCTCCTCCAGGGCGGCTCTTCGCGCAGCTTCATAGGGCGGTATCTTTGCTTGGGCGGCAACGACACACTGGCGAAGTAGTTCTAGCAACATGCCTGCGCCTGAGATAGGCACAGCGGAATAGAAAAGCCACTGAGGTGCCCCTAGCATGAGCGTTGTGCGGTTTGAAAAGGTGAGTGTTTGTTCCAAGCCCCATACGATCATGATGACGCAGACCAACCCGATAAGTGCCTGGTTAATAAAAAAAAGTATCCATTGGCCGCGGTAGGGAAGTAAGGCTGCGATAACATCAATACGTAGATGTGCGCCTTGCCTGAGTGCTAGATAACCGCAGAAAAAGGTAACGTAGACCAGCAGACCCACTAAAACTTCGGCGCTCCACGATAGCGAGGCATTAAGAATGTAGCGCGCAGCCACTGCCGCTATTGCCAGGAGAGTAATGGCAGCCAACAGCAGTGCCGCGACCGCTTCAAAAAAACGATCAAGCATGGTAGTGCTCCCAGGAGTAGCGACGGGCAGGAAGTGCCCGCCGGGAAGTGTGCTCTGCCGTTAGGGGAGGTCGGCGATTCGTTGCACCATGTCGCGTGCCTCTTGCGACAGTCCTTCGGTAAAGGACTCCCATAGAGGTTGCGAGGCTGCAATAAAGGCGTCAGTGTCTACATCGTTAACTTCCATGCCGTTCTCTTTTACAAGCTCCACGACGCTCTGATCTGCTTGTTCTCCAAAGTTAACCGTTGCCTCGAAGGCTTGTTCGCCGCCCTCGAGAAGAGCTCGCTGAACGCTGGAATCAAGGTCCTGAAAACGTGACTCGTTCATCAGCAGGAAGCCGACGGTGTAAACATGCCCAGAGAGTGAGAGCTAATCTTGTACTTCGTAAAAGCGACTGGCCTCTACTTCGACGAGAGGGTTTTCTTGACCATCGAAGACGCCGGTCTGAAGGGCAGAGTAAAGTTCTGGATAAGGCAGTGGAGAAGCGTTAGCGCCATAGGCATTAAACATTTCGACGCGCTGACGGCTGCCTGGGGTACGAATTCTTAATCCGTCAAGATCTTCGGGTTTTTCGATGGCATGTCTATTGTTGGTAATATGACGAAAACCTCCTTCATAAAAACCGATAACACGGTAGCCCTGCTGTTGAAGCTTGTCTTTTAATTCTTTACCGATTTCACCGTTCAGGGTATTGCTTACGTGCTCTCGGTCTCTAAATAGATAGGGAAGTGAAAGAATCCCCATGTCTTCATCAATGGTAGTAATCGGCGTTTCAATAGTGGCGATATCCAATAAACGTGTATCTATTGCTTCGATATTGCTGACTTGATCGCCTAGTGAGCCGGAGTGAAAACGTTTGATGTCTACATTGTTATTGGTTGCTTCTGCCACATGTTCAGCGAGGGCATTCAACCCCGCCATCTGAATACCTTGCTGGCTACCAATGGTCGCCGCTCGAAGTTCTAGTTCGGCAGCAGCAACATGGCCTGCTAGGCCGAGCCCTAAGGCGAAAGAAGCGATGTATCGTACGGGGAGAAGTGCTTTCATGGTGACGCTCTGGAGGTTGTTTTTGCGGGAGTCATGTCACGGATCTTTAAGATCACGTGTGTCTAGAGTAGGTCCGCGCTACCATGATTTATAGAATGAAAAAGACAATAAATTGAATTTTTTGGACAAAACTCGCACGTGGTAGCTGCTTGAAAGTCACGTTTGAAAGCGTTATTGAAGAGCCTTAACCGTTTTTTCCTGACGTCTTGATTGGCCAGGGCTGCACGCGAAATGCGCATGAAAGTCTCGTGCGAGATGTGCTGCATCGGAGAAACCGCAATCAGCGGCAATATCGGCAATTGAGCTGTCGGTATGATGGAGCAGCCAGTCTGCATAGCGTAGCCGCATGATTTTAAAGTAGCGCATTGGTGTGATACCCAATTCTTGACGAAAGAGTCGATCAAGCTGCCTGGGGCTTAAATTGATGCGTTTGGCCAAGTCACACGTATTTAGACGGGTATTCAGTGATTGCTCCATCGTTAGTACGGCTACCCGGACTCGCTCATCACGAATTTCATGGATGGCTTCAAAAAAGTGAGTTTGTGGAGAGTTGGAGGTACGCATTCCGTTTAAAACCATGTGACGGATAGCCTGCTGGGCCTTTTCGGAGCCGCATGTGCGATGGATCAGATGCAAGGCCATGTCCGTGGCGCCTGACGAGCCCGCACAAGTAATTACCCTTGCGGATTCCAGGAATATTCGATCGGGAGTAGCGTCGATTTTGGGAAACTGTTGGCGAAAATCATTGATTACGTTCCAGTGCACACACACACGTTGACCTCTCAGCAGGCCAGCACGGGCGATGGCAAACGTGCCAGTGCATACATCGACAAGTTTCACTCCTTTTCGGTGCGCTTCCTTGAGGTATTGACTGAGTGCTTGATCTTCATGTGGATTGAGGTAGTTGTTACCCCCACAAACGGCAATATGAGTGAATTCACTCGGTTCACGATATGGCGTTTGTGGGTGAGCCTCCAAGCCGCAGCTGGAGGTGACTGGGCCAGGCCCCATGATCTGCCAGCTACAGTGGATTTGTCGACTTCGGCCACCTTTGTCGGCAGCCAGACGCAATGAATCGATGAAGCCTGCAAAGGCATTCATGGTAAACAGAGGGAGTAGGATAAATCCGACGCGCAGAGGCGGTTGATGGCCTAATGGCATAGGGACGAGGCTCTTGATGGTGAACAGGGACGACTCCTTAAAGTATGCCCTGAGCTGGTCTATAGTGCTATGTACAGTCTGTGCACATGATAATGTACATATTAATAATCGGTGGAGAGCCCGTTAAAGCTAAGCGGGCGCCCATTACAAGGGCGCCCGCTTAGTTCAAATCATCTACAGCTTTACTATTATCAGTGCTTCAATATCACATAAAACGCATGAATGATGCCCGGAATGAAGCCAAATAGCGTTAGGATAATGTTCAGCCAGAAATGCCCTTTAAAACCGACCTCAAAAAATACGCCGAGTGGGGGAAGTATAACGGCAAAAATCATCTTAATCGGATCAGTCGCTGTAAACGCCATGAAGCCTCCTTTGCTTTCAGGGGTGTAACTTGTACAAGTGTAGGCACTGTCGGAAGTTTTATCCAGGCCTTGGTGAATAAGCTGAGACTGACCCAATAGAAAATCGTTCATTTACACTTTCAATTTCCACTAACACTATCTGGGAGGGACCCCATGCCCAACATAACATTAAAAGTCACCACCGCGTCTTTAGGGGTGTTGAGTTGCTTTGTAGCAAGTCAAAGCTTGGCTCAAGAGAGCCCAACGAATAACACTAACCTGGCCACCGTAGAGGTAACCGCGCCCCGTTTGGCGCGTGAGCTATATGATACGCCTGCGGCGGTTTCCACCATTGACCGCGAAGCCATTGCGCAAGGCCAGCAGCGCGCGCGATTGGATGAGTCGCTGGTGCGCGTGCCAGGGGTGTTCCTGCAGAACCGCGATAACTTCGCCCAGGGCCAGCGCATTTCCATCCGCGGTTTTGGTGCTCGCGCGCCGTTTGGCGTGCGCGGTATTACCGTGATGGTCGATGGTATTCCCTACACGCTGCCAGACGGTCAGGCGCAGTTAGATGCCATTGACCTGGACAGCGCTGAGCGTATTGAAGTCATCCGTGGGCCTTCTTCGGTGCTTTATGGCAATGCGGCGGGCGGGGTGATTGATATCACCACAGCGGATGGGCGCGATAACCCTGGTTCAAGCGTGCGTACCGAGGTGGGGAGCGATGGCTACCGTAAGGCGGTCGTGCAAACCGGTGGCGCCCAAGGGGATTGGTCGCACCATGTGAGCTTTTCAGCGCTTAATGTCGATGGCTATCGAGAGCAGAGCTCCACGGAAAAGTACCTGCTGAATGCCAAACTCCGCCGCGAGTTAGGCAGCGACCGTGCGTTAACCGCGATTATCAATTTGCTCGATAACCCCCGCTCTGAAGATCCTGGTGCTTTAAACGCTAGAGAAGTAGCCGCAGGGCGTGATCAAGCCGCGCCTAACTCGCTCGCCCTAGACGCTGGGCAGAATGTCGATCAACAGCTCCTCGGCTTACAGTACGAAGATTTGTCCGCAGGCCCTGGCGAGTTCTACTTAAAAGGCTTTATTTCCCAGCGCGATTTTGAGCAGCAGTTGCCTTACGTGGGTGACAGTCGCATCGGCTACCAGCGTGATTACCTGGGCGCGAGCGCCGAGTATCACCATGAGGTCAGCCTGGGCAGCTTACCGCTGAGCTATATCACCGGTGTGGATGTGGCTCGCCAAGACGACGAACGCTTTAGAAACGATGTCAATCCGCAGGGTGTTGTTGGTGAGCAGCTGGCGGAAGAGACCCAAACGGCAACCTCGGCTGGGGTGTTTGCTCAAGGTGATTTGGCTTTAACCGAGCAGGTCACGCTTTCGCTGGGTGCGCGCTTTGATCGGGTGGAGTTGGAAGTGGATGATCGCTATCAAAGCGATGGTGATCAAAGCGGCGAGCAAACCTTTAATGAGTGGAGCGGCTCGGCGGGGCTGAGCTACCGCTATCGCCCACAGCATCAGGCGTATATCAACACCGGCACCGCCTTTGAAACCCCAACGTTCTCAGAGTTTGCAAACCCAGCGGGCGGCGGTTTTAACCCGGCGGTTGAGCCACAAAAAGCGTGGAACCGCGAGGTGGGGTTGCGTGGCTATGTGGAGCCACTCGCAATGGACTATGACTTGGCACTGTTTTCAGTACGCGTGCGCGATGAGCTAGTCCCTTACGAAGAGGAAAATGGAGGGCGCACGCTCTACCAGAACGCGGGTGATACTGATCGTGACGGCATCGAACTGGCGCTCGGTTGGCAGTTAGCCGACCAGTGGCGGTTGGATAGTGCTCTGACGCTGGCGCGCTATGAGTTTGATCAATTTGCCACACCAACGGAAAGCTTTGGTGGCAACCGTATCCCCGGCTTACCTGAACAGACCTGGGTCAATCAGCTAACCTGGGAAGGAATTGATGAGCGCTTTGCGACCCTTGAAACCCAATACGTGGGTGACTTGGTGGCTGACAATGCCAATGAAGCCGAAGTCGATAGCTACTGGCTGGTCAATCTGCGGGTGGGAGATGGCTGGCAGTTGGGCAGCGATACGCAGCTAAATGCCTATGTGGGCGTGCGCAACCTATTGGATGAAGAGCATTATTCCAATGTGCGCTTGAACGGCACCTTTGGCCGCTTTTACGAGCCTGCGCCAGGACGCAGTGTTTATGGCGGGTTAGAAGTACGTTTCTAAACGCTACATGAAGAAAATAAAAACGGGCGGCCCATCATTTGGGTCGCCCGTTCTCGTTGGTGAGTCTACTAGGTCGATCGGTTACTCAGGCAGCGCGTAGCCAATCACATAGTCACCCATTTTGGTGCCAAAGGTGCCGTGCCCCCCCGCCGTGACGACCACGTACTGGCGACCATCTTCGCCGGTGTAGGTCATGGGTGTGGCTTGGCCACCTGCCGGTAGGCGCGCTTTATACACTTCCTCGCCAGTGGTGATGTCGTAGCCGCGCAGGTACTGATCTAGGGTGCCGCTCAAGAACGATACACCGCCCGCGGTGGTGAGCGGGCCGCCGAGCGCCGGAACGCCGACATTCAAACCAATCGGCAGATCGAACGGCATGCTGTCGCGTGTCGTGCCATTACGGTGCTTCCATACCACTTCTGCGCTTTGTAGATCGATACCGGCCACATCGCCCCAGGAAGGCGCTTGGCAGGGCAGCCCTAGCACGGAAAGCAGTGGGCCAAGCTCAACGGCATAGGGGGCGCCTGCATTAGGCTGCAAACCCTGCTCGCTAGCCGAGCCTTGTCCTTCTTCTACCTCTTCGCGAGGTATCAGCGTGGAAACAAATGCCAAGTATTTGGCACCAGTGAATAGCGCTTGGCGTTCAGGGTCAACGGCGACCCCACCCCAGTTCATGACCCCGACATTACCCGGATAAACAATACTGCCTTCCAGCGAAGGCGGCGTGTACTGTCCTTCATAACGCAACGAGTTGAACTGAATGCGGCACATCATTTGGTCAAACGGTGAGGCGCCCCACATATCGCGCTCGGTGAGCGGGGGAGGGAGCAGGTTTAGCGCTGAGCGTGGCTGTGTTTCCGCCGTCCAGTCGCCTTCAACGGCGCCTTGCGGAGCAGGTATCTCTTCGATGGGCACAATCGGCTCACCGGTTTCGCGGTTCAAGACGTAAAGACTGCCTTGCTTGGTTGGCTGAATCACCGCGGGCTGGGTACCTTCATCGGTGGCAAGGTCAATCAGCACCGGCTGCGCGGGTGTGTCCATATCCCACAGGTCGTGATGAACGAACTGGTAAACCCATTCAACTTGGCCATCTTCCAGGTTAAGTGCCACTAAACCTGCGCTATAGGTTTCATCGTTCTCAGTGCGGTCGGCGCCATACTGATCTGGTGTGGCGTTACCCATGGGCAGGTAAACCATGCCGAGTTCTTCATCTACGCTGATCGGCGCCCATACGTTAGGCGAGTTACGTGTGTAGGTTTCGCCATCCGCTAATGGTTCGGTGTCATCGGGGTTACCGCTATCCCAGTTCCACACCAACTCGCCGGTGTGCACGTCGAAGGCACGGATGACACCAGAAGGCTCATCAGTGGAGCTGTTGTCGGTAACGTGCCCGCCAAGAATAACCAGGTTTTCCGTTACTGTCGCAGGCGATGTGGAGTAGTAACCACCAGGGTCGAAGTCGCCAATATTGTTGGTCAAGTCGACTTCACCATTGTCGCCAAAGTTGGCGCATCGCTCACCGGTATCGGCATTCAGCGCAATTAAACGCGCATCTGCGGTAGGCAGGTAAAGCCTGCGTGGGCACATGACGTCGGTTTCGCTGAGCATGGGCTGCGTATCACTCTCATCTTCAACGCTAAACAGCAGTGACAAGAAAGAGAGGTCGAGGCTGAAAATATCACTGTTATCGAAGATGTCGAAAGAGAGCGCTGTGTCGCTGTTCGGTGCATCGTTGTTGCTAGCCGCGGTGTCTGTGGGCGCGCTGTTATCCGCTGATCCGTTGGCGTCTGGGGCCGCGGAGTAGTTAGCCGCATCATAGTAGGCGAGGCCGCGGCAGGTCATATGGGCCCAGAGCGAGAAATCCTCGGCACCCAGCGTGCTCACCTCTGGGTCAAACTCCCACAATGTTTCCCCTGTTTCAGGGGAGAGCGCCATCGCGCGGCTGTGCGAGGTACAAATATATAGACTGTCGTTTACTTTAAGCGGGGTGTTTTGATTGGTGATTTCGGACGGCGCGCTGGGCCCTGCCACATCACCGGTTTGAATGCGCCATACCTCTTCCAGTTCGCCGATGTTGTCAGGCGTAATCTGTTCAAGTGAGGAGTAGTGAGTGCCCGCATTGGTGCCGCCATAGGCAGGCCAGTCGTCTCCCGCTACTTGCGCGGGGTTAACGGCGTTGGCCTCTTCGCTGGCGTTGGAAATCGTCCCTTCGGTTCTGCCTGGGTCGCTTAACTGACTAGCAATAGCCACCAGAATGGCAGCAACAATGCTACCTACCAATGCCAAGCTGCCGCCTCGTGAATGTAACGGTTTACGCCACCAGGGAAGCAGTAAAATAATCCCGATTAGGCAGAGGATCGCAACGCGTGGCACCAACTGCCACCAGTCTAAGCCGACTTCCCATAACGCCCATACAAGCGTCGCAAACAAGATAAGCGCATACAGCCAGAGCGCTGCGCCCCGGCGCATTGCCAGTAAAACACCGCTGGCGATAACGCCTATGCCGGTAATTAAGTAATAAGCACTGCCGCCTACACTAAGCAGCTTGCCGCCGCCAATGGCCAAGGCAAGTCCCGCCGCCACTAGCAAAAGGCCAAGCAGTAATAGCGGCCATCTGCTGTGCGTACGTGAGTGTTCATCCATGAGGTAACCCCTATTTAACAACGAGTTAATGCCGCTTAGCAGTGGCTGCTAAGCGGCGATTCAGCAGTGTGCCCTAACCCATCAGCAAAGCCGATGGGTTAAAACACATCTCAATAGCTAATCGATTTTAATAATCAATTCGCTTTTGGTCTAATGATTTCTGGTAGGTAAGCATAAACAGTGATAAATAAAAAAGCCGCACTATCAACGTAGCGCGGCTTTCGGGGTGTGGGATAGGTAACTCCAGCAAGTTTAATCTAGCGCAACGATTAGCTGCCTAGTTTGACCAGCATCTTACCGGTATTGCCGCCTTCAAATAACGCCAAGAAAGCCTCTGGCATATTCTCTAAACCCTCTTTCACGGTTTCTTTATAAGCCAGTTTTCCAGCGGCGACTTGCGGGGCCACTTCGTTTAGGAAGTAGGGATAGCTTGACCAGTGATCCGCCACGATAAAGCCCTGCATTTTGGCTTTACGGATGACCAGTTGCGAAAGGTTGCTGGGGCCTGGAGTGGGCTCTGCGGCGTTGTAATCGTCGATCATACCGCACACTGCGATTCTGGCGCCTTCATTTAACTGGCTGAGGGCAGCTTCCAGGCAAATGCCACCCACATTTTCATAATACACATCAATACCGTTGGGGCTTGCGAGCTTAATGGCGTCGCTTAGTTCATGCGCATTGCGATCGCGATAGCTGACCGGTTCGACACCCAGTGATTCAAGCCA